>JBEPVZ010000040.1:0-3322 GCA_041690695.1 Candidatus Daviesbacteria bacterium | reverse complement strand
GGTTTGAACACCATTACCATTGCCACCATTAACACTACAAACTCGGGTAGTAGTGGCGACACAAACGGTCGGTGGAGGAGGAGTATTATTACAGCTCGGTGGGTTATTGGTGCCATTAGTACAGCTTTCAATTTTGCAGCTGCCAACTGTATTACCGCCACTCGATGGGGATTGATAAACACAATATTTATGGCCAGTTCCAACCGAATTACTACAAGTGCCTTGACCCGATCCAGATCCATCCGGGTTCATCAGACAAGCTCCGGGCTGGCAGCCATAGCCTGAACCATCGGCGTTTTCTAAACAAGCATCGCCCGCTCCACATTTTGTAGCATTACTTGAGCTACCATTTTTGTAAGGACTTCCACCATATTTGCAGCTCTCTATAACAGGTGCACTCTCGGTATTTCCACCTGATTTATAAACACAATAGGTGTGACCGGTATTACCAATGGCATCGTGATAACTATTCATCGCCTGACCGGGAATACAGTCAAAGGTGGTATTGGCAGCATAGGCTGGTTTAACAACCTGATCAGAGATAACACTCGCAAATTTACTAAAAGAATTATTATTAGCTGAGGCGACAGTAGATGGAGCCAGAGGAGAGTAGAGCTGTAGGCTCACGGTTGTTGAAACTGGCTGTTGAATAACAACTAGCTCACCATTCCGAGACACAATAACTTTATCCTCACTGCCACGTTGGATAAAAGCCACTGGCACAACATCAGCATGTGAAAGCAAATTTTGTTGATGCTGTACTAAATTAACTCCGATTGGGACACCTAAGATGACGATCGCAAAAACCAATAGGTTTAAGAGATTGCGCTTATCTTTAAAAAACAGTAAAACTTCATTCATTGACTATTAATCGTATTCGTAAAAAAGCTTGACACGCCTTGATTCTGCCAAAAACTCTCTTCACTACTTATCTTATCTGAAAGTGACTTATCTTTACTATCACCTAAGTTTGTATCTTCAACTAAAACAGCTCTTTGGTGTTGCTTGGCCCAATTTAAATCTTCAATTGGACGAGGCTGGCCAGCTTTGAGATGAATAGTTACTAAATCAATATTATCTAAATTGGTATAGAGTTGCAAAGGTAGAAGCGAAGTACTGGCTGAACTAGTAACTCCTAGAGCCACATCATGGTCAGGATCAAGCCCTTTAATAACGGCACTCGTTGTCTTAAAAAAGTTAATTAAAGTTGTCGAATTTGTTTTATTAGCTAGCTCATTACCAATCTCCCAAGCAAGAATATTTGAGTGACTCATATTTAAAGTCACCACCTTTTTAACAAACTCTAAGTAAGTATCCTCATAACCTTGATCAAAGAAGGTGTAATCCAAGCTCGATAATTGATTATAGTAAGAATTCGTACTTTGAGGGTGGAAATTGGTCGAATAATCATCAATCAAGACCGGAATAACGGACAACTGATGACTTTCCGCAAGGGTTAAAAAAGCATTTAAATTAGACGCCGATTGATCGTCGGTTAAATCACTCCTACCGACAAAAACCCGAAGGTCCTTAATACCTGAATCAGCCAGGATCTTAAGCTGCTTGTCTAAATCTTCAGGTTTAATATTTATATCCGCTAAATTTGAACCTAATTCAAACTTGGCGGATAGAGGAGTAGCGTTTAAATTGACAGTTTGTAAATCTGGGTCAGTCCATGAATCAACCACTTTAAATTGAACATACACAACTTTTAAGCCAGGCGCAGAATTAAGTCGCCAATTTATCTCCTGATTATTTTGACTAAACAATTGCTCTTGAGAATAGGGAAGAGCCTCTTTTGAATTAGCTATTCGAAAACTAACTGGAAAAGCCGATTGAGAAGCGGGAACGTAAGTTAAACGAACTTGAATATCTCTTGAACTAGTCTGATTATTTTTGACATTTGGACCAAAAATTTCAATATGAGTTTGATCGGGAGTTGCAGCTGAACTTTGAATTGTCTGTTTATGGGTAGTTAGATAAATTCCAACCGGAATTGTCACTAAAATGACGACCAAGGAGATTAGATTAACAATGACTTTGCCAGTAAAAAACTTATTAGAATTCATCTCTTAAAATTAATAATACCATGCTCGGGAGCTATTTTTCAGACTGCGGGTAAGCATATGGTTGAAAATCATTTATTAAGTTAATAAAACTATCCTTTGCTAATACTCGCCAATTAGCTGGAATATAATTAAGATTACCATTTACCCATTTATAAATACGTTCTTGATCGTAGCCAATATTGACAACAATGAATAATTCTTGGGTACCTGCCATTTTCTTGATAGAAGCGATCAATTCCAATTTTTAAAGTATCTAAAGTCCAGTTATTTCGTTGGCTCATTTAAAGGGTGATATTTTCGATGAGTCTCTTGGGCAAACTTATCTGACGCATTAACATACCTAGTAGTCGTATTTAAACTTTCATGGCCTAAAAGAACCTGAATAGCAGCAGGATTAGCCCCTTCCTCAGCCAAGTAAGTAGCAAAGCCATGTCGAAGAGAGTGGGCACTTGTTTGTAAAGTTATTTTTAATATCTCCCGATATTTCTTGATTCTTTCCTGAAGGTAATTAGCAGATATCCGATGTTGAGGGTTATTAATATTCCTACCTTTTGTAGGAACAAAAAGGGCAATTTGTCTATCTTGTCTCATTGATAAATATTGATTTAAATACAAAACAGCTCGCTCTGTTAAATAAACAAAACGCTGCTTTCGACCTTTACCTGTAATAAATACTTTGCCAGTGCCGTCGATATCTCGTCTATTTAAGCTCAATAATTCAGAAATTCGCATTCCTGTAGCAAATAGCACCTCAAGCATTGCTCGATTGCGAGCTCCAATAAGCTGATCGGGCTCTAATAAGGTTGGCGACTCAATTAATTTAACAAGCTCATTTATTTCTGCCATATGATAATGAGTTTTTTCTTTTTTTACCATTTTAAATTGATCAGGAGAGACCGGAGTAGGGTAGTCATGATCAATTAGAAATCTAATATAAGCTCTAATTGAAGAAATTACCCGATTAATACTTGCTGGTGAAAGTCGAACAGTCGTTTCAAATTGATAAGTTGGAGTTTGTCTCTCATCAGAAGTAATATAAGCTTTAAACTCAAAAATGAGTCTTTTGTCAAAGTCACTAATTTTTAAGTTTCTAGATACAAGAAAGTTATCAAAAAGCAATAAGTCCTTTTTATAATTGTAGATCGTCTCGGGAGAGTAATTTGTAGACTCCAGATAAAGAATAAAGTCATCGACCAAATCCAAGTTATGATACTTACCAATTTGAATACTATTTACTTTGGTCTGAGTAGGAG
>JBEPVZ010000039.1:0-3543 GCA_041690695.1 Candidatus Daviesbacteria bacterium | reverse complement strand
TTACTGAAGCTTCGACTACTTTCCCATTAACGAATCCATTCGCCATTAGCACTTCCTGATATTTCTCGATATATTTCTTATTAGTCTCTTCTGTGCTTAATCCTGATTCTACTTCCTTTGCTATTTCTTGTAATTCTATTAAGGCTCGACCGTCAAAAATCCTTTGAAATTGAATCTTAGCTTTTTCGAATGCTTGGATCAGTTCACCTTGATTATTTGCTTCAGCAATAGACTTAATCCCTAGTGGATCTTCCTGAGTTTCTAAATTGGTAGTAATATCTTTTATTTGATTTTGATTCATAGCAATAAAAAACTACGCCGTAGCAAAAGCGTAGTTCTTGTGACCAAAGACTTTATAGAGAGCGGTCATTTCTTGTATAATTGGTTCGAGGAGTTCATCGTTGAGCACCCCACGTCAAACGTACACAAAATAAAGTTACTCAATAAGTGAGTTAATCAATAATCTTAATATAGTATTTAGAACTACCATAAAGAGTAAATGATCCATCCGGAGTTGTTGCCACATAGGCTTCAACTCTTTTTCCAATATATTGGCTTTTATCTTTCGAAAAGTCTCCTCCATTGATAGTTCCTCGTGCTGGAGGATTGTCAGATAACATTAAGGGTGTTGATCCGCTGTCGTATCCAATCCATATTTTATTATTAAGTTGAATCGAACAGCTTGCATCTACCCAACACCCATGATTTACGTCAGTTATTATGCCTGTGATTTTTGCTTCGTTTCCGACAATAGTTATAGTAGGGTCATTATTAGTGTTAATCTCTGAGCTAGCGGTTGGTGCGGGACTATTTGTGACAAGAGAAGGAGTTTTTGATGGATAAGCTTGTTGAGTTGCCTTAGGCTGAGTAAACATTAATTCATTTTGATAATAAAAAATTAAGGCGCCACTAATAAGTATGATCGAGATAATTACTCCAATAAATACTAGTGTAAATCCTTTTTGATTGTGCATCAATCTAATTGTTGCTTTATAGCAATACTACTGTCAAGAATAAGTCTCTCCCTGTCCACGCTAAATCCAGTCTCTCTACCCGGGTCAAACGAAGCTTTTTTAAGGATGTTGCTGGCCAGCGGCCATCAGCTCACAAGCTTGCCCGACTCGATTTTTACTTAATTCTGGCTTGGCTGCGTCTATCCAGCTTACCATCTGACGACGCTCAACTGGTCCAAGATTTTTCCAGGCATTCTTGGCTTTGGGATTAGCCTCCATGGCTTTATAAAGATCGGCTGGGACGATCGTAAAGCAACAAGGACGTCTTTTTCCGGCGGTCATCATCTCGCAGGTTCTTTTAATTCGGTGTTGACGAGTCTCAACTTGTTTAGCTTGTTCTACCCAAATAATAAAATCCCAACGGGCCAACATCGTTAGGCTGTCCCAGACGGCCTCGACTAAGGGAGCCGCAGCCAAGGCTTTTTGAAGGTCTGCTGGAACTTTGGGCTCTGTTTCTTGTCCAACGGGTTGATTATTGGTGGTCGTTTTTGTCATAGGATCAATAATCTTAATTATACAATAAGTAAGTTAAGCTTGGTTTAGTCCCCTTTGACCAATATCTTTCCGATAATACATCCCCTCAAAGTTAATCTTAGTAGCAGCATAATAGGCTTGCTGGAGCGCTCCAAGTAAAGTTTCGGCTGTTGAAACCACACTTAAAACTCGACCACCACTCGTGACTAATTGTCCATCATGACGTGCCGTGCCAGCATGCATGACCATAATTCCCGGCAATTTATTAGCGTCATCAACTCCTTCAATGGTTCGACCTATCTCATATTTTCCAGGATAACCCCCGGAAGCCAAAGTTAAGCTAACGCCATATTTTTTAGCCCAACTAATTTGAGCCTGGTTAATATTACCTTCTAAGCCAAGCATTAACGTTTCAATCAGATCATTTTCCATAAGTGGCAACATGGTTTGGGCTTCGGGATCGCCAAACCGAGCGTTATGTTCTAACACTCGCGGACCTTTGGGGGTCATCATAATATTTGAATACAAAAAACCATTAAAATTTAGACCTTCTTGAGCCATGGCATCTAGCGTCGCTTGAGTAATCGTTTGATATAAATCTTGCTCAGTTTGTTGAGCGATAAAAGGTAGGGGTGTAATGACACCCATTCCACCGGTATTTGGTCCGCCTTCAAAAAGGGCTTTATGATCTTGAGTTAATAATAATGGCACAAATTCTCGACCGACACAGATTCCGGTCGTACTAATCTCATCTCCCGTTAAATATTCTTCGAGTAAGAATCGACTATCTTGATCAGTTAAATGTTTAATCAGACTACGTCCTTCATTTAGATCCTGAATAATGGTAGCGCCTTTGCCAGCAGCTAAACCATCTTCTTTAATAACTATCGGCAAGTCTGCTTTCTCAAAGTAAGACAGAGCTTGTCGTCGCTGGTTGGGATTAAAACTGCGAGATGCCGCTGTTGGGATACCATATTTATCCATCAGCTCTTTGGCAAAAGTTTTGCTGACCTCGATTTGAGCTCCGGCTTGATCAGATCCCCAAAAAGCCCAGCCCTGTTCTAAAAAAGCATCTCCAACTCCTGCCTCAAGAGTTAATTCAGGCCCAGCAATAGTTAAGCCGATTCTAGGATTTCTTTGCCTAAATGAAACTAGCCCCTGAACATCAGTTGGCCCGATTGCTAAACACTCCGCAATTTCAGCTATTCCAGGATTACCCGGAGCTACAAAAACTTTACTAACAAGTGGACTTTGGGTGGCTTTTAAGGCTAAGGCATGCTCTCTTGCCCCTGAACCAGTAATTAAAACTTCCATGTCTAAATTTTAGCACTTTGCTTTTGAATAACTAGACATATTTTAATCTTCCAGTATAATTTCAGAATGACGACCGAAGCTCAAGAATTTAAGATTAGCCCAAAACTGCCACACTCAACGATCATTAAGTTAAATATTGCTCATGATGAAACCCGGAAAGTAATTAGTAGCGACATTATTCAAAATGCTCGTGAGCTTGCACCAACCGCCAAAATCGACGATGTTTTGCCACTTTTTATGGCGATGCATTACCGAAACGGAACAGTTTATAATTGGAGAGCGATTGCGGCAACTGGAGCGGGTGGAATTGGTCAGACGGCCAGAGAGAGAAGATGGTCAATGCATACACCGGAGGTTGTTTATATGAGTGGCAGCCACGTTATTTGGCAAATCGATCAAAGCCAAGCTCTTTTAAATGATGAATTGGCTCAAATTAGAGATGGAACAAGAACTTTCAAATTAGAAGAAGCTAAGTTTGAGCGAATTAGCCGGAACGCGGCCTTAACCGCAACTTTAACAGATACTAAAACTGTCTTGGCAGAAGCGTTAGCTAGTTATGTCGAACAAGGTTATATTAAACCGTATTCAGAAGAATATCTATATATTTTAAAGACACTTCCAACTCCAAAAGGAATTTCTTGGCATAATCTTAAGAAAAAAGTTTTTACAGCTCTTGAAAGAGGTGATATTTCTCGAGCTTATAATATAATCAAACAAGCAGGAGATTAATTATGTTTGAATG
>JBEPVZ010000038.1:0-4103 GCA_041690695.1 Candidatus Daviesbacteria bacterium | reverse complement strand
GATGACCCTTCCATCTTTTATGGATATGTTCGTATTGTGGTGATTTGGAATGAAATTGCATAATTTATTTAATAAAAAATCTTAAAAAAGTTCTGGTGACAACTACGGCTGTAAACATTGAAACTAAAACTCCAATCGCCAAGGTAATGGCAAATCCCCGAACGAGTCCAACTCCGAAATAATACAAGATTGAAGCCGTAATTAATGACGAGATATTTGAGTCTCGGATCGAGCTCCAAGCCCGATTAAAGCCTAATTCCAAAGCCTTCTTAGGCAACTTCCCCCACCTTTTCTCCTCCTTCATCCGTTCAAAAATTAAGATATTGGCATCAACCGCCATTCCAATCGATAAAATAAAGCCGGCAATGCCTGGTAAGGTTAAAGTTACTGGTGGCAAAATAAATAGACCAGTTTTAAAGATAGCTAAAACGAGTAATGTATAAATAATTAATGCCACATCAGCAATTAATCCGAGCCATCCGTAATAGCCAATCATATATAAAATAACAATTACCAGACCAATTCCTCCAGCCACTAAACTTTTTTGAACTGATTCTTGACCTAAACTGGCCGAGATCGATCGCTCACTTAAAATCTTGACTGGGACCTTTAGAGCACCGGCATTTAACTGAATCGCTAATTGTTTAGCTTGGTCTGAAGTAAAGTTACCGGAAATAACCGCATTTCCGCCAATAATCTCTTGTTGAACAATTGGGGGGTTATAAGAGACCGGTTGGTCATCTAAAAAGATGGCCAACGGTTTACCAACATTGCGCTTTGTAATATCATCAAACTTTTTAGCACCATCCGGCGTAAATTGAATTTCAACCTGGGCTCCAGTATTCTTACCCGACGAGCTAAATGTGACTTGAGATTTTTGTAAATCCGCTCCGGTTAAATTAGTTTTTGTAAAAAAGAAAACTGGAGGCAACCCCGATTGTGAAGCTTCAGGCGGATAACTGGCTGGTTCTTCACGAAAATCAAGTTCAGCGGTTTTACCAACCAAATTAGCGGCCTGGGAGGCATCAGACACACCTGGCAAGTCAACTAAAATACGACGATCACTTCCAACCTTAGCACTTTGAACAACCGCCTCAGAGACTCCAAAGCCATTGACTCGCCGTTCAATGACTTGACGAGCCGATTCTAAAGCATCATCTCGATCAGCCGCCGCAATCTTATCCATTTGGGCTTGAAGAACAAGCTCGACTCCACCCTGTAAATCCAAACCTAATTTAATTGGTACGGGACTTAAATTTGGTAGAGGCAACTCTTTATTAACTTTAGGAATGACAAGTTTTGCAGGAAGTTTTGGAAAACTTGGTAGATCAAGAAAAACAGCCAAGAGAGTTAAAAGAATAATCAGCCAAAGTAGTTTGCGAGGTCGCATAATTTTAAGCAATCACGCCGTTTAAAAGATTCGCTTCATCACCAATAATCATAACCTTAGGTTGAACTAAAACTCGGAGAATAAAGGGATCACGTCTTTTAACTCTAAAATTAAATTCAGCTTCATCCATAAATGAATAATTAATTTCTCGCTCCCGCCTGGTCTGTTCATCAGCCACAATCGCCTGAAGCTCTGGTTGGACAATTTGGCCAACAATTAAAATATCAACATCATCGAGAGTTGAAGATTCATTTTTGAGAAATCGACTGGCAATCATCGCAAACTTAATCTTACCTATTCGAGATTGATTTTTATGAATCGCGCCTCCCACTCCACTACTTTTCGCAACCATTGCCAAAAGCTCAGGATAAAATTGATAGTCTTTACGGAACCGATAAAGTCGCCGGTTAGCTCGCCATTCAGATGAAACTAGCCCGTACTTTTCCATCCGTGCAAGTTCTCGCCTGACCGCATTTATCTCTTCATCAACTCGGCGAACAATTTCACGAACATGGAGGATCGGCTCTTCTGCGGTCAAAAATAATTGCAGCATTTTGACTCGAACTTTTGAAACAAAGAGCTCATGCATGTTTATCCTTTCTGAGCAGCAAACTAACTAATAAGTAACCGTATTTCCGATCGGGATAGTTTGAATCCAGATCTGACCTTTGTTAAATGCAATCTCCTGACCATTCTTATCTAAGAATTTCTCGCGTGCGAGACGATTAGCCTTATTCCAAGTGCCTTCTGTAACCTTACCATCTTCAAAAATTAAAGCTTTACCAGAACCTTTTGTTCCGTAGAGCAAATGGACGTTATTATCATAGCCATCATTGGCATGAGCTTCAGTTTCAAATTGAACAACCACAACTTTAGGTGAGAGTTGTTGATTATTATCTAAATCAAGGTGTGGAGCACCACCATTGCTACGTTTATAACAGTTGCAACTGGAATCATATGCCCACTCAACTTCATAGTCTTTAAAGCCAGCCCAGAACGGAACGGTGATTTTCGTGGTCGTTCCACCAGGTTGATCATCTTTGAATTTCCATTGAACAAAGTTGGCATCCCATTTTACTCCAGCCGAGTCACTTGCAGTCCACCCCATGGCTTTACCAGCATCAAATAGCTTATTAGTCGTTGAATACATGGTGTGCTCAGTCGCGACTGGATGACCAAGTCTTTGGTAATCTCGCCAATAAGTCGGGTAACCACAACAACCAGACATCTGATTTAAGTCATCAACTTTGTAATCGATGATTTGTCCCAAAGCATTCGCTGGACCTGGAGTATTGGCTCCTCCAACATGAGCGTATAAAGCGTTGTATTCCGATTCCCAATCAAGGAAATAAGTCCGAGCCGACCGAACAGGTCCGACTTGAGTATCGGCAACATTACATAAAAAGACCCCCATAAAGCGGGTAATTCCACCTTCAGCGACCGCTTCATAAACGACATCGGCTGAAGACAATCCTGATTGAGGACGAGCATCAGTATGATTTTCAATCATAACGGCGAGTGGACGATGAGTATCCCAGATTTGTTTAGCTTCTTTGGTATGCATCGAACCATTTAATGGACAGGTCTCGGTCTTGGGTTCATTAGGATTTTCAGCAAAACCACCGGCCGACGTTGGTAAAGCAGCTGCTGCTTGCTGAGCAGCCTGTTTAGCACTTGAAGCAAAAAGAGTATAAGAAACAGCCGTTGAAGCTCCAAAAACGATCACCGCTGCGATTGCTAAAACTAAGATTCGTTGTGTTGTATCTAAATTGTTAAAAAATTTATTCATCTGACTTAATACGTGGCTTGATCGACCACTTTTTGCTCTTCTTTAGAAAGTTGGAGCTGACTTTTACCTCCCACAATCTCTTTTGTATAAACCCTCGTTCCAGCTCTGCTATGCAAACTAGTTAATAATAACCCATTTGCTGCTCCATCTAAAAGCACTAGCGAAAAACTAACATCTCCACCGGTATCTTCATAAGGATTATATCTTAGCATCCCAACTTTTTGAATGTGATGCAAGCCCTCTTTAGATAACTCTCGTGAATTCCGATTTAAAGTCTGATTTTCTTTGCGTAAAATCTCAACTTCAGCTAAAACCTCTTTCAGCTTTTCTTTAAGGTCCTGACCTTCACCTTTCGGTACTAGCCTTTTTAAAAAGCTCTGTTCACGCCAAAAAAAATAGCTTAAAACTGCTAGCCAAATTCCAAGGCCTATTATCAAAATGCCTACGGCGTTGGCCGAATACATAAGTTACTCTCACACTATATCGTGCACCGACTATTCTTGTCAATCAGCTTGAAGGTCAAGGTGTATAATCAGTTCATGGCTAACGAGCAAAAAGTTAAGTTAATTTTAGAGCGACTTTATAAAGTTTACCCAAATCCAAAAACTGCCTTGAATTATTCCAGCGCCTGGGAATTACTTGTGGCGACTATTATGTCTGCCCAAACCACTGATAAACTAGTTAACACTTTAACTCCTGCTCTGTTCGAAAAATTCCCGACCACCACCGACTTTGCCAAAGCTGAGCCCTCAGAGATTGATAAATTTATATCCAAAGTTAACTTTCACGAAAACAAATCCAAAAATATCCAAACTTCAGCCCAGATTATTATGGATAAATTTAATGGCCAGGTTCCAGACAATATGGAAGATTTAGATTCTTTGCCCGGAGTGGCGAGAAAAACTGCTAATGTCGTTTTAGGTA
>JBEPVZ010000037.1:0-5062 GCA_041690695.1 Candidatus Daviesbacteria bacterium | reverse complement strand
TGGAACTGGGGTCTCTGTTGAGGTGGCTGTTGATGTAGTGGTTGGGGTCTCAGTTAATACTGCCGTCGCTTGAACGTCAGAATGGAAAGGAATATTAATAGCCGGCTTCGGAGCTGGTGGAATTTGAGTAACAGTTACTGAATAGTTACCACACTCAGCCCGAATTTCAAATTCAAGATTACCAATTCTAAATTTACCAAAAATATCGTGTTTAGATAACATGCTGTTATCTAAATCGCTTGAAGGTTGATCAGTGACCTTAACCCAATAATGTCCAGCATGACCAGTTTTATCCATAAACCACATCTGCATCTCTCCATCAACTTTGTATCGAAGAGGAGAAGATAAACCAGCATGTCGGCCTGAAGTAGCGCTTGCAGGAGTAACCCACTGATCAGTCAAAGCGGTTGAATAATCAACTAAACCTTTATTATGTAACTCTTCTAAAGTACCAAAACCTTCAAGTTTAAGGTCAGTTCTTTTCAAGTTGGCGGGATTAAAGTCTGGGGCAAACGCTTGGATAGCCTCAGTATTGGCGGTATCATTAACGATTGCAGCATAAACTCGATCCCCTAGCTCTTTACCAGTCTGAGGGATACGTCCATCGGGATAATTAATCATGTCGCCTGTTTCATTTGGCTGAATTCCAGGAGTATTGGCCATTAATTTAGCTCGTCGATTAGCATCAACATTCACAACCAATGGTTTTGGCTCAGAAACAGATTGAATTCCTAAACCATCAATTTCATGGCCTTGATGTAGGTACTTTTGTAAATGAGCAGATAAATTTGACCCCGTTGAAACAACTAGTCGAGTTTTACTACCTTCATCTTTATTGTTATGAGAAGTCGCATTAGCTTTATCAATTTTACCAGTTGCCCCCTGAATTTCAGGTCGTAATTGATTTAAAGTAGGAATAGCTACAGCTGTAGCCATCGCAAAAGCTAGATAAGCTTTACGGTCTCTTAAAAGAGCAGGTAGACGATGTGAAGCTTTAACATACTTAATATCTTCAGTTGGATTAAGTCGGTCGTAGATACCGGCAATTTCTGGATCGAGATTTAATGTTTCAAGATTTAACATAATTGATTTAGAAAGTATACTATAGGATGATTGTTTTGTCAAGTCAGGGTGTTACTTGAAGCTATAGACTAGCCGATAAAAGTTTTTAAAAAAGGGCCCAGTACTGGGGACTTGTCCCTGCCCTAGACAAATCCCCATTACCGAACCCTTAAAATCCTCTAAATACTATCTTGACAACCCTCAAAAGTTATGCAATTCTAGAAGGTAGAGGATAACTTCTAGCTGCTCTTGAGGTTATTTTCGTAATTAATAAAAGGGGCATTGCTATTCGAGTCTGTCTGCGGTAGTAATGCTCTTTTTTGTGCTCAAAAATACCTATACTCTTGGCTCTTCTCTCTTACTTCGCCATCAAAATCAACTTCTGATCAGCTTCAGCTAAGACTTTCTGAACCTGTTTAATCATCGAGTTATCTTTATTTTGGACTCGCCTCTTACGCGTATCCGAAATCTTCCCGAAGTTAAACATCCTGACGAGAAATTTAACATAGCAAAATACTATTTGTCAAGTTTTCTGTGACCTATAACTTATTTTGAGAGCTCCTATAGTTAAGTATTTAGGGTTGCTGGGTAGGTTTGGATTGTTGGGTAGGGCCAAAATCAGTGATACTATTTTAATGGGGATAAGTTTTAAGGGAGTGTGGATAACTATAATTAGGCGATTTTATTCTTGATAAATTCTCATTTCGATCTTTTCCAGGTTAATTCTAACTTGGTTAACGATTTTAAATCATAAATCGGACATAAGCACTTTTGTGGCTAAAAAATCGACAACAGAACTTTTGAAGATAAAATAATCGTTTTATTTAGCCTTGGTGAATATCATCTTCCCAGCTGGGACTTGGAGAACACGAGAGACTTCAGTTTTGACCTCTTGGCCGACCAAATTAGCCCCATTTTCAACCACAACCATCGTACCGTCATTGAGATACCCTACCCCTTGTTTCGTGTCTTTTCCAAGGTGAATCACCTTAATTTTAAGCTCTTCACCCGGTATGGCCTGAGTCTTAACTGCATTAGCTAAATCGTTAAAGTTTAAAACCGTCACCCCACTGACCGTTGCCACCTTATTTAAGTTGTAATCAGTCGTAATAATCCGGCCATTTAAGCCTTTGGCGAGCTTAATCAGCTTTTCATCAACCGTCTTGGCCCCGACGTCTTTATCCCAAATTTCGACTCTAGTTCCCCGTTGCTTTTTAAGCTGTTCAATAATTTCAAAGCCCCGTCGTCCCCGACTGCGTTTTAAGTAATCGCTTGAGTCAGCCACTTGTTGAAGCTCAATTAAGACAAACGTCGGCACAAGTAGAGTTCCATAAAGAAAACCAGTTGAAGCAATATCTAAAATTCGACCATCAATCAAAGCTGAAGTATCGACAATTAAGGGTTGGCTAACACTAACTCCGCCAATTGGCCCTGAGTTGGTATAGGGCAAATTCATGTTTGATTGTCTGGGTAAACGCAGGATTTGACTCATAATCTCACTACTTAAATGGCTAACGAGGTTATTAACTAGGGCAATAACTATGCCTGAAATACGCTTAGCAATATCCGGAAAAACTTGATAACCGATTAATCCAAAGATAATCGTAATGACAATTCGCAAAAAGACGTGATTAAAAGGCTTAAAATCGGGTAAAACTTCAGAGAAGATAAAGGCCGGTAAGGCAAACAATAAAGCTAATACTAGCCTCAAAATGAACCTTAAATTAGCGTACGGACGAAGCGATCCAGGCTCTTGGCGAGCTTGTTGATTATTCATAATAAGATAATTTCTAGATTAAAGTTAGGCTGAATTTATAAATAAAAACCTTAATCTAAGATTATTCTCGCATAGTCGGAGAGCTAGAGCAAGACAGAAGCAAGCTAGCCAAGGGATTACTTCGCTCCGAGGATAACCTCAGCAGCATCAGGATCAGAGTCTTTCAAGGTAGCAGTACCTGTAGCCGTAAAATCTGGAGCTAAGTCTGTAATTAAAGTTGTTAAGAGATCCTGATCAGCGGCTTTAACTCGAATAGTCGTGGCTGGGAAGGCTGAATTAGTAGCATTGGCAGTTTTATCAAGGTCATAACCTAAGCCCTTAAGCTTAGCCCCCTCTTGGCCGGCTAACCCACTTTTAGGAGTGCCATTTAAAACTCGGATCTTAAAATCAGATCGAGTTATCGACGGAGTTGGGGCTGGGGTTGGAGTTTCAACAACCTCGGGAGTTGGTTCAGGGGTAGGACTGGCCTGAAGCGTGCCTTGTAAAACTTTGGTTTTCAAGAGATAAACACTTCCAGCCGTGACCGCGATAGCAATAATTAATAAGATTAGACTTTTGAGCTTGGATCCACCAGATCGGCCTGGTCGACGCGAGGTATAAACACCTGATGAAGGGATCTGACTAGCTTCAATACTTCCGTGACGAACCGGTTCGGTCACCAATCCTCCATCTTCATCTAAATCAAAGGTTTTAGGACGATGAGGCTCAGTTCCAACCTGATCATCCGACAGATCATGAGAGATATTATGGTGAGTGGGCTTCTGAGGCTCAATTTGATCATCGTCTGAAGCTGATTCCTCGGCTAAATCATCAAAATTCTGAACTTGTTTAGTATTATCGACAAAATCGTCGGTCGGGTGTTGCTTTTCCGCAGCGTGATGAAGGAGGTGTTCATCTTCTTCAGTGTCCTCGACCGCTTTAGGTTCTTCTAGATTATCGTCGTCATGGGTCATAGTAATATTCTACAACGTATTTAAGGAAACTCCAACTACTTATTACCAACTACCAACTTCCAGGCTTCTTCTAAGCTTTTAACCTGATCTGGACCAATTATTTGGCTATAACCTAACTTTTTAGCTTCGGAAACTCGCTTATCGATCTGCCTAACAGCCCGGATCTCGCCTAACAGCCCGACTTCGCCAATCAAAACTGAATTTTTAGGCAAAGCTTTATCCTTAAATGACGACATAATTGCTAAACAGATCCCTAAATCAGATGAGGGCTCTAAAATTCTCATCCCACCGGTGGCATTAACAAAGATATCTTGATCATATAAAGACAGATTTAAGCGCTTGGATAGAACAGCCACCAGTAATTGGAGCCGATTATTATCTATACCCGATCCGACCCGTTTGGGCATTGGTAGAAAGCTTTTCGTAACCAAAGCTTGGATCTCAATCAGTAATGGACGAACCCCGTTTACAATTGCCACCACAACTGAACCTGGTGCATTAACTTTTTGGTTGAGGAATAATTTTGAGGGATTAGTAACCTCAATTAAGCCAGCATCCTCCATCTCAAAGATGCCAACCTCATCAGTTGGGCCAAATCGATTTTTAACACCTCTTAGAATTCGGAAGTTAGTTGAGGGATCACCTTCTAAGGTTAAAACGGCATCGACCAGATGCTCCAGGGTGCGTGGTCCAGCCACCGAACCCTCTTTGGTAACATGACCAACAATTAAGATTGGAATATGAAGTTTTTTAGCAAGCTGTTGGAGACGGTGTGAAGACTCCCTGACTTGGCCAATCGAGCCGGGAGGCGAACTTAAATCTTGGGTTTCTAAGGTTTGGATTGAATCAATAATAGCCAGCTTTGGCTTTAACCTTTCGATTGTACTAATAATTTGATCAACATCGATCTCATTTAAAACTTGTAAGTTGGCTGATTTCTCAATCCGCTCAGCTCGAATCTTAATCTGTTGAGCTGATTCCTCTCCTCCAACATATAAAACCCGCGAAGGACTGTCAGTCGGCTTATCAACGTTTAAAGCGAGCTGTAAAAGAAGAGTTGATTTACCAATCCCGGGATCGCCCGAAACAAGAATTACTGAACCATAAACAATCCCCCCACCTAAAACTCGATCAAATTCATGAAAACCCGTCGACAGTCGTTTAAAGTTCTCACTACTAAGATCAGACAGATTAACAACCGCTGTTTTCTCTTTGACACGACTAGCCCTATTGCCCTTTCTACCCAAAACCTATTACACACTTTAGACTA
>JBEPVZ010000036.1:0-8973 GCA_041690695.1 Candidatus Daviesbacteria bacterium | reverse complement strand
TTTGCTTACTTAGCATATGTTCTTACTTTTAATACTGATCGGCCAGACATCGTGATATCGGTGCCAGAGTCGGCTAATCCAGCGGCAGAAGGTTATTCTGTAGCCGCCGGAATTGATTTAGTTAAGGCTATTACAAAGAGGGGAGATTACCGAACCTTTATAACCCATGACGGAGCCCGAACTCAAGCTGTCGAGCAAAAGTATGATATTCACAAAAGTTTAATTAGAGGTAAACGAGTTGTGCTAGTCGACGATTCACTCGTTCGGGGATCCAATATGCGGCATTTGGTCCCAGCTCTGTTTGAAGCTGGAGCGGAACAAGTTCATCTGATGATTGCCAGCCCGCCGATTCGCTTCCGCAATTTTCAGGGTATTGCCTTGCCCGGTAATTTAATTGCAGAAGGCCGAGAGCCTGACCAAGTGGCTAAGTTGTTGGGAGCTAACTCCCTCCATCATCTTTCTCTGCCAAGCCTATATGAGGCCACTGGATCAGACCAGTTGGACACTTCATGTTTTGACGGCAGGTATCCTGCGATCATGGAAGAATTTATTCAGAAACAAAAAGAGTTGGCTAGAGTTTAAAAAGCTCAGTCGCTCCGATGTGCCGGGAACAGGACTTGAACCTGCACGCCCTTGCGATTAGGTAATAATTTGGATAAAATAGCTGCATAACATCACCTATAAGATGGAGCTCCGGTTTAGCTTATACAGTTGGCCTTATAACTACAGATGGTAGCTTATCCAAAGATGGCCGACATTTAGATTTTACTTCTAAGGATTTAGAACAAGTCGAAATGGTTTGTTCGATATTAGGATTAAAAAATAAAATAACTTTAAAGAAAAGTAACTATAGCCCTTCAGGAATATATTATCGTGTGCAGTTCGGAAACGTGAGGTTATACCGATTTTTGCTTGATATAGGCTTAATGCCAAATAAATCGAGACTTATTAGCAAAATGGAAATACCTGAACTTTATTTTGGAGATTTTCTTCGTGGTCACCTAGATGGAGATGGGAATATATCGATAGTAAAACATCCCCAAAGCCAATATCCTCAATTAAGGTTACGTTTTAGTTCCGCAAGTAAGTAACATTTAGAATGGTTAAAAAGCTGTGTAAGTTTATATTTTAAGGTTACTGGGGGGTACTTTTACCAATTTAAAAAGAAGCAGGTGTTCTATCTAATCTTTTGCAAGAAGGATGCACTTAAAATATTGGAATTCATTTATCCAAATGGGGTAGAATACTACCTGAAACGTAAGTTTTTATATTTAAAAAATTTGGGCGAGTGGTGGAATTGGTATACGCGTACGGTTTAGGACCGTATTCCGAAAGGATTGTGGGTTCAAGTCCCACCTCGCCCACCTCAATTTTTGAAGCCTCATTCAATTCGTGGTAAAATACGCACGTATGCAAACGATGATGCCCAAAATTCGCCCTGATCAACAGATCGGCGGCAGCATGGAAGATTCCGAACGCGAGGGCCCAATCGGGATGATGGGCGGCTTCGTCGGGGATATCGCCGGCGGAGTGGTTGATCTTTTTACCAAAAGTCAGATTGATAATCAGATTGCTGATGTTACTAAAACTTTATTTCCAGATTTAGTCGGTCGACAAATCCTAGGCCTCGAAAAGGGTCAACTTTTCCCAAGCATGGGCACGCTCAACTTTAAGGAGCAGGGCCAAAGGAATCCAGCCGAGGAAGAGGCCAAAGCTAAAAAGCAAAAACAAGAGCAAACTCGCCGAACCAATATTATGTTAATGCGCGAGGCTATCGCTATTTACCGAGAAGGTAAAGCTAAAAATAGTATGGCGGATACGCTCCGAGTTGTTGAAGGGATGAATTCTCAACAATTAGCCGTTGAAGGTGGCTATCAAGCTAAATATGAACACGCCGACTCAGTTTATAACCGAGTCTGGGTTGCTTTAAAATTAATCGCCAAGCGCCAGACCAAAGCCGCACCGGCTCCAGTCGCGATCTCAAACTCCCGCAATTCCAAGATGGCTGGGATGATGAATGCCAATGGTAAAGGCGAAAAGTATAGTGTAACCTCCCAGGCAGCTGGGATGGCAGGGTAATCGGAGTGACTGAACTCTGTTCTTAATACAGTCGCGAGATCACTTGTAAAAAGGCTCTCGTAGAGCGTTTTTGACAAGTGCGTCAAATTTGCGACTGGTCTCACTTGACCTCCTAATGCTAGTTAATACATAATACAGGCTATTAGTACATTTAGGTTTGGAGCACCATTAGCTCTTTACTCAATCGAGATCTACTAGATCTCGAAAACAGGGCGGTTAGCTCAGTTGGTAGAGCGACTCATTGACGTTGAGTAGGTCACAGGTTCGACTCCTGTATCGCCCACAGATGACAGAAACAGATAGACTATTAACTCAAGGACTGGCGGCAGGTTACGGTGCCGAGGTAACTAAACCAGAAACAGTCTTAAGAGGAGATTTTTTACTAAAAGCCAGTGACTTTAAGCCAGATAATGATCCCACCGCTAGTTACCACGATGAATGGTTACCCGGTCGGGTCGGGGGAGGACAAGAGCTTGTCACGGTTGGAGGCCAAAAAGCCACTCGACTATATGCCGGCGGAACAATTTCACCAGAACAACTCAAAGACTTAGGTCTGACCGAAGACCATGTTATTGGGTATTTACGAGGTAAAATTACCGATTTAGGTGGCGCAACCAGATTACACCAGCATTGTATGCCTCTGGCTGATGGCAAATGGCAATATAGCTATGTAATTGCTGAGCATTTAAAAAATATTGATTTAACTGTTGGGGTGGAAACCGTTAGATACGACGGTCAACAAGTTTTTGCTCATGGTTTTCTGATCTCACCGGTAGAATAGCAATGTTACAATAGCCTCATGGCTGATCCTCAAACCGCCCAGTCTGAACATCATAAATATTTACAAGAGCTTCACAAACGTTTAGTGACTCCAGATCCAATTTTAGATCAAGTTATCTTGAAAGCTTTAAACTCTCATCCTGAAACCAAAGTGCGGCTAATTGCTGGCGAAATTAACGAGGTTTATGAGTTAAAACTCAAAGACGGTCAAACGGTCATTCTGCGAATTTTTCATGGCGACGAGAATGAGTTTGAATTTGAAGAGTGGCCAATTAATGAGGCGGCCAAAGTTGGCGTACCAGTTCCGAAGATAATTTCCCTTCAAACCGTTCCAGTTAATGGCAAACCTCGCTATTTTTGTATCCAGGAAAAGTTAAATGGCCAGACGGTTGATAAAAGACCCGTCATGCCGCCAGCTGAAGATCATGAGTATTTACATAAAATCGTCCGCCAAGCTGGAGCAATCTTATCCAAAATCCACCAAGTTAAAACCCCTGGGTTTGGGCCAATTAGTAAAGATGGGAAAACTAAATATCCAACTTTAACTGAACGGTTGGATTATCGTTATGAGTTCAAAAAATACAAACAGGTTTTAGAGCGAATTGAGGTTGAACCAGGAATTATTGATCAAGCTAAAGCAATCCTCGACAAGCATCATGACCTACTTGAAAGTGTTGAACCACGGCTAATCCATGGAGATTTTGGACCAAAACATATTCTGATTGAAAATCAGCAGATTACCGGCATTATCGATTTTGGTAATGCTCACGGCGGAGATATTGCTGAGGAGTTTGCCGGTTGGGATATTTGGTACCATTCTCTGGCACCAATGGAGTGGTTAATGGAAGATTATGGAAATAAAGAGATCTTTACGGATGAATTTAAAACTAGGATCGAGCTTCAAAGAATCATTCGGACTTTAGACTTAATTCGCTATTATGGAGAGTCAGATCGCTTATCTGCTGTCGAGCGGACGCTTGAGCAACTTAAAAAAGGTATAGAATATTTCAAATGAAACTAATTGATCTAACTCACACCTTTACCGACAAGATGCCAGTTTATCCTGGAGATCCGGAAGCTTCGCTTCAACCCGCAGCTTCGATTGAGAAAGATGGCTATACCGACCATAAGGTCGAGATGGTCATGCACGTCGGAACCCATCTTGATGCGCCGCTTCATATGATCTCAGGCGGCAAGACTATCGATCAAATTAATCCAGATAAATTTTTTGGTCGGGGAGTAGTCGTTGACGCTTCGAAAGTCGAAAAGATTGATTTATCACTGCTAGATTCTGTTGAGATTAAAGAAGGCGATGTAGTTTTAATTTATACCGGCTTTAGCCATAAATACCGAACCACTCAATATTATGAGAATTATCCACCAATCACTGAAGGCTTTGCTCAAAAATTAGTTGATTTAAAAATTAAAATCGTTGGTATGGATATGTTAAGTCCTGATCAACCTCCATTTTTAACTCATAAAATTCTTTTGGGAAATGAAGTTTTAATTTTAGAAAACCTGACTAATTTAGATCAGCTATTAGAAATTAAAGATTTTGAAGTTATTGCCCTACCAGCCAAATTTAAAGCAGATGCAGCCTCAGTTAGAGTGATTGCTAGACTAAGATAGTCCCGATGACCTCACGAGAACATCAATCCCAGATTAATTTCAATATCGATACTGGAGTCTATGGCAAAGATCCATTTTGGGATAAGTGGATCGGAACCTACCTAAAACCGCCTCGCGGCAGAGCTATCCCAGAGAGACTTAGGTTTAGTGTTAAAACCGGCCTTGGCCAGGAGGTTCAACTATCTTTGGCTAAACGAACCAAATATGACTGGCAAGAACTTTATTTGACTCAGCAGTGCCAAACATGTCCTTTATATGTGCCCCCTCAAGAGTTAGAAACAAACAGAGCCCAGCTTCTAAAGATGAATGTGACTTTACCAACCGCTCTTCGGGGAGGCTGTTTATTTGGGAGACAAAACAGCCAAGTCGATGGACCAATCGTTCCTAAATCTTTAGTTTTAAATAATCGCCGGGCGAATTTACCAGCTTGTCCCAAATCAGCAGAGGATAGAAAAGCCAGAACTCAAACTCTAACTTAATAGCTGTTTATTGCTTAAATCTTACATTGCTTAAATCTTACATTGCTTAAATCTTACAAAGATAATCTAGTCTTTTTACTTCCAATAAGATAAACTAAAAATTAATGACACCAGAGATTCATCATCATTTAACCGCTAATGCGCATATGAAAAGAAAAGATATTATGCTTGGAAATTTTCTAGGGGGGCTTGCTTGGGGATTTGGTTCAGTCGTCGGGGCAACCATCGTCGTGGCAATTCTACTTGGAACGCTGACTCTAATTGGCTACCTCCCCGTCATTGGTGGACTTAGTAGCCAAGCTGCTCATTCCTTAACTCCAAAAAGTAAATAAGCTTTCAACCCGCACAAATTTTGATAGATTTTCTGAACATGGTATAATATGTATACATCTAAATATTCTTTGACGTTTGGACTTAGGACGAGAAGGTAGAAAGCTTAGCTTCCTACGAAGGGCCACCCGAGAAGTTAAAGCGAATAATTAACGTAATTAATTAAGAGTGACACACCATTAGGTGTATTAGAAGTAAAGTGGAACCACGGTTTAAGCCGTCTTTGCAAAAGTGAGTTTGCGGAGGCGGATTTTTTTTGCTTCTAGAAAGGGAATTATGACAGAAATTTATTCGGATTCTGATCCGAACCACTTGAAACCGAGAGAATATGATCCTCTCCATGCCGTCTGGCATCATATTGAAGGAACTGAAGTTGGGGCTAAACTGCCCGAACAGCTTCATCGAGCTCTCAAAATCAGAGAAGAGATTAATAGCTTGTTAAAAGGGAAAAACTTCCACTAACCGCTATTTATGAAACTCTAGTTTCTGTTATATTAAAGAAAATGAATGACAAACAAGAACAATTAAATAACCTTCGGCATTCGACAGCTCATTTGCTGGCGGCCGCTGTCATGGAGCTTTGGCCAGATACCCTCCGAACGATCGGACCTTCGATCGATAACGGTTTTTACTTTGATTTTGAGTTCAAAAAACCAGTTTCTGAAGAAGATTTGCCTAAGATTGAAGCCAAGATGGCTGAGATTCTTAAAACTTGGACTAGTTTTGAAAGGGAAGAAGTTTCAAAAGAAGAAGCTTTAAAACGTTACGAAGGCAATCCTTATAAGATTGAGCTAATTAATGAATTCTCGGATCAAGGTCAAACTTTAACTTTTTATAAATCCGGTAATTATGAAGATCTTTGCCGTGGTGGTCATTCTGAAAATCCTAGCCAGGATCTTGGTGCTTTCAAATTATTATCAATTGCTGGAGCCTATTGGCGAGGCAGTGAGAAAAATAAGATGTTAACTCGTATTTACGGAACAGCTTTTCCAACAAAACAGGAACTTGAAGATCATTTAAATATGCTTGAAGAAGCTAAAAAGCGAGATCATAAAAAATTAGGCAAGGAGCTTGATCTATTTGTTTTCTCGGATCTAGTCGGAGGAGGATTGCCATTATGGACACCGAAAGGAACTTTAGTCCGTGAGTTATTAGATAATTTTGTCTGGCAATTACGCAAAGCTAAAGGCTATCAAAAAGTAGAGATTCCTCACATCACCAAAAGAGAACTTTATGAAGCCAGTGGCCACTGGGACAAATTTAAAAATGAGTTATTTAAAATTACCACCCGTGAAGGCCATGAGTTTGCCATGAAACCGATGAACTGTCCTCATCACACTCAAATCTTTAAACGAATGCCGATGAGCTATCGAGATCTGCCTCAAAGATATGCCAATACAACCATGGTTTATCGAGATGAACAAAGTGGAGAATTAGCTGGTTTATCTCGGGTTCGCTGTATTACCCAAGACGATGCCCACGTATTTTGTCGCTATGATCAAATCAAAGAAGAGATTGGGAACGTTTATTCGATTGTTAAAGATTTCTATTCGGCTTTTGGTTTTGAACTCTCACTCCGGTTATCACTTCGAGACCCCAAACATCCTGAGAATTATTTAGGACAAGATGCACAGTGGGAAAGTACTCAATCCCAATTAGAAGAGTTTTTAAAAGACAATCATTTGGACTATGCAGAAGGCATTGGCGAAGCTGCTTTTTATGGACCAAAAATTGATTTTATGACCAAAGATTCATTAGGTCGGACGTGGCAAGTCGCAACTATTCAATTAGATGTCAATATGCCGCAAAGGTTTGATCTGTCATACGCCAATCAGGAAGGCAAACAAGAAGTTGTGGCGATGGTCCATGCCGCAGTCATGGGATCGATCGAAAGGTTTATGTCTATTTTAATTGAACATTATGCCGGGGCTTTTCCAACTTGGCTTGCACCCGTCCAAGTTATGATTATCCCGATTACCGAACGAAACAATGATTATGGCCAAAAATTACTTGATGGTCTAAAAGATAAAAACATCCGGGCCGAGCTCGATACCAATCCAGAGACCATGCAAGCTAAGATTCGGGTCGCTCAACTTCAGAAGATTCCTTATATGATAATCATCGGAGATCGTGAACAATCTGCTGACCAAATTAGTGTTAGAACTCGCGATGGCAAAACTCTGGAGTTAAATAATTTTGGCGACTTTTTAAGCCATTTAGACAAAGAGGTTGAAGCTAAAAGCTAACTATGATATTATCAGTCACGTTCAAGGAGGAAAAGAATAGGTAAATATTATCGATTAAACCAGTCAATACAAGCTAAAGAACTTCGAGTTATCGGTCCAGACGGATCACAACTAGGAGTTATCACTAAAGAAGAAGCTTTAGCGAAAGCCCAAGAGTTTGGACTTGATCTGGTTGAAGTTGCCCCCAACATTACTCCTCCGATTGCGAAAATTCTTGATTTTGAGAAGTTTCGTTATGACGAGAGTAAAAAGGAGCAAGCTGCAAAAAAGAACGCCAAAGACGTTGAACTAAAGGAACTTTGGTTAACTCCGAGAATTGCAGAGCATGACTTAAATACTCGCCTTAAGCGAGTTGATGAATTTATTCGGGATAATAATAAAATCATGCTTCGGATTAAGTTTAAGGGCCGAGAGATGGTTCATACCGAAGTCGGGTTTGAACTTTTAAATAAGATTTATGCGATCTTAGGTGATAAAATAATCATCGAGAGAGAGGCCAAACTTGAAGGTAGATCAATAACTGCTATAATAGGCAGGAACACAAAAGGAAAGCCGAAAGAAAATAATGAAAGTCAAGAAAACAAAACAGAAAACGAACAAGTCGTTAGCCAAACGAATTAAAATTACCGGAACCGGTAAGTTAATGCGTTCTCACCAACTTCGTTCGGGTCACCTGCGCCGCCATAAAAGCAAAGAAGCACTCAGACGACATGCTGTCCCAATCGAAGTTAATAAAGCTGGTATGAAAGCGATTAAAAGAATGTTAGGAATCGGATAAATGGGCAAACAAACACATTATTTTAGACAATCAAATAAATCGATGTCTGGCAATCAAGGAGCCAGAAATTTTTCGCAGATGATGCGAACGGACGGTTGGCATATGAAAATTTGGAATAAAGTTCGAGGCAAAGGAGAATTAAATGGCCAGAGTTAAAAGAGGAGTTACTTCTCATAGACGACATAAAAAGTTTCTAGAATTAACCAAAGGCCACCGTGGTGGTCGAAACAATTTAATTGAGCAAGCTAAAACATCCCTCTTGCATGCCGGTCAATACGCTTTTGCCGGTCGAAAGCAACGCAAACGCGATATGCGAAAGAGTTGGATTATTCAAGTTGCCAATGCCGTTAAACAAGAAGGTATCAGCTACTCAAAATTTATTGCAGCTTTAAAATTAAACAAGATCGCTATCGATCGAAAAATCTTAGCCGAACTGGCTGTTCATGAGCCAACTGATTTTAAGCAAATCGTCGTAGCAGCTTCTGAAAAAACCAGCCCAAAGCCATAAATACTCCTAGGTAAACAAAAGTTGCTAGACCAGCTGGCAAAATTTTATACAAAAAATCATAACGATACAGAATCGGCCAATGAAAGAGGTAAATCTCATAGGAATAAGTCCCGAGAAGCTCGAGAAATATTATCCCTGTCTCTT
>JBEPVZ010000035.1:0-10034 GCA_041690695.1 Candidatus Daviesbacteria bacterium | reverse complement strand
TAGCTAATTTAATATTTGATCCTGAAACTAGTCGATCAACTTACAATATCTTGGCCGCGGTCGCAATATTGCCGCAAGTTTTAGCAATGGCTTTTGATAGCTTTTTTGTCGGTCTTCAAAAATTACGCCAATCAGCAATCGGACTTTTAGTATTAAGTTTTGTCTCAACCGTTGGTGGAATAACTAGTATCAACTTGGGTTTTGGAGTATCAGGAATTATGGTGGCCTTAATTATTGGTGAGATAGCTTATTTAATTAGTTTGATAGCTTTATCTAAAGTTTCACTCGGGACACTCTTTTCAAAGCTAGAAATTGATGATTTGTTTGCAATTATTAAAAATTCACTACCATATGGAATACTGGCGATGCTGGGTCTTTTTTATCTAAAGATCGATTCAGTTTTATTGTCATATTTAAAGGGCCCTTATGATACCGGATTATATGGAGCAGGTTATAAATTTTTAGAAGCCTTAATCTTTGTACCATCATCAATTATCTCAGCGGTTTTCCCAGTCATGGTCGGGGCTCTCCAAAATGATACTAAACTTGCCAAACTTCTTTACCGAAAACTCCTACCACTTTTTCTAGGGATCTCGCTAATCTTTTCGCTCGGCTATCTCCTGATTTTGCCAAGGCTGATCTCCACTTTTTTGCCTCAATATTTGCCCGCAATTGAAGTTATCAAGATTTTATCTTTAACAATTCCGTTTATGTTTATGATCTCGCTTCAAGGAGTTGTTTTATTCTCATCAAAAAAACATTTAGCTTGGTTAACTTGGGTATCAATTTTTAACTTAGTGTTGAATATAGTTTTAAACTTAATTTTTATTCCAAAATATAGTTATATTGGTTGTGCCTGGATAACGCTGATATCGGATATAATCGGATTCTTAATCTTTTTTGTTTATATTAGACGGAGAGTTTTTAATGAGGTTTAATTTTGATAGTGCCTTAAGATATTATCCAGTAGTTTCGGATCTTAAAAAAAGTATAAAAGAAGATCAATCTGTCCTTGAAGTTGGCTCTGGCGTTAACGGTATTAGCGATTACTACTCTGGAAAAGTTATCGGGGTTGATAGTAACTTTTCAAAAACTAAAACAATTAAAAACCCTAATATTGAAAATGTTAAAGGCTCAATTACTAAAGTGCCTTTTAAAGATGGTAGTTTTAAAGTTATTGTTTGCCTTGATACTTTTGAACATTTGCCAAATAATTTAAGGTCAAAAGCTATCGCCGAGTTACTACGAGTTTTAAAAAAGAATGGCAAAATTTATTTAGGTTTTCCAACTGGTCGATTTAGTAGCTTAGCGGAGAACTTTTTAAATGATTTATTTAAAAAGCAAAAAGGGAGGGATCACCCCTGGATTAAAGAACACCAAGGATACGGCTTACCAGATTATCTTGAGATTGTTGACCAGATTAAGCGACTGTCTCCTAAAAGCCGAGTTGAAATTATTAGTAACGCTAGTATTTGGATTTGGCTGCCGATGAATTTTATGTTTATGGTTCATGACACATCTAAACTTTCTAAATTGCTTTGGCTATTTCCGGGTCCAGTTATGAAAATATTAACTAAAGTAACTTTGCCTCCGTTTTATCGGAGAATTTTAATAATTCAAAAATAATGACCAAGTCTGAGCGTGGTAAGCTTTGTTCAGTCGTTATCCCTAATTGGAACGGCATAGATTACTTAAAGATCTGCTTACCGTCTTTAAAAAAACAAACTTACCAAAACTTAGAAATCATAATTATTGATAATGGTTCAACGGATCAATCTATCCAATATATTACTAAAAATTATAAGGACATTTTACTAATTAAACTCGATAAAAATTATGGTTTTGTCAAAGCGGTTAATTTAGGTATTAAGAAAGCTCAGGGAGAGTATTTGTTATTACTTAATAACGATACTGAAGTGGATAAAGATTGTATCCAAAGGCTGGTGAAGGTTGCCCAAAGTAATTCCCAAGTTGGATTTGTGGCGCCTAAATTACTTAATTTTTATAATCGCCACCAGATTGATTCGGCTGGCGATATGATTAATATAGTAGGTCATGCTAATAGTATTGGTGGTGGTCAAAAAGATTCCAAAAAATATTCAAAAGCTAGTTCGGTTTTTTTAGCCACGGCTGGGGGTAGTTTATTTAAAAAGCAGTTATTTGATGAAGTTGGCTTGCTTGATGAAGATTATTTTATCTATTTTGAAGATGTCGATCTTTGTTTAAGGGCTCAGCTAAAAGGTTTTAGCGGGTGGTATGAGCCATCGGCCAAAGTTTACCATGTCAATAAAGGAACGATGTCTAAAAGATCAAAACAGGCAGAATATTTGCGCTTTCGAAATATGACTATGACCCTTCTAAAAAACTTTCCGACTAAAGTTTTAATGCTAAACTTGCCAAAGATTGTAATGGTCAACTTAAGAACTGCTAAAAATATGGCGATGAACGGGTATTTTAAAGAGGCGGTTTTAGCCGAGACCTACTTAATTTGGCATTTGCCAGCAATTTTTCGAAAGAGGGTGGTTATTCAGTCTCAGAGAACAGTTTCAGATGAGTATTTTAAATCTAATTTGAAGCCTTATGAAGACTAAACCGGCTTTATCAATTGTCATTCCGACGTGGAATGGTTTAGATTATTTGAAACAGTGCTTAGCCTCACTAAAAGTTCAGACTTTTAAAGACTTCGAAACAATTGTAGTAGATAACGGATCCTCAGACGGCACTCTAAGCTATCTTAAGAGATATTATCCAAAGATAAAAACTAAATTTTTAGAAAAAAATGTTGGTTTTGCACCGGCAGTTAATATTGGCATTAAACTTTCTTTAGCAAGTTACATTTTATTACTAAATAATGATACTGAGGTTGATAAAGATGGCCTAAGGTATCTAATGATGGCGGCAAATAAATTCCCGAAAGCTGGCTTTATTGCTGCAAAAACCCTTAATTATTATAACCATAAACAGATTGACTCGGCGGGGGATTACATCGATGTGGTCGGACATGCTAATAATATTGGTTTTGGTCAACCAGATGGACCGAAGTTTAATAAACCGGGCAGTTTATTTTTAGCTAGTGGTGGTGGCAGCTTATTTAAAAAAGAGCTATTTGATAAGGTTGGGTTACTTGATGAGGATTATTTCGCTTACTATGAGGATGTGGACTTATGTCTCAGAGCTCAATTTGGGGGTTTTAACGGCTGGTATGAACCAAAAGCGGTTATTTATCATATTCATAAAGCCACCTCTGATCGGATCAAACCTTTTCGGGAATATCTTCAGTTTCGGAATATGACGATGACTATTATTAAAGATTTCCCCAAAGGGCTACTACTTCATAATTTTAATTGGCTGAAAATATTACTGGTCAATTTAAATACGGTTAGATTTTTAGCAGGACAGGGTTATTTAAAAGAGGCATTAAAAGCCGAACTGTATATTGTTGCAAATATTAGTAAATTACTTAAAAAGAGGCGACAGGTTCAGTTATCAATTACTGTTTCGGATCAGTATATTCTTGATAACTTTCAACCCAAAAAGATAAAGATCTTTGGTAGATTAATCTAATTGATTAGCTGAGACGACCATCCAAAATAATTCCCAAGGATAAAATAGGCTGTTAATAAAAAAGCTATTGATGATTAAACCGCTTAATCCTGCAAAAAGTGACACTGCCCAGATGGGTGAGGATTTAACTTGAATAAATGATCTTTTCAGAATAGATAAAAGCATTAATAAATAGAAAGCTAAGCCGAGCAGGCCGGTTGTGTCCGCCACAAATAACAAACTCGAATCGTTTGAACTGCCACCCCGACTTTGAACTAAACCAGGACTAGCCAATTGGTACTTATCTAATGCGTAACGGTAACTATTAAAACCAACGCCAATAATTGGGGCGGACTTAAAAATAGTCAAACCTTCTTGCCAATCATTTAATCTAAATTCGGCTGATTGAGTTCGGTCAATATTGCGAGGAGCGGCGATAAATTGGTGATAAAGTAAAAAAGCGACCCCAAAACCTATTCCTAAAAGAGCACTTAAAATAATCATCTTTTTTGACCGAATAATTAAACAAACTGATAAAAAAGCTATCCCAAACATAATGGCGGCACTTCTCGAGAATGTTGTGACTAGCGCTAAGTAAACTAATATAAAACAGAGTTTAAGCCACTTTTGGGGAATAACTAATTGAATCGGATCTTTTTTTTGGAAAAGAATCAGAGTTAATAAAAGAAGTGTTACAGTCAGAAATCCACCTAAAAAGTTTGGATCAAGTAAGGTTGAGACGGTTCTAAAATAATGTGGGTCCCAACCTGAGTCAGCTAAGAAATATAAATTGGGAATAAAGATCAGTTGAAGGAGTCCTAAAATGGCTAGTCCAACTCCTGATATAACCAAAATATTAATTAAATTTTTCTTGATTTGAGGTAGTCCACCTTGACTAATTAACCAACCTAAACCAAGATATCCCACAAACCGTCCAGCATAAGACAGACTAACTAGTCGATCAGGTAATGTTAGCTTAAGAGGGTTTATTAATAGAGAAATCAATCCAATGAGAATAAAAATGAATCCAAACAAAATATATTGGGGAGGTTTGGCGAGTTTGAATTTTAATTTAAATAAGCCAACTAAACATAATCCCAAAACTACTAGATCAAGAATGGTTATACCCGATAAACCAGAAATTGGGATTTTAATTAATTGACCTGCTAGGAGTGACAAGATTAGAATTAGACCGAGCATAATGAAATTATATACTAGCATCTCTACAATTTTCTTGGTCTGGTTTATTGGTCTTATTTTAATTATGGCGATAGGTTTTAATAATCTACCTCATTTAGGCCAAATAAACTCGTTTGGTCAAGCCTTAGGTAATTGGGATGGTGGACATTTTATAGGTATTGCCCAAAATGGTTATAAGCATTTTTTTCAATATGCTTTTTGGCCACTTTATCCGTTATTAATTCGTGGAGTAACGCTTTTGACCAGCAACTATTATTTAAGTGCTTTTTTAATTAATATTTTTTGCTTATTTTTAGGACTCGAAGTTTTTTATAAACTACTTAGACTTGATTATTCTCTAGCCTTCTCCAAAAAAATCATAATTTTAATGTTGATCTTTCCAACTTCATTCTTTTTCTTAGCAGCTTATTCGGAAAGCTTATTTTTTTTATTGGTAGTGAGTACCTTTTTAAGTTTAAGACTAAGTCATAAAAAGCCAATCTATCTTTATTTAGCTATTAGCTTGACGATTTTGGCTAGTCTGACTCGTTTGGTCGGATTGGCCTTAATATTGGCTGTTTTAGTTGAAGTTTATAGGCAAAAGCGTTTACCAATGGTTATTTTAATACTAATAATTTCATTAAGCGGATTTTTAAGTTATTGTTTTTATCTGTTTTTAAAAACTGGTCAGCCATTTTATTTTCTGATTGCTGAGCAATATTGGCAACGAAACTTAACTTTTCCTGGATTAGGTTTTTGGAATACGATTCAAAATTTTAGTGGCCAGCAATTAGTTTTAGATTATGGCCGATCATTGCTTGAGTTAGTCTTTTCCGTTTTAGGGGTGGGTTTAATTTTAAGATCAATACGCTTTTTAAGACCCTCATATGTTATCTATGGCTTTTGCTCAATTTTATTGCCTTTATTGACTCCGAGTTTGTCTTCAATGCCGAGATTTTTATTGGTAGTCTTTCCAATCTTTATAATGCTTGGGCAAGTAAAGTCTAGATTAATACTAGTGATTTATTTATTAATGTCAGTGAGTTTACTAATGTTTTTTTCGATCAGTTTTATTTTGGGAAATTGGGTCAGTTAGCTACTGGCGTAATTAACTTTGAGCGTTTGTTGGCTAGTATTCCCAACCTCATTTGTTGAGATAATCGTAATTGTATTATCACCATCATTGATCGGAAGTATCGTTGAAAAATTACCATCACTATCGACAATTACAGTAATGCCATTAACAGTCACATTATCACCAGAGTCGGTACTTCCTGAGACAGTGACTTTTTTATCTCCACCTTTAATTTGAGAGTTATCAGCGGGGGAGGACGTCTCAAGTTTTGGCTTATCATTATTGTAAGTTAGTTGGATAGTTTTAGAGGCTAAGCTTTCTTTACCACTCGAGTCAACCGTTTTCCCATAAATATTATTTGTTCCTAAACTAAGATTAATAAAACCTGTTTGAAACTTGCCATTTGGATCAGCTGTTACTGTCGACTTTAATTCGTCCTCTAAAAAGACCTCAACTTTAAGGCTTGGGTTAGCATAGCCGTTGATTTGAATGGAGGCGGAATTAGTTGCTTCATAAGGAATATTTAAAACTGGAGGGGCTAGTACTACGTCTGCAGCATGAGTGGCTTGAGTTCCGGAATGGTGATTAAAGACCGATAAAGCGCCTGTTAAAGCTGGAATTCCCCAAACAAATGAGGCAATTAATAAAAGAATGACTAAAGTTATATTACGAATAATATTACCGCGATCTTTACGCTCTTTTTGGCGGATTGACCGAGGTTTATATGACGAGGAACTTGATCTTGAGTAATTATAGCTACGGGTGCGTTTTAAATAGTAAGTGGTAACCATTTGGGTAGACTAAATTATAAACTATTTGAGCCGAAGATGGGAGTTGAACCCATGACCTCTCCCTTACGAAGGGATTGCTCTACCACTGAGCTACTTCGGCATGGTAAGTATTATCTAGCAAGTATTATGGGAAAACAAGGCGGGTTGATCTAGGCGGTCGATTTTTTCGACTTAATCGGTCAGTAATTATTTCTAATATTTCGCTGGGGGCATCTTTTCCAGCCAGCGTTTTCGAGTACCGAATTTATAGCCGAAGCTTTATTTGGACCTTCCTCAAATTGACTAGTACTCTTCAATGTTGTAGATAATTGGCAAAAACCCATTTTATGACAATTACTACAAAGTTCTCTAGATTCTAAACTTGAGGTTTGAGGTGAAGCGATAAGATTCGCTGAACTAGGTTCTTCTCTTTTGTTAGCGTTTTCTATTGACATGAGGACGAATTATATCCCAATTAGCCTTCAGATTCAAATCAGCCAGCACTTGACGAATTGCTAATCCTAGCGCACACTGAGATTAGATCGAATAAAAAGAGGAGGTGAGTAAAAATGAATGCAAAAACTTTACATATAGTTATGTTTGTTTTAGTTATAGTTGGTGCTGTTAATTGGGGTTTATTTGGCCTACTTGGACTAAACGTTGTCAGTATGCTTTTAGGCGGTGATAGCTCAATCTTGACCAAACTCGTATATGTCTTGGTTGGTCTCTCAGGTGTGGTTTTATTCTTAAACCACAAAAAAGAGTGTATGGTCTGTAGTGGTAAAAGAAAATAAGTTTAAAATTTTTAGACTTAAGTAATCATTTAAATCTCGCCTGCTTTAAAGAGGCGAGATTTTATTTAATCTCATATTGTATAATCGTTGAGTTGCGGGAGTAGTACAGTGGTAGTATGTCTCCTTCCCAAGGAGAAGGTCACGGGTTCGAGTCCCGTCTCCCGCTCATGAGCCCGATTTATCGGGACGAAGTAGGTAAGTCTGACTTGCCTTCAGAAATAACTTTTCCACTAATGACTCAAGATCTTTATACCGAGCTTGCAGCTTATACTTTATCTCATCCTGACCCGGCTTTTATCCACCAACATATTGTTGATGCTTATGCCGCTCAAACAGCCGACGAAAATACCAAGCCGGTTAAGTTAGTTTTTGGGCTAATTGGACTTTATTTATATCTCGAGAAGAATTATACCGGTAAACAAGTTCAACTTATGCATATGCAATTAGCTAATAAGCGAAAAAGTTGGCCGGAATTATCTCTACCAAAAGATCGTGGAATTATCACGATTAAAGATGTCCTAACTGTTCCGGCCGGTCAAGATCGAGATGAGATGATCAAAAAGTGGTGCGAATCAGTTTGGGGTGCTTATCACCAAAGCCATCATCAAATTAGAACTTTATTTGATGAGACACTCAATTAGTTAGGGCTCGGCCATTTTTGACAAATTCAGTCCAGGCAGCTTTAGATTGACCAGTTGAAGTTTGGAGACCTAAATTACATAAATATCCTTGGAAATTCGCGGATTTTAATGCAAATATTTGGAGATATTTTTGACAGGTTAAAGGATCTAAATCGTAGAGCGAAAAGTAACTTAGGAATGGTATTTTCGAGCCTTGTGTCTCCCAAGCGGTAAATAAATTATCGACAAATTGGGCTTGTTTTTGTTCTGAGCTATCTGATATCTCCGCTGATTGATAACCAGCCTCTTGAATTATGACAGGCTTATTATTTGAAGCATTAATCATCGTCGGTAAATCCGTTAATGGCGCCTTCGGATCTTCGACTTTGAAATTTGAATCTTGAGGATAATAAGTATAGATATCAATATCACTGTCCTTTGTCAGATCTGCTACTTGATTAGAAAATTTCTGTTGGCCACTAAATGTGATTGTTGTTCCAACATAAACATTAGGCAATTGTTTATGAATATAAGAGATAGCATCATCTAAAAAGTGTTGATATTGGCTCCATTCGTTAGGATGAGCTGCTAAATAAACATCGACTTCATTACCAATAGCAAGATATTTAACATGAGAGTTTGACAGGTAGGGCTTAAGATTATCAATTAAACTATGGAAGCGTGCTTCCATGGTTTGGTCATCAAAAGCCGTTTTATTTAAATCTTGAGGCGTTTCTCGAAGATTGGTCGAGATCGTAGAAATAGTCACCAAGATATCCCAATTTTGTTGATCTCCAAAAGCCGAAATTTGTTTTTGAAGTGAAGTCGTATTATTAAGATCTTTCCAATTAAAGATGATGTGATCTCCGTTGACATTGGCGTCTTTAGCACGGGCTAGGCTATTTACAACATCTTGATTACTAAAACCGACAGGCAGAGTTAACTCGACTCCAAGTGTTTGATGGCTATCTGTTGAACTATTTTTGACTGGTGAGTTTTGATGAGAGATTGGCGTATAAACTGAGATTGGTGGAGTTTTATGGTGGGAGGCAACAGACCAAAAAATTAACAATATAATAATTACCCCGAGGATAGTTAAGAACTTCTTGTCAAACTTCATTATTGCGGGCTCGAAAATTCAATTAAGTAATCGGACAGACTCTTGAGGCTACCATTTGGGGCGACATTATCGGAGGACTTAATGCCAATCGCCCCAATTTGATATTTGCCATCAGGGCTAATATCGGATTCTGCGACAATGGTTGGGAAACCTGTAAATTCAGGAGCGGTGGGATCATTAAAATAAGTGAATTTTTGTTTATTAGATCCATCCGAGTTCATAATGTAATAATCACGCTGTATTGTTTGACCATACCAAGCTTTACAAAAATCTAATTTGCTAGGCGAATCAATATTGGTCATATAGATTATTTTATGATTAAGGGGTGAGACTTTGGAGTCTTCTTCCCAAGCATCAGGTGTATTAGTTAAATCAGTAACTTGGCTGGTATTTAAATTAAGTTGATATTGATCCATTCCATAAGGGTGTTGACCGGATAAATTGCCAGCTATGATTAGAGTATTTGCATCTAAAAAGGACATGGCGGTGACATAATTATTCGTAAAGTAGTTGTTGGCCGTTTGCGTAACTTTGGGCTGAAAAAGAACGTGTTGATTGGTTAGTTGGGGTGTACCATTATTTATGGAGAAATCCCCTTCCATTAGCCGCCATCTGCCCCAGCCGTCATTACAACCACCTGAGGTATAACCGTAAAGCTCCGTCCAGATTAGTTTTGAGCCGTCGGGGGAGAATAAGGGATTAACAACCGCTAAGGCGGGAATACCCTCAGTTTTGGTGAGGGGGATAGCTACTTGGGTCAATTGCCAAAAGTTTGTGCCAGTTGGATCGGTTGCCCAAATATTCGAAAATAAACCAATTCCTGGATCTCCCTCTGCAGGAATATTATAAGCTAAATGATGACTAGCTTCCGATATAAAAACGATATATTTGCCAGTTGGATCATATATGGCGTTACCGTTATTTTTTTGGGCA
>JBEPVZ010000034.1:0-10600 GCA_041690695.1 Candidatus Daviesbacteria bacterium | reverse complement strand
GTCGCAACCTGTTCAACATAATCTAATAATTCTGGGAACTCAGCAAAACCAATTTCACAATCGATTTGAACAGCTTCAGTTAAATGTCGGGTTGTGACTGACGGTTCAGCCCGGTAAGCATGAGCCAAAACATAGACTCTTTCAAAAACCGGCACTAACATCTGTTTATATAATTGGGGGCTTTGAGTTAAAAAAGCTTTATGCTCAAAGTAGTCGACTTTAAAAACTTCTGAACCACCTTCAGTTGCAGACGCCGCAATTGTTGGTACAAATATTTCTGTACAACCCAATTTCTGGGCGGCTCTTCTAAAACCTTCTACGACGGCTTCTTGGACTTTAAAGATCTCTTTAACTTTTGGGTGACGTAAAGTTAACGCGCGAAAATCGAGTAAAGTTGGTAACTGTAAATCTAAATCTTTTTGGCCCATATCAAAAGGTAATTCAGCCGCTTTGGATAGAACCTCGACTTGTTCAGCTTGAAGTTCAATCGTCCCAGTTGCCAGATCTTTATTAACTAACTTTTCCGGACGAGCAGCAATTTTACCAGTCACTGAAATAACATCTTGAGGACGTAAATCAACTAAAGCTTCTCCACTTAAAACAACCTGGATTAGTCCAGAGCGATCAGATAAATCAATAAAAGCGATCTTGCCATGATCACGACGAGTCTGAACCCAACCACAAACTTGAACAGCTTGGTCAACCTTGTCAACACAATCTAAAATTAATGTTCTTTCCATAGGTTTGATCTTAACAACTTGAGGCTAACTTGACAATAGCCGAATTGGTAGCATAAAATACTTTCTATTATGTTTAAGAATTTAGTTAGCCAAATTATTAAGGTCGTCATTATTACCCCCCGACAAGGAGGCCTTTTTAGGTAAGCTCAAAAAGCAAAATCCTAAAAAGTTCATGGCCTCCCGAATGGGAGGTTTTTTTGTACTTAAAAATATGAATACTGTAGACCAGATCGAATTAACTGCTCATCATAAAATATATGATTCAACCAGTCCCATTGTAAACGTACCGCCTGAACATATATTAAGTAGCGCTGATCCAGCACAACATGGTCTTGTTCTCAAACGACCGGGAGAAAGCGTTCCGTATGCCTCAGTTCGCCCTCCTTATTTTCGCACAAAACAAGGAGATGCATTAGTACATAACGATGATATAGTTCCACTTCATGCGATGAGCATTCCACGCTCAGAACTTGAAATTCCTCCCGCTCATAATTTAACAATTGGTGATGAGATGGAGCTTTTTACACTTGCAGAATCTGTCAGATTAAACGGGCACCAAAAAATTAGACCAGAGTGGACAGCCCACTCGCTTGAAAGACGCTTGCAAAGCCAAGGCTTAGCAACTTCTTCAGAAGTTTGGAACTATATGCTTGAAATCAATGGACAACCATCAAATAATATTCAACAAAAAGCAGAAGAACTTCAGACAGCTGGAAGAATCATGGCGAGAGCAATTGAGGCAGAAGAAGGAAATACTAAATTTTTGCCAGTTAGCTCTCAACCTTTCATCGCTAATCCCATTGATGTAAATTCCCATCCCTATGTTCAAAGAATGGTTATGGACTTTTTAAAATTTCAAAATATAACAGACCTTGGTTGCTCATATCAAATTCATATTCAAACATTAGACATAAACTCCGCTCTTTATGCTCTTAATGCTCTTCGTCAATTACCACCAATCTTTATGGCGATGGCTTTAAATGGACCATTTACCCAACACCAAGATACCGGTCTTTTATCAGGCAGAGAACAGGCACGACGAAAGATGGCGACTGCCGGAACTAATAGTCGATTACCTGAATGGGATGATTGTGTAAATTATGCAGTTGGAATTTTAAAACAAGGCACTGCACCATCTTTGCCAAGAGCTTTAACTCCTCATAGAGATTATCGAATCAGACCAGATAACTCTCCGACAGGGACTATTGAATTTGCCTTCTTAGATAATCCTGGTGGACAAATAAATAAGTTAATTATGTTTCAATCATTATTTAGACAAACCACATGGAGATTATACAGAGCGTATGCGAACCAAGAAGAATTGCCTAGACAACTTTTTAATATGCCTTACGATGACCTTATTACGGCAAATAAAAAAGCTGTAGAAAAAGATGGAGTTGCAGCTTTAATTTTAGATGGAAACAATAATCTTACTCATGTCGAAGATCAACTGGACAATTTATTGACATGGATCAAAAGTGATTCTCAGTTTATCAATGACCCTAAGTACCCGATACAGACACTCGAAGCAGAGATGTCAAAGTCCTTATCTACGCCTCGTTTTAGAAGCTTTGACTCAACCTCAATGACTCATTTTTATGAAAGCGGATTAGGAACGCCGGGACATTACCAACGTGCTCGATATGAACAGCTTGTGGACAAGCATGGTCCTATCCAAGCTATAAATTCAACATTAGTTGACTATGTCGACAGTTATTCACAATATTTAAAAACCATATAAGTATTTTCAGAGTATCTTTATTGACAATATAAAAGAGACTTTAATATAATTAACAAGTTTATGTCACAGAATTACTATAAATTATTAAACCTTCAGGTAACCCTCCTTCTTGGAGAGAAAATTTTTGGAGGTCAATTTTAAGTAAAAATACTTAAAATTCAGAGAAAGGAACGACCTCCCAAATGGGAGGTTTTTTTATGGTTGATAACCTTTTAGATACATATTTTTTTCAAAACTCAGGCCAACACCAAATTGGTATATGTCATCCTAACGTTGGCGATGTCTTTTCTGCAGGCGGCGCCAAATTTAATCGTGATATCAACGCTCATTATGGCCAACGTTTGTCAGCGGCTGATAACTCTAAAATTGGAGTCATCATGGACAATCCCTCCTCTAACGTTCTGACCCAATGGGAATATATCTCAGCAATCACTGGCAAAGACATTTTTGTACTACCACCTCTAAAGACTCTGAATGGCGACTATAGCGGGGCCTATGTTGTTTCATATATCAACACCACAAGCGTCGAGAATCAGATGAAAGAGCATGGTTTAAAAGTTTGGGGTCTACCTGGAAGATTGGTTGATATTTTAAAAAACAAAGCTGATTGTCACGCTTTAATTGAAAAATTACAAATCCCTGGATTTAAAGTTCCAGATTATCAAATTGCTCACGTTGATCGTTTAGTGGCCGAAATTTCACCTTTTGTCGATAAAATTCGGGCAAATTACCAATCAGCTAACATGCCTGAATATGCAGTGGGTGTAATGTTAAGAGGTGCTGAGTCAGGAGGTAATTATGGAGCTTGCTTTGTTAGAGAAGAAGGCCAAGCAATTAAGTTCGTTCCTAACGGCGAAACCGTTGATGCCCAATATTATTCAAATTGGACAGAAGCCTTGCACACCGCCCAATCATACTTAAAATCAACCTCAAGTGCTGATACGACTATTGAACCACGAGTTGTCGCCAGCCGATTTATGGACCTAGCTGATTCACCCGGCATGTCATCTTTTATGACACATGGACAAACCATTCATTTTGGTTGGAATGGCCAAATTACTAGCGACAAAGAAAGTAGCGCTTGTATAGGGACTTCATCTTACCAACCACAAGCCTCAGAATTAAAAACCTGGCAAGATAAACAGGAGCATTCTTCAGAAGATAGTTTCGCTAACTTCTTAACGGCTGCTTGTCAGAATCAGGGGATAGACCCAGCTAGCATTTATGGATTTACCAACGTTGATTGGATGGTTCCTGGAAAATTAGAGGTTGCCTATCAACACCGAATCGGTCAAAAGGCTAGCTTAACTGTAGCCGAGATTAATCCCCGCTTAACAAGTTGGACTGACGCTTTATTATTAGTTGCCGCTGCTAATCGACAACCTCGAACACCTCGTGTTTTACAACAGATTATTAAAACTGGGGTTCAATCAATTGATAAATATCCACTATCCCCTGACATATCAATTGAAAATGGTTTAGCTAGACTACAGGCATTAGATCAGCTCTTAAAAGATCAGGGAACACGGATTATAATCAGAATGCGCGATAAAAATCCGGGATTAGTTATTAGTGGTAATCTTGAATTAGCACACTCACGATTAGCAGAATTAAAAATAGCCGCATGAAAGTACAACTACACCAACTTATTAGTTTTAAAACAGTTTCAACAACTGATAATTCAGATCAATTCAGTAAACTTTTTGATTATGTTAATAACCAAATTAAAGCTTTAAATTTAATTCAAAGAAGCTTTAAATCTAAAAACGTCATCTCTCACCTTTGGTCAACCGATTCAAACCCTCAAATTTTACTAGCAGCTCATGTTGATGTTGTCCCGGCTGATGATAAGCAGTTTCAAGCCATAATAAAAAACGGCAGATTATATGGTCGAGGCGCCATCGATATGAAGTTTGCGGTTGCGGTTTTTATCTCTATTTTAAATGAGTTACCTAATTTAAAAACTAAATCGATTGGATTATTGCTAACTAGCGATGAGGAAAAAGGGGGTCAAAACGGGACTAAATATGTCCTCCAAACTTCCAAACTTCAGCCAAAATTAGTTTTATTACCTGATGCCGCACCTAATATGAAAGTGGAATACGCTGAAAAAGGAATTTGGCAAATTCGATTAAATGCTCTCGGGCAAGCAGCTCATGCTGCACGCCCTTGGCTTGGTCAAAATGCCATTGACTCTTTAATTGACGTTTACCAATCCTTAAAAGCTCAATTTCCCAACCCAAAAACCGATCAATGGCAAGTTACAATTAACGTCGGGAAAATGACTGGTGGGACAGCCACTAACGTTGTCGCAGCTGAAGCCGCTTTAAATTTAGATATTCGTTTTACAAATCTTAAAGAATTCGCCCAAATAAAATCGAGCTTAAATAAGTTAATCAAGAATAAATCGATCACTATTGAAGTTTTACTGGAAGCCAGTTCATATTATTTATCACCAGACAATAAATATCTAAAACAATATTTAAAGGTTTCTCATCAGGTTTTAGGCAAAAAACCAGAACTCTACCAAAGTGCTGGAGCATCAGATGCCAGGTTTTATGCTGAAAAAGGCATTCCGACCATCCTTCAAAGCCCACTCGGTGGAGGACAACATTCAGACGATGAATGGATTGATCTTAAAAGTTTAGAAAACTACTATTCGATTGTTAAAAACTTTTTGATAAATTTAAACTAAATCTGAATATCTCTAATTTTTAATTGAACTGTTTCTGAACCATTAAATCGATTAATCTCCGGCGAGTAAGCAATATCGACCAGCTGATTATCCCTTAATTTAGTTATCATCTCCCCCATTCCAAACCCGATCGCGTCAATATCTTCGACTTTAAGTTTTAGATGTTTGCCCGACCCAACTGTCCGCAAATCTCGAATTTTAACTTGACTACTCATTAACAAAGGTCTGGGATTTCCAAATCCAAACGGTTCAAATTTGGATAAATCTTTAATTAAAGATTTAGTTATTTGAGAGATAGAAATCTCGGCATCAATCAATAAAGTCGGTTCTGAATTTTTAGGCAATTCATTACAAGTTTTCGTTAACCGCAATTTAAACTCTTTCAGTTTAGCTGTTTCAATTGTAAAACCAGCAGCGCCTTTATGACCACCGACATCAACCAAGATGTCGGAACAACTCCGAATTAATTCGACAATATTAACTTCCTCAATCGACCTGGCCGAACCTTTGGAATGAATTTCGCCAACTGAAATAGCAATCGTTGGGGTATAAACCTCTTCCATAATTCGACCGGCCACTAAACCAATAATCCCAGGTTGCCAGTCTTTATGTTCCAAAATATAAATTCGACTTTGACCATCAACTTGCAAACGAGCTTGATCAATCGCGACTTGGGTTAATTCTTGACGGCGTAAATTAGTTTGATTAAGGAGATCCGCCAATCGTTTAGCTTTTAAAGGATCCTTAGTACAGATTAATCGCAACGCATCAACTGCATGCTCTAATCGACCAATCGCATTCATCCTCGGGCCGATAATATGCCCAACTACATAAGAATCAATATTCCCCAATTCAACACCCGTTTGAGATAATAATTCCAGTAACCCTAGATTAGTAGTTTTATTTAGGTATTTAAGACCAGTCGTCACTAAACTTCGGTTAAGATCTAACAAGGGTAGTGAGTCACAGATCGTCGCCAATGTTACAAGTTCCAAAAGTTCTTGGTTAGTTTTTTGATCAACCAAATCTCGAACCAGACACCAGGCTACCCCACTTCCCGCCATTTTGGTTGAGTGAATAATAGCCAAAGCTTTTGGATCTTTATCATCTTCGGGCAAATGATGATCCGTAATAATTAACTCAAGTCCGAGCTTCTTGGCATAATCGGCCATGACTGACGCGACTATGCCATGATCAACCGTAATTATTAATGAGGCACCTAGCTCACGAGCATTATCTAAACCAACTTTTGATAAACCATAACCCTCTTTTTCACGGTGGGGAATATATGGCAAAATCTTAGCTCCCAGTTTTGATAAAGCTTTATAAACAATCGCCGTCGCACAGATCCCGTCAACATCATAATCTCCATAAACTATTATTAGCTCTTCATTTTTAATAGCTTTTTGGATCCTCTCATGAGCAATTTTAAGATGTGATAATTCGAAATCCTTTGAATAATCTTCCAAATTTGGATTAAAGAACTTATCAATTTCTAGAGGCTTAGTTAAACCTCGATTGGCAAGCAGTTGAGTAATTAAATCATCAGAAACTTTGGGCGGAAGGTGCCACTTTTTCGGCATAGGTCGTTTAGCGATTGTAACATATGGCCTATTTCACGTAAAATCACTGGCATGGAAGCAAACTTACCAGATTTTATTAAAGATATCTTTAATCTCTTTGCTAAAAATAATTACCAGATCTTTTTGGTCGGGGGGGCTGTTCGTGACCTAATTTTAGATCGACCAATTATCAATTGGGATTTTACGACCGATGCCAAGCCGGAGGAGGTTATGAAATTATTTCCAGATGCTTTCTATGAAAATAGTTTTGGAACAGTCAGTATTCCGGTGAGCGAGGCAGGGACCTCCACAATCGTTGAGATTACTACCATGCGTAAGGAAGGTCTCTATGAAGACTCACGTCATCCGATTGAAGTTTCCTGGACAAATAAACTCGAGGAAGATTTAGCCCGCAGAGATTTTACAATCAATGCCATGGCTTTAGACAAAGATTCCGAGATGACTGATCCGTATCAGGGCCAGGAAGATCTTAAAAGAAAAACCATCAAAGCCGTCGGTGATCCAAATTTAAGATTTCAGGAAGATGCTCTCCGCTTAATGAGAGCCGTCAGAATTGCTACCGAATTGGAATTTGAGATAGATCCCCTAACTTTTAAATCAATTCAAGAAAATGCTTCGAAATTAAATAATGTCGCACCTGAACGAATAAAAACTGAGCTTTGGAAACTTTTAGCATCGGTGAATCCCTACCAAGGATTGGAATTACTAAAAGAGACAGGTTTACTTGAAATTATTCTGCCAGAAGTCAGTAAGAGTTTCGGGATCGTTCAGGAAGGACCAAAACATGATCGAGTTTATGATATTGGTGAGCATTCTTTTCTGACATTAAAAAACACCCCCTCTCCAGATCCATTAGTTCGTTTGGCAGCTTTATTACATGATACTGGTAAAGTCACAACATATAAAATTGATTCGTCTGGGAATGTGACTTTTTTTAATCATGAATTAGTTGGTGGAAATATCGTTTTACAAATTGCCAGGCGTTTTAATCTGTCCAAAAAAGAAACAGATAAATTACATAGACTCGTTCGTTGGCATATGTTCTCAGTTGATGAAAAACAGACGGATAGTGCCATTCGCCGGTTTATTAAAAATGTTGGTCTTGAAAATATTGACGATATGATGGCTTTGCGGGTTGGGGACAGACTCGGAGGAGGTACTCAAAAAGCTGTATCTTGGCGATTGGCCGAGTATCGAAAACGGATTGATCAGGTCCTCGAAAAACCGTTTAGTATTACTGATTTAAAAGTTAATGGTCAAGACGTCATGGAAGTTTTAAAAATTAAACCCAGTCGAAAAGTCGGCGAGGTCTTAGATAAGCTTTTCCAAGAAGTTTTAGAAGATGATTCAAAAAATAATCGAGAATATTTGCTCGAGAGAATTAAAAATTTAGATCAAAACTAACTCTTCCAATGTTATTTAGAGAAGCTCCGAGCGATTTTAATCCTGCCTATGAGACTGTTAGCTGTTTTTGTGAAAATAACGGTGAGATACTTTTACTTAAGCGACAAACCAATAAACGAGAACCAAACAAATGGGGCATACCTGCTGGAAAAATAGAGCCAGATGAAACGAGAGATGAAGCTCTGTTAAGAGAGGTTTGGGAAGAAACTGGCTGGAAATTAAAAGCTCAAGATCTCCATTACTCTTCAGGAGTTTATGTCAGATATCCCGACCACGATTTTATATTTCATATGTACCGTTCTGCTATTCAATCACGTTCGGGACTAATTCTGCAACCAAAAGAACATCAAGATTTTGGTTGGACCTCACCCGAGGAATCGCTAAAAATGGATCTTGTAACCGACTTTCCAGAATGTATTAGAATATGCTACGGACTTAATGACCGAGTCGTTCTTCCCACCAGGCCAGGATAGCAGTAGCGTTGAAGATCGAAGAATATGTTCCCGAGACAATTCCGATTAATAATGCCACTACAAACCACTTAATCGTTTCTCCACCAAATAATAATAACGCTAGTAACACAAACACGACGGTTAAAGAAGTATTTAAAGATCTAGCTAAAGTTTGATCAATCGCTAAATCGGCGACGTCATTAAACTTAAGCGACATATTTTTTAGTAAATTTTCTCGAATTCGATCAAAAACCACAATCGTGTCATGAACTGAAAAACCAATCACAGTTAGTAAGGCCGTCACAAATAACGAATCAACCTCAACTCCCATAAACTTTCCTAAGATCGCAAAAACACCTAATACAACCAAGACGTCATGAATTAAGGCCGCAATGGCCGAAACTCCAAATCGGAATGAACTCGCTGGTTTAGGAACTTTTCTAAAACTATAAGTAATATATAAAACAATCATTAAGCAGGCAAAAATAATTGAAAGAATCGCTTTTTGAGTAACCTCCCCACCAATCACCGGTCCAATAACCTCTTCACTAACCACATCAAACTTACCAATCTTTTGAGAAAGATCTTGTTTTAATTTATTTAACTGGTCTTGATCAAGCGGCTTTGTTCGTAACAAATATTGATTATTCCCAGTTTTAATGGGTTGACCAAATGGAGTTAACTGACTTTGATTAACCGGTTCGGCAAATTTGTATTCCAGTTGTGAGCCCCCGGTAAAATCAATCCCAAGTTTTAGTCCTGACGTAACTAAAAAGTACAGACCAGGCAAAATAATTAAACTCGATAGTATAAAAAATAAAACTTTCCGTCTCATTAAATGCATTATTGTTCGATCTCCTTTGAATCTTTAATATCTTTATGTAAGGTCGTTTTTAAATCATCAGCCGCAGCTTTAATCTTTGATTCAATATTATCAACCCGATTATTTAATAACTCCCAGATCTGATCGTTATTAGCCAAAGCCAACTGTCTTAAAAACAATCTTTTATCCTCTTCATTTAGCTCTGATAATACTATATCTAAAACCGTCATATGGATAGTCGAATCAAGTAACTGAGCTAAGTGAATTTTTTGCTTATCCGTTAAATCTAGCGAATCAAGCTCAATTATGACCGATTCAATATCAATTAAGTGGCTATAAAAGTATTTCATTTTGCCTCTCCTTGGATCGGTTTAATCGGACCAAGCGGCACCGTTTGGTTTGAGTCGTCGACAAAAAAGTATAAAACATCACCTTTTCTGGGACCAGAGCCCAGCCCTAAAGCGTCCATAACTTCCGGTGACCCCCCCAAATTTTTACCAGTCCAAGGACTTGGTCCACTGTCCGCAATATCAGCAATAACTGCTTTACCATTATCAGGATTGACGACTAACATTTTGCGATACTTAAAAAAATCTCGATATTTGGCAGTGTCTTCTGCATAACCCGGCACTAAAAAGGTTGGTGCCGCGATATAATAGCGCTCTCTTTGTTCATCAAGAGCCGTAAAGTCATGCTTACTCGGTGCAAAATAACCCCAAGCTCCTACGTGGGGCGCAATCCCTGCTCCACCAAACATCGCCCAATCCCGAGCCTGGGTTGCATGTAAAAACAAACTATCGCCGGGATAACGATAAAGATGTTGTTCTCCACCGATTAGTCCATAACTTCGATCTAGACTAATTCCATCAAGTTTTGATGAAACTTTCAGTCCATAATCCTTTGACAATACGTAGCTAATATTAATATCCTGCTCTTTTTCCAAAGGCTGAACTTGATTTGGGATAAGTGGTTTAAGCTCAGAAGAAACAACAGGTCCCATATCAAGTTCTGAATTGACCTGATCGCCTTCTAAATTAGCAACATTACTCGGTAAAACTGCATTGCTTGAGATCGGTAACAAAGTTAAACCAGCTAATCCACCTAGGGTAACTTGGCGGAGGTGATTATTAAAAACTTTATCTTCAAGCGAGCGGTGATGACC
>JBEPVZ010000033.1:0-11188 GCA_041690695.1 Candidatus Daviesbacteria bacterium | reverse complement strand
GTATAAGAGACAGATCTTGCACGAGATCGGTCATGTCATATTGGGTCATAAAAATTCGATCGGTTATCAACAAACCCAAAGTGAGATTAAACAACAAGAGCTAGAAGCGGACCAGTTTGCAGATCAATTTATTTGATATTTATCTTTCAGTAAAGATTCAGGTATTATTAAGTTAGAGTGAAAAAAGGTCAAATTGTCCTTATTTTTATATTTGTTGCCGCGTTAATTACCCGATTTATATTTTTCTTTGATTCAACTTACTTTGGTTTTGATGAAGCTCGTGATGCCTTTACTTCCCAAGCCATTTATTTAAATCATGATCTTAAATTAATTGGCCCGCCTGCCAATGCCCCTGGTCTATTCCATGGTCCAATGTTTTGGTATCTGCTTGGTCCAATTTACTTAATTGGACATGGTAGTCCATATTTTGCTTCAATGATTTTTAGAATCATTAATAGTCTTGGGGTCTTACTTATTTTTATAATCGTTAAAAAACTTTTTAATCAGAAAACGGCTCTGATTGCGGCCGCTATATTTGCTTTTTCGTTTGAAGAAAGTCAGTATGCAATGTATGTTGGTCATCCGTCGCTCGTCATTTTTGCTTGGATGGCGGTTTTTGGAGGTGCGGTAATCCTTCTAAAAAACTCCAAATCTTTTTGGGGATTACCTTTATTGTTAGGTGGGGCGGCTATGGGGGCTCAATTAGAATTCCCGTTTTTTATTTTATTACCAACTTCCTGGCTACTTGTTATTTTACTACGAAAACAGTTGCCTAAAGTTAAGTTAAAGTCGTGGATGGTAGCTATCTTTGCCGTCTGTTTGTTTCTGAGTACTTATTTAGTTGCCGAATTAAAATATAACTTTCGGAGTTTGAAAACTGTCATCAAACTTGTCGAGGGAGGATATAGCGTCATCGACAAAGGTGAGAGTAAATACGAGCTTTTTTTTAAACAGTTTTTAAGACTATTTCATGATAATGTTTTTCCTCTGTCGGGCATTTGGTTAATTTTACTAGTATTACTAATTATTTTAGGCTTGATAGTCTCATTTAAAAAAGATAAATCTTTGGGACTAGTTTTAATTTGGATTTTTGGTGGACTGTGGTTACTCCCGCTTGGAGCTTATAACGCTTACTATATTAATGTTGGAATTGGGGTTGGGATTATTATTGGCACCGCCTATTTAGTTAATAAGTTATGGAATTTTAATAAATATTTAGGAATTTTCATCCTTCTTCTAATCTTATCCGGTAATTTTTGGCAGATTATAAATAATAATAAAAATGGATTAATTGTCGATATTAAAGCTCAAACTTATATGCGATTACCTGATGAAATAAAAATAGTTAAGGAAACTTACAATCAGAGTCAAGATAACGGTTTTACCGTCCGAGCGACCAGCATGCCATATGGTATCCCAACTGTCTGGGCTTATCTTTACCAAACCTATGGTCAAAAACAATATGGTTACCTGCCTTATTGGCAGACCGGTTCAGTCATCGGTTTTCCGGGTAATTTACCTTCGCCTAAAGATGGTTCAACCTGTCATCGCTTTTTAATTCAAGAACCAGTTCGAGGTATCCCAGATTCTTTAATAAAAGGGGATATTACCGAGGAAAATTATTTTTCAAAAGTCGTCGACCAACAAAATATTAATCATTTTGTGCTCCAGGTTAGACAATCCACTGATTCAACTTGTCATAACAATAAACCTAGTTAATCAACGATAAACGTGTGCTAATATCAATGATATGCCAGACTAATCCGGTGGAGAACGCCGAAAATTTGGAGTAAAAGATGCGCAGTTTGTAGCTTATTCTTAGACACTTCTTATCTAAATAGCTATAATTATCTTAATATGCGGATTCTGATTATTGAGGATGAGGTTAAGGTTGCCAATTCTTTAAAAACTATTCTTGAAGCTGAATCTTATGCCGTTGATACCTGTAATGACGGTTCAGATGGTTTAGAGATGGCTTTGATGGAGGATTATGATCTAATCGTTTTAGATTTAGGATTGCCAGGCCTGAATGGAGTTGAAGTTAGCCGTAAGATCCGAGCTCATAAAAAAACAGTCCCGATTATTATGTTAACTGCTCGGGATGCGATTGAAAGTAAGATTGTTGGTTTAGATAGTGGTGCCGATGATTATATTGTTAAACCCTTTGAAACTGAGGAGTTATTAGCCAGAATTCGAGCTTTACTTCGTCGGGGTCAGTCCAGTGGTGAGGTTACTTACCTTGTTGATGACTTAGCCCTTAACCCATCTAGTCATATCGTCAAACGGGGAGATAAAGAACTCGTATTAAGTGCCAAAGAGTACGCCCTACTAGAATTTTTAATGCGACATCACGGTCAGATTATGACAAAACAACAGATTATCGATCATGTCTGGGATATTGATATCGATCCTTTTTCAAATGTTGTCGACGTTTATATCGGTTATCTTCGCGCTAAAGTTGATAAAGTTTTTCCTAGACAATCAGCTTTAATTACGACAGTTAAAGGTTTGGGTTATCGAATTGGAGATAAATGACAACTTTTCAAAAAGCCCGATTAAAATTAACTGCTTGGTATATCGTCATAATTTTGATTTTACTCGGTATCTTTAGCTTTGCAGCCATTACCTCAGAAAGCCGAGCCTTTGTTCGTCTTGAACAAGCCTTGAATAATAATGATAACCGGCTGCACCGTCCCCAACTAACCGAGACACTAGAAGCTCGCTTAAATGAGTTTGATATGAGATTTCGGAGTGTTTTATATCTATTTGATCTGGGACTACTAATTGTGGCTGGGGGAGCAAGCTATTTTTTAAGTGGACGAACGCTTAAGCCAATTCAAAAGATGATTCGTGATCAAGAGGAATTCTCAGCCGATGTTTCACATGAATTAAGAACTCCTTTGACCGCTATTCGAACTGAGATTGAGGCCTTTACTAAAACAGAAAAATCTATGCCTCAAAAATATCATGAGATCTTTTTTAGCATTCAAGAAGAAGTTACTCGGATGAAAGATATTGTCGATGGTTTATTAACCCTAGTTCGGCCAGATATTTATAGTAAAGAGCAAGCTTGGAAAGTTTTTGATGTTGATAAGGTTGTTAGCGAGGCTTTTAAACAGATGGAAGCGTTGGCTTCTCAAAAACAGATTGATTATCAGTTAATTAGTAATAAGGAACTACTAGTTTTAGGTCGTGAAGATCAAATTAAACAAGTAATATTCATCTTAATTGATAACGCTTTAAAATTTACTCCCCAAAATGGTCAAGTGCTGATTGGTGCTGAATCAGCTAAAGATCTAATTTTAATTTCAGTGTCTGATAGTGGTTCAGGTATTCCGCTAGATGAGAGTAATCGAATATTTGAGCGTTTTTATCGAGGTAAAGAGCGGGCAATTTCGAGTGATAAAGGGCTAGGATTAGGCTTGGCAATTGCCAAAAAAATTATTGATGGCCATAACGGCCGAATCACCCTTAAGAGTTCATCTCAAGGATCAACTTTTACGATTGAACTGCCCAGAACTTCTTAGTTTGTTCTTAGTTTGACCGTTTAAAATGGTTATATATTAAGAAAGGTGGTGAATAATTTTAATGTTAAAAACCCTTATTTCAAGCACATTGCTTATGGGCGCATTAATTGTTACCCCAATCGCTAGTGCTCAAACCGTTTCTCCATCGCCGACAGATCATCCAAAAGTTGATCAAGCTTGTATCAATGTCACGACTCGTATTAGTACCCATGTTGCTAAATACAACGATTTTCATGATCAAGCTGTCGCCAAATATCAGAAGACTGTTCAAAATGTTCAAAACATTATTAGTACTTTGCAAGGCAAAGGTTATGATGTCACGACGTTATCAGCTGATTTGACAACGTTGAACGGTCAAATTAAGCAATTTGGTACCGATAATGGTACTGCAGTCTCAGATTGGACGGCAACTCAAGCTCAAGCTTGTGGAAGTTCCCAAGGAGCTTTCAAAAACTTAGCTCAGCCAGCGGTTACTGCTCAAAAACAGGTTAAAACCGATGTCATGAATATTCGAAACTTCGTTTACAACACGATCGTTCCAGATATTCAAACAGTCAGAGCACAAAAACCTACTCCAACTGCAACTCCATAAGGATTTGAAGGGAAGAGATGATCAAATACGTAGGGTAGTAAAAACTACCCTACGTACCATGTTAAGATTAAAAAAGAGAGGAGGCGATAAATATTAATAAAGTATTAATTGGAATTTTAGCTGTTGTGGTTATTGTTGGTGGTTTATTCGCGTTTAAATATGCGAGACATCATTCGGTCGCCACTCAGCCTTATGCATCAACATCAACTTATTCAAGTCCCGCTGATGCTTCAAGTATGCCCGCAACAACGACAGCGTCTGCAACGCCTAATAGTAATGCTGACGTTGATGCCGAAGTTAAGAGTATGGAAGACAATTTAAATGCGGTGCCGTCACCAGATACGACTGATCCAACTCAGTAAATTTTAGGAAATTAAAACAGACAGATAAATAAAGAGTCCTACTGAATTATCAGTGGGACTTTTTAAACTTGTTCTTCGTGTCCAGCTAGGGTGTGATCGTTGGTATATCGGTAAATAACTCGGGTCCCGTCAAACGCCAACGAAAATAATAAACTAATCACGAACCAAAACAGGGTAAAGTGAACGCCTGGGGAAAAAAAGATTAAAGCTAGATAAAAAAGTGTTGCCATGGAGTCTATAATATGCTTCTTTATTAAGAATAAAGTAAGAACTGGTAATTAAATAGGTTAGGCCACAAAATAGACTTATTTGTTATAATCTGAAGATGGCTCTCACCAAAGTTTCATCTCAAATCGATCTGGTTAAATTAGAAGAACAGACTCAACAGTTCTGGAAGGATAATAAGACTTTTGAAAAGTCGATCTCAACTCGCCCCGAGGACAATAAATATACCTTTCTAGATGGTCCACCATTTGTGACGGGGAATCCTCATTATGGGTCACTTTTGCCCTCAATTGCCAAGGATGTTATCCCACGTTACCAAACCATGCTTGGCAAGCGAGTTAGACGGGTTTGGGGATGGGATTGTCATGGCTTACCGGTTGAAGAAAAGGTTAATAAATTATTTGGTATTAAATCGAGTACTCAACTTGAGGAAAAGCTGGGCATTGAAAAATATGTTCAGGAATGTCGAAAGTATGTTCAATCGGCCTCGTCTGATTGGCGATGGTATATCGAAAAGATCGGCCGATGGGTAGATATGGATAATGCTTATTACACGATGAGTGTTGATTTTATGGAATCAACAATTTGGGCATTTAAGCAAATTTATGAAAAAGGCTACATCTACCGTGGTAAAAGAGTGTCGCTTTTTTCAACTGATACTTCAACTCCGGTCTCACAATTTGAAGTGGCCATGGATCAAGATAATTATCGGGAAGTTGAGGATTTAAGTGTTTTTGTAAAGTTTGAAACACAGAAAATAAATGACCAGCCAACCTTTTTTGTGGCTTGGACAACCACACCTTGGACAATTCCAGCTAATTTTGCCTTAGCCGTTAATAAAGATTTTGATTACAGTTTAGTTGAGTACGATGGGGAGCAATTTATCGTCGCCACGGATCGGATTGGTTACACCTTTAACGCCTCTAAAAATGAAGTTGGTCAAAAAGGAGATGATGAAGTTAAGATTTTAAAGCATTTTACCGGCACTGAACTAGCGGGCTTTAGCTATAAACCCGTTTATGATTATTTTGTTAAAGATGCGTCTGATAATGATTTTAAAGTTTATTTATCAGATGAGGTTACAACTGATGAAGGTACCGGAGTTTTACATGTCGCCCCGGCTTTTGGTGAGGTTGATTTTCAACTTGGTCAACAAAATGAACTAAGTGCCAAAAGTGATATTGATGAAGAGGGTAATTTGACTATTAGCCCTTGGAAAGGGACTTATTTAAGAGATGCCTCACAATTAATTACAGAAGATATGCAATCAAATAGTGTTTTGCTTCGTTCAGAAGTCTACACTCACCGCTTGCCTTTTTACCGGGGAGTTAATCCGTTAATTTACATGGCTCAAGATGCATATTTTATTAATATTCAAAAAATTAAAGAGCGAACTTTGGAACTTAATCAAACTAGTAATTGGATTCCAAACCATATTAAGAATGGCCGGTTTGCTCAAACGCTTGAAACATCTCCTGATTGGTGTATCTCTCGTAATCGTTATTGGGCGACAATCATGCCGATTTGGAAAAGTTCAGATGGTGACGAAATTATTATCGGCAGTTTAGAAGAATTAGCTAGTTTAACTGATCAGCTTACTAAAAGAGAGATTGATGGCAAATTTAAATATTTCTTTGAAGATGCCCCGATGGATTTACATCGCGATGTTTGTGACAAGATTATTCTAAAAAAGGATGGCAAAACTTATCATCGAATCCCTGAAGTTTTAGATTGTTGGATGGACTCTGGATCAGCTGGATTTGCTGAATTTCACTATCCTTTTGAAAATAAAGAGGAGGCCGAGGCCTCTCAACCAGCCGATTTTGTGATTGAATATGTTGGTCAAGTTAGGGCTTGGTTTAATGTTTTACTAAGGATCTCTACCTTATTGTTTGATAAAGAAGCTTTTACAAACGTTATATGTACAGGGGTTTTGGCAGGAACTGATGGTCGTAAGATGAGTAAATCTTTTGGAAATTATCCCGATCCAAAAATGATTTTGGAAAAGTATGGTGGAGATGCTTTAAGACTTTATTTTATGAGTTCACCAGTTATGTTAGGCGAGGATATGAATTTTAGTGAAGAAGCGGTTTCGGATAATTATAAATTCTTATTAATTTATTGGAACTGTTATAAATTTTTTGTTGATTATGCCCTGACTTTTGATTGGAGCTGCGAAAAGCCCGGTGGAGATGGCAAAAATCTAAATACTTTAGATAAATGGATCCTAGCTCAATTAACCGAGCTTGTTTTGAGTACTCGCCAATCGCTTGATGAATATAATATTCCGACCGCGACCAAAGGTTTAAAAGACTTTTTAGTTAATGATTTTTCAACTTGGTATATCAGACGCTCACGTGATCGAGTTGGTTCAAACGATGATGAGTCGGACCGAAATACTTGTCTAGCGGTTATGTATGGAGTTTTAGTTGGTTTTACCAAATTAATGGCTCCGATTGCGCCATTTATTACCGAATCGATCTATCAAAATTTAACTGGTGATGAATCAGTTCATCTGCAGAATTATCCTAAGGGTGATAAAAGTATGCTCGACAAGGAATTAATGGCCAATATGGTTATCGTTCGTCAAGTTGTTGAAGCTGGGCATGCCAAACGCAAAGAATCTGAGATTAAACTTCGTCAACCGTTAGCTAAACTGACATATTCTCTTCCAACTCAGTTAAGCTCTGATCTTGAGCAAATCATGGCTGAAGAGCTGAATGTTAAAGCGATTGAATATAAAAAATCCGATAGCGGTCAACTAACTGTTTCACTTGATCTTGAGTTAACAGCCGAGTTGAAAGCTGAAGGCCAGGCCAGGGATCTGATTCGGAGCATTCAACAGCTTCGCAAAGAAGCTGGTTTAACACTCAGTGATCAAATTAAAATCCAGGCTCCGGAGTGGCCGGAAACTTTTGAAAAAGAGATTTTAAAGCAAACGGTCGCAACTAACATTGCCAAAAGTTCTGAGCTTAAAATTGATAAAATTTAATGCTAGTTCCAAGCTTATTGCTTGCCATTTTAGGAGTGGTGGCGATCTTTTCTTCAAGTCCTAGTTTAGCTATATCCCAAGCCATCTTTATTGTTTTAGGACTCGGAGTTTATTTTGGTTTGTCCTACATCGATTATCGAACTATCCAAAGCTTAATTCGACCCTCATATATTTTAATTTTAATATTACTAGTCATTGTTTTCTTAATTGGCTATGAAACTCGAGGGTCAGTCAGGTGGATTCCCTTAGGGCTATTTAATTTACAACCATCCGAATTTGCCAAACCGGTTTTAATATTATGTCTAGCGGCTTTTTGGACTAAACATTTACCAACTTGGAAAAATATATTTTTAAGTCTGCTGATTATTTTACCGGTAGCGGCTTTAATCTTTAAACAACCGGATTTAGGAACGACCCTAACAGTTCTTTTTATCTGGGTGAGTATGCTAATTGCTTCAAATATTAGTTTTGCAAAATTAAGTTTATTAGGAGTTCTTACTTTAGCAATTGCTCCACTTGGCTGGTTTACCTTAAAAAGCTATCAGAAACAGCGTTTTGTGAGTTTTTTATCACCTCAAAATGACCCTCAGGGAGTGGGGTACAATGTTATTCAATCCACGATTGCGGTTGGTTCGGGCGAGCTAACTGGTCGAGGTTTAGGTAGAGGCACTCAATCCCATTTGCAATTTCTGCCCGAGTTTAGAACTGATTTTATCTTTGCCTCAATTACTGAAGAACTGGGTTTATTAGGTTCGCTAATTGTCATGACCCTTTACGTAGCTATTTTTATCTTTTTGTTTAGAATCCTGTCTCGTTCATCTGATCGATTTGGTGAGTTAATTACGGTTGGTGTATCTACGATGTTATTTATCCAAATTGTCATTAATATAGGCATGAATACAGGACTATTGCCGGTAACTGGGATTACTTTACCGCTCTTATCTTATGGTGGAAGTTCCGTTTTAACAATTATGATGGCTTTAGGCCTAGTTGGGTCGGTTGGACGGTTTGGAGTCAAAAGAAAGAGCGACATTGACACAAGTATTCGTTAAAGGTACAATTTGAAGCTATGTTAAGGTATGCAATCGTTGAAATAGCGGGACGTCAATATAAAGTTAGTCCAGGCCAGGAAGTTCTGGTCAATTTTTTGGGTGAGGTCACGGAATTAAATTGTGAAAAGGTTTTAGCTATGGCCACGGACCAAAAACTTGAGATTGGTAAACCCTATTTAGCAGACAAGTTAAAATTTGAAGTTTTAGGCACAACTCGGGCTAAAAAGGTGAGAGTCGCAACTTATAGTGCTAAGGCTAACACGCGAACAGTAACTGGTGCGCGGGCTACTTTTTCAAAGATTAAATTGCAAGACAGTTAAATTATAGGGTATAATTTCAATATATGGCACATAAGAAAGCCGGTTCAACCGCTAATACAAATAGAGATTCGATCTCCAAAAGACTGGGTGTAAAAAAGTATGGCGGAGAGAGAGTTGAAAATGGTAATATTATTATTAGACAAAAAGGTTCTAAGTTTAATCCTGGAATAGGGACGAGAAAGGGTAACGATTTCACTATCTATTCAATCGTAACCGGTAAAGTTCAATTTAGAAAGAAGTTAGGCAGAACAATTATAAATATTATTAATGAGTGATATAACCGATTCTATATTTGAGCTTGAAAGTGAACTTTTACAAGCCAACCCTCTTCAACCCCGTGGTTTAATTACACCTGAATCCTTAGCTGAACTTGCAGACTCTATTCGTGAACATGGCATTTTAGAACCGATTGTGGTTGCTGAAACTCCAGCTGGTTATCAGATTATTGCTGGCGAAAGACGTTGGCGAGCTTCTAAATTAGCCGGGTTAGTTAAAGTCCCAGTTATTATTCGCCAAACTACACCTCAAGGGATGCTTGAGATGGCGATTGTCGAAAACGTTCAACGGGCTGATTTAAATCCGTTGGAGCGAGCTCAAGCCTATAAAAGGTTAATGGATGAATTTAGTCTAACTAATGCTGAAATTACTAGTCGAGTTTCAAAAAGTCCTTCCTATATTTCAAATACTCTCCGGCTGTTAACTTTACCAGATGCGATTAAAGACGCTTTAATGTCAGGCCAAACGACAGAAGGTCATGCTCGGGCATTGGCGGCTTTGGATGATCCTCATCTAATCGTTGATGCTTATAAAGAGATTTTAAAACGAAATTTATCAGTTCGCGGAACTGAAGAATTAGTTCGAAAGATGCGTTCTCATCATGGCATTGGACCGAAAAAAGGCTCACGCCAAGAGATTATGCATATTGTTAACGAAGAAGTTGATCGTATTCAAGAAGGTTTATCAACCACTTTAGCTACGGATTCAAATTTGAAATCTCAAAACGTTAAATATGTTTTATCTAATACGGCCGCTAAACTTGAGATTAAATTAGAAGGTGACCCAACTCAAACTAATGCTACTATCGAAAAAATTTATCGAGCGATTACCTCTTATTTTAATTCAAACGCTTAAAAATTTAATACTTAGCTGAAGAAGTTATGCCTAAGGCATTAAACGGCCAATAGCGGAAAAAGACTTTACCGATAATCTCCTCCCTCGTGATGAAACCCCAGTCTCTTGAATCTGATGATTGTGGTCGATTATCACCAAAAACGATGTACTGGCCCGCGGGAACAACCATCTCTTGGCCATCTGTTAAAAAGCCTTCAGGATTGGTATAAACATTTTTTAAATAACTCTCGGGTAAAACTTGATCATTAATATAAACTTGGCCACCTTCAACTTTGACTTTTTCACCTGGCAAGCCAATCACTCGTTTAATAAAGTCTTCATCTAAATTTTTAGGATTTTTGAAGACGATGACGTCCCCTCGTTTTGGATCTCCCAAACGATAGCTAATCTCATTTGTAATAATATAGTCTCCAGATAAAAAGGTCGGTTTCATTGAATCACCTGAAACGCGATGAGGCCTCGCAATAAAAAAGTAAATTACGGTGCCAATGGCGGCAAAGACAATAAAGGTTTGGATAAAATCAACAACATGAGATTTCATACTCGGGGCTGATTCCTGATAAGGAACTAGGTTCGGATCCATAGAGGTAGATTATCTCAAAATGTTGAGTTGTAGCGCAAGAGGACTAAATGATAGAATTTCATTCAAGCACGCATGGCGCAGTGGTAGCGCGCCTCATTCACATTGAGGAGGTCTCTGGTTCAAATCCAGATGCGTGCACGTATATGTTAAAAGCAATTTTGAAAAACTCATCATATCTACTGGTGGCTCAGGTCACTATCAAAGTAGTAGCCTTTTTTTATACTCTTTATTTAGCTCAATCTCTTGGAGTTATTAACTTCGGATACTATACTTTAGCTTTATCGTACTTCTCTTTATTAGCAGCCTTTGCGGATTTAGGGATTACACGTTACTTGATTGTTGAGGTCTCGACCCTTAAACATAGTTCTTCAAAAATACTATTTTCGGCCTTAGCTATTCGAGCG
>JBEPVZ010000032.1:0-11332 GCA_041690695.1 Candidatus Daviesbacteria bacterium | reverse complement strand
TTCTTTGGCTAAGAGATTTTCGGTATACATTACAAAATGAGGGGCTTTGATCTTTTGGCCGGGTGGACTAAAAGCTAAGGTTTGGCTGCTGTCTTGATCAGCTTGAGATTGATTAATATAACCATCTTCCACCATCCTTTTTAAAACTTCACTTTGGCGTTGTTTGCCGTATTCTGGGTGATCACCATAAGGCGAGTAGGTGGTTGGGGAGGCTGGTAAACCGGCTAAATAACTGCTTTCCGCCAGAGTTAAGTCATGAGCGCTTTTGCCAAAATAAGTTTGAGCGGCGGCTTCGATACCCCACGCTGGTCCTCCATAGGGTACCGAATTAAAATACATCTCTAAAATTTGATCTTTGGAATAAACTTTTTCTGTCCAAAAAGCTAGTATTGCCTCCGTGATTTTTCTTGACCAGGTCCGATCGGGAGTCAGTAAGTTATTTTTAACCAGTTGTTGTGTAATGGTTGATCCACCTTCTAAAATTTGACCATTTGATTCGGAATTTGCTACCAGCGCCCTAATTACTCCAGGTAGATCAACCCCTTGGTGAGTCCAAAAGTTTTTATCCTCAATTGAAATTGTGGCGTTGATCGCGTCCTGTGGGAGGGTATCAAGTTTTGTTAAAGTCCGATTTCGATCATCATACAATCGATAAAGTAACCGACCTTTACGGTCATAGAATTCAGTTGTTAAAGGTTCTTGCATTTGGGTTAATTTTTGAGGGGTTGGTAAATTAGCTGAAATTCTAATTAAGAAATATGAATAGAAAAATAAGCCGATTAAGATTAAAGCTAAAGTCGGACCAACAAAATAGGGATTGTAAATTAAACGTTTAAATAGTCGCTTGGTTTGACTTTTAATTTTACGTTTTTTAGTGGGAGTTTTTTTGGTAGGCTGAAACAGACGAAAAGGCCACAGAACCAGCTGGCCGGTTTTTATTAATACCCAAGCGACGGTCAGAAATACTATTTTATACATCAAAAGCTAACCTAAAGTAACAATATTGGGGAATATTAAGCTGATTCTAGACTAAAAAACTTTAAAAGAGAACTACAGCATTGTGGATCAATCTATGTCATTTAAAGAGTTGAGCGGCTTTATCAAGATATTCCGGGTGACCTTTAAGCTTGAGATAATCCCACCATTCAGCTCCCCAAAGATAAGCGACATCAAACTGGGCTTTCTCAGAAAACTCAACGTTGTCGGATAATTCACTTACGGGAAAAGCCCGGAATTGGTCGGCTAACGGAACATCTGTTAACGGTTTATTCGACCACGGTTCGGCTTGGAGTTCTGAGACAAAGATCTTTCGGTCTGGTGCTAAAAGATGAACCAGCATGCCTTTAAACTCGTAGAAAAATGGTGGCAGAGGTGATTTAAAATCCGGATAATAAGGAGCTAAAGTTCGGCGGTAGAGAGTTGTGCCGATGATGTCGGCGGTTTTAGCGGTTGTTACCCAAAGTCCATATTCACCCGATTCAGTCACCATAATCGGGTGGCCTGGATCTAAACTTCGAACCAACTTAACTTCTTGCTGGAGACGTCCAAAATCAATTCCGGGACACATCCCAAACGGGAATAGTGGCTCATTCTCAACCTGCCAATATTGTAAATTAGGGAGCTCTTTATAACGGTTGACGACCGTTGTGAGTTCATTAAATAAAGCTTTATTAAAGTCATCGTTTGACAAACTACTGGTCCAGCTTGGAGCAAAACACTCTGGGTAGCGAGGAACTTTAAACCCGACCACCAGTGTTAGCTTGGTATTAAACTGTTGTGAGGTTTGAATATATGAGTCTAGATTAGAGAAGTCAAAAGATCCTGGTAGGGCAGAGGGTTCGATTTCATCCCAGTAAACGGGTAACCGAACTGTTTGAGGATGAAGATCAGTTAATAACTCGGTGTAGGCAGCTTTTGGGTCAAGTCCTAGGCTTGTAGCGTAGCGGGGAGAGTAGGTTATACCTAAGGTAATCTTTTTTGGAGCGGCGTCCGCAAAAGCTAGCATAAATAAGCCAAAGGCGATTAGCCCAATCCCAATAATTTTTAAAGCAACAATCTTTTTAGATAAATTTTCTTTAAAAACCTGAGGGAATGGTCGGGCTAAAACCAAACTAGCTAAAAACAAAACTGCATATTGAGTGCCTTGAAGCGAGTTAACCAGAGCCGGATTAGCTAAGGAGATAGCATAAGCGAGTAAAATTCCGGACAACCCACCGGCGGTTTGATCCGCTAAAAAAAGCAATCCAATTTTGGAAAAAAAGTTGATCTTCGGACCGTTATGATTATGAGTTAAAACTAGTCGACGGAGAGCCGGAATAGCCAAAATAATTAAGACAATCGGGATTAAAATCATCTTTGACCAAACTAGACCTGTTAAAAAGGGGACGTAGTTATAAGTTGTTTTAAGAAGGACATAAGACAGGGCAAAGAATATTCCCGCTAACCCTTCAGCCCCAAACTCTTTAAGTTTGGTGCCTCTTGGTCGAGATTCAGTTTTAGACCTAAGGTAAGGCAAAATAATTAAAATCAATCCAAAAATTAAAAAGCCGATGCCCCAGATCTCATTTAAAGAGATGGCTTTTGAGAATATTCCGTAATAAATTGTCAGCAAAATTGGGACTAATGTTCCAATGACTGGTGCCGCTCTTGAGGCCAGGCCAACTTTTAGAGCATAAAACAGAAAATAAGCCCCAATTGTCCAAGCTAGAGTTGATGAAAAAGCAATTATTAAAACGGTTGGCGGTGGAACTTGAGTAAATGGGATTAACAGGATTGAAACCATGCTCAAGGCGCTGATGTAGAAGACGTAAACGAGTGGATTTGGGACCTTCTCTGTTAGAAGAAATTTATCAGTTAGAACCGAAAAGGCGTTAAGAAGATAGGACAAAATAGCAGGGAGGAGATAAGACATGTAATTAGTATAAGCGATTTTCTTACTTATGAAATCCCTATTTCGATTTACGATTTTTGATTTATTCGTTAATCGGACCGGATTATGGGATTTACCAGGTAATAAATCTTATAAATCCTTAAGCACATCCTTGGCATCAATACTATGCCCTAAAAATTTGAGTAACTCATGAGGAATGCCGTTAGCTTCTATGACTTTTTGATAAACATAGGCGGAGGGGCGAGGTGTTCGCTTCTGTGTCTCATAATCAACCTCAATTAAACCAAACCTGGGATCAAATCCATCTGACCATTCAAAATTATCCAGCAGTGACCAATGGAAATAGCCTTTGACATGACAACCTGAGGCCATAGCGTGGTAGATCTGTTGGAGATATGAGATTAAAAACCGACAACGTCTGTCGTCGTTAGTCGAAGCCAGCCCATTTTCGGTGATATAAATTGGTTTGTGATAATCAGATAAATCAACTAAGACATTAAATATGCCTTCCGGATATATCTCCCAGCCTAGGTCTGAAGTCGCTTTTTTGGTGGTGGCAATATCAACAATATTAGGCAACCTGGCATTGCCATTAAAACTAATATATTCATTAAAGTAGTAATTAACACCCAAAAAGTCGTGATACTCCATGCCGGTAGCCTTATAAAAGAGATGATCAGTAATAATATCTAAAAACCATTCGTAGGCCTTTTCGCGGATAGAATGTTTATGAAAGCTCTCAAAGGAGGAAACGTTATTGGCAAAACCGACCTGGGCGTTAGGGACGAGCTCATGAATTGTGGTATAAGCCATCTTATGAGCTCGGGCCAGGTTTTTAGTGGCTTTTAAAAGGGCTAGCTTACTCTTTTTTTGAGGAGGCCATTTAGTTAAGACATAATCACAGAAAACTAGTACTCCAGGCTCATTAATAGTTATCCAAAGGTCAACGTAATCTTTAAAAATTGGGACCACTTTAGCTACAAAATTATTAAAATAAACCGGTGTTTTAGAATTTTCCCAAGCCCCAACTTTGCTTAACCAAAGAGGGTTCGTAAAATGATGTAAAGTTAACATGACCGTAAATCCCTTACTTTTTAAATCTTTTAAAACGTCGACATAATGATCGATCTCCTCTTGGTTAAACCAGCCGGGCTCTGGTTCAATTCTTGACCATTCGATTGATAAACGGTGGGCATTATGGCCGAGTTTCTTGGCTAAACTAAAATCTTCGGCATAGCGGTTGTATTGATCGGCGGCCAGTCCTGAGCGCATCTTTTCGGGTCGAGTTTGTTCCCACTCCCACCAATCATTATTTTTATTATTGCCTTCGACTTGATGGCTACTGGTCGCGGCACCCCACAGAAATCCTTCCGGGAACTTTAATGGCTGATGATCATGCCTAGGAGGCGGTTGGATGATTTTCTTCTTCAACATAACTTAACTTATTGGGGAGGTGTAACTTCGTAATTTTCAGGATTAGTACAGTCTGGGTGGGGGTCAGAGGCATTGGGATTTTCTAAAGTTGCACAAATAAAATAGGTCGTATTTGGACTGGCTGATTGATAATCATAATTTGCTTTAGTGCTCGGATCTTGAGGCATACGGCTAATGTAGGTGGGCACTAAGGTATTAAAGCTTGCGGTATCAGGATAAAGATGATTATTACCTGGGCTTTGCTGATAAACAATTAAGGCTTGGCGGAGACTTTCCAGATCTTCTTTACGTTTGCCATCCCGACCGACTGCTTGGGCATTTGAGAATACAGCATAGCCGACTGATGAGACGATAGCCATAATACCAATGGCAACCATTAGTTCAATGAGCGTAAAACCTTTATTCGTCATGGGCTAACAACTATATAATCATGGTCAAATGATGAATCAAATGGCCCGGCACTTCCTGGGGGTCCGCAATCAGCTTGGTTTTGCGGTTTATTAAGGTTATTATCCGCGTCGTTATCGTTTTCTAAAGGTGCTACTAATTCATAACATGTTTTTCCAGAAGACTTACCATAATATTGATAAGCGTTAGCTGGGTTATTAGCTTCAAGCGGGAGTATATTTATATAAGGAGCATAGTCTCCTCCAAATATCCAATTCATGCCTTGACTGCATGTTGCCGGATCAGTGCATCCCTTCTCCCAATTGCCCGCCACTGAATCAGGGTAGTGGTTATTTCGCTCGTAATAGACTTCTAAGGCCGCTTGAACAGAACGGATGTCTTGTTTCCGTTTAGCATCTCGAGCTAGCATTTGAGAGTTGGCGTAAGTAGCATAGCCAACGGCTGCGAGCACCGCAATGATCGCTATAACAATCATGAGCTCGATCAGAGTAAAACCTTTAACAGTATTTCCAAACCTAAAATTGCCAAAACTTTGAATTTTGAACTTTGAATTTTGAACTCGTTCTTGAATGGGCATACTTTTAGTTTAGAACTAAAGTTGGTTATTGGCAAGATCGGAAACAATTCGAGTCTTCCCAAAAAATTTAAGGTTAAGTAATTCTTGATCGTGAGTTATAAAAAGATCACATTCTGCTTCGGTTGCACTATGTAATTGAACATTATCTTCAAAATCCTCAGTCGGACCAGTTAAGGATCTTAGAGCAATATCTTCAGAAAGGGCTACTATATAAAACTTTTTAATTTGAATTAATAATAACGGGCTAGGTATCTTAATTTTGAATGTGTAGCAATAAATGTGAACGGAGAGAGTAGAAGCACAAATAATAGAATCTTTTAAAGCGCTGAGAATGTCTTTTTCGGGCTGTCTATGTATAGCATCAATAAAATAATTGGTATCAAGAAAGATTTTGGCCATATTTTTCCATGAGATGCTTACGATAGCTCTTCTCTCTTTCTTTATAGGAAAGTTTCGGAAGATTAAGCTCTTTGGCAGCTTTTCTGATCTCTTCAATATCAACCTCTGTTAAAGCTTTTGGTTGAGCTTCAATGGGCTCAATTACCCCAATTACTTTTGAGCGGTGAATTAAGGATACTTTACCGTTTTGTTCAAGAGTATCAACTAGTTCGGCAGATTTAGTGCGTAATTCAGTTGTCGTAATATATTGCATATACATTTAAATATACACTTAAATGTGCGTTTTGTCAAAGTTTAATTAAGTATTTTTCTTAAATTGCTTCACTAAGATTAAATGTATTATGACAAAGCATGTGAGCTCTAAAACTAATTCCAATTTCAGCACCCTCCTTAACATCAAAGCTTTTTAAGGCCATAGCATCTTCTTTTGTGGCAATAATTGTATGAATACTTGTGTTATCTGCTTCTTCACCTTTGTTCCAACAATAATCTTCTTCAAAATTGGCAATGATTACTATGATTGATACAAATAAGGTTAAGGTACAAATGAGGAGAGCAAGCTTGGTTGAAAATTTATTAATAAGATAAAAGCTAAATCCAATAATGGCTAGTAGTACCAAAATAAAGATCGGATTTGAAGCAAAGAAAAATCCGATAAACACCAAAGCTGCCCATAGCAAACTGGACAGTGTCAAGATTAGGTATAGCTTAAAAGATTTTCTAGAATCTTTCTTAAATAAAGCTTTATAAGCTAAAACGCCATTTAGCGCACCTGACAAAAGCAATACAACGCTCGGAAAATAAGATAAATCAAGCCCAGATTTTAACGAACTGAATGTAGCAGGTCCTTAGTGTTGAAACTTATTTCCTATATACCTCATACCTCTATACCTCATACCTCATCATGACTCCCAATCTTAAAGAAATAAATACTGTCTTCAAGTTCTGTGTAGAGGATCCTGAAGCTTTTATCGATGGATATACTCCAAGTATTCTCAACTTGATTAGTTATTTTGTGAAGACGTAATGATTTATGTCGAGAATCCTGTTTAAATAGCTTAAGCTGCTTTTGAACTTTATTAAGCAGCTTGGGATTCTTATGTTTAAGTTCTTCCAGTTTTTTGTAAGCTTCTGGACTAAACTGAATCGGTTTCACAGGTCCTTAAAAAAAGCATCCATATCTTTAACCACAATAGCTTTATCTTTATTCAACATCGCATTCTTATAAGCTTTAATCGTTTTATCAGAGGCTTCAAAAGTAGGGTAATCCATGGCTTCAACATCCTTTAAGATTAGATGTTTAATATATCCGGCTAGGGGCATGCCAAATTTATCGGCTTTACTCTCGACATAATCCTTGAGGTTAACGGGTAAGTTAATTTTGATCTGGGTTTGTTGAGTGATCATGTCCAAATAATAACACCAATTTAAGGACTTTTCAAGGACTAATAAGTCAGTAAGTACCACCTGCGCGCTAGATGATACTTAACCTAAAACCTTAACAGCCTCCAGTAGGACAACCTGAACAACAACCTTCCATCTAAACCACCTCCTTTAACTAGCAAGTTTTACTAGTTCTACATAGAATATTGCACTCATCACAGTCGTTTTTACAGTTAATTGACTTATTGTTTATATCTTGTTCCAAGTTTGATAATTTGCTTTTTAAACCTGTAAGTCTTTGGATCTGATCATCAATCGTATTTTTATAAATTGGGATATGTTTAGCGAGATAATCATTTATATGCTCACAGCCACTATTTAGGCACAGGTTAACAATGTTCTTGACCTCATTTGTATCTAACCCTAAAGCCCGAGCTTCTTTAATAAGAAAAAGGATATTAAGATCGTCCTGATTGTAAGTTCGATAATTATTCTGACTTCTGTTTGCAGGCTTTAGAAGTTTGATCTTCTCATAAAAGCGAATCGTTTTAGTTGGTAGGCCAACCAGTTTTGAAACTTCTCCTATAGTCATGGTTAGACTATATACCTTCCAGTTACTGTAAGGTCAAGAGTTAAATGCAGGCCTGCTAGGATTTGAACCTAGAAAAGCACTTTTGGAGAGTGCTGTGATACCATTTCACCACAGGCCTAAGTAGAGATTAGTATATAGTATTTGGTATTTAGTATAAAGGCAAAAGCTATTTTGTGCCTAAAAAGTTCCAATTTCGCTATTTGGCGATTAACGATTATTATTCGTAAATCCCAAAGGACCTTTGGTCGAAAAAGAATTTAACAGGTGAAAAATCGCTTACTTTAATGGAGGCTTTTATACTCAATATGAGTGGTCGTGGCACGACACTTTTTACAGTACTTACTTAAACTTAATTTATCTTTTGTATTTAGCCCGTTTTTAGTAGTGATGTAGTTCCGTGATTTACAGACGTCACACGCTAAGCCGAGCGCTTTGCGATTACCTTTTTTAGCCATGTATGGAATTTTACATGATGAAGGACTCCGTTTGCAAGAATGAAGCTAAATGCAGCGTAAATAATTCCGGTTATGACGTCAAAAACGTAGTGTTCACCTAAATAAACGATCGACCACCAGATGCCAATTAAATAGGGTATAAACCATAAGGCTTTTTTGCCAAAGAACTTTAGGCTAAATAAGAAAACCAGGAACGGATAAGCAGCATGAAGCGATGGCACGGCTGCGACATCATTAGGATTAAAAGCGGCGTAAACCGTTGGCAGATTTTTAGCTGGGAACGCGCTTAAAGTGAAATTCAGGATTTTATCTAAATGAGGGATAAAGCCGTTTTGACTAGCTAGCCAAGGCGGCGCAGCTGGAAAGATCAGATAAGTTGCCCAAGCGCTGTATGACAAAACCAGTAGTCCGGTCGTGAATCGTCGAAATTGATCTTTATTAATCAGCCAAAGAATATAACCAAAGGCGAGTGGTAGAGCAAAGTGTAAAAAGTAGAAGATGGAGGCTAAATAATCATACCAATTTAAATGATTTGGGTTAAATAGCGCATGTTGTAAGGTAATAGTTGGAACTTGACCAAAAAAGAATTTGTCGAAATTAATTGCTGCCCAGTAATTAACATTAAGATGTAAAAGGGGAGTTAGCCCTCGCAAAAAGTCGTAAGACAAAAGAATTAATAAAAATGGGATCCAGTCAAGTAAAAAGGCTCGAGTTCTCTTAATTAAAAGACTGGGGAAAAATAGCACGAAAGCATAACGATCGGGAGCAATGCCGATGCCTTGCCAGACCATGATGGCGGTCACAACGATGATATAGAAAACAAATAATCCGATGGCAAAGGCGTGATGTTTCAATCTAATTAGTTTACCAGTTTATTTATAATCTAAAAAGTCTGAATGTTGAGTCTGACTCACCACTTCGTCCCGCTCAGCGGGACTCGTGAGCCGACGATGGGAATTGAACCCATGGTCTCTTCATTACCAATGAAGTGCTTTGCCTCTAAGCTACGTCGGCGGTTGGAGCCGAGACCGGGGCTCGAACCCGGCACCCCCTGTTTACAAAACAGGTGCTCTACCAAATGAGCTATCTCGGCGCATCCATGGATGATTCTATCAAAATAAGCGACTAGGAGAAAGTAGCAGGTAGTAGGAAGAAGTGGAGAGTTTTGGTTTAAAAAAACCACATCCTCCTTTGAGCATGTGGTTTCAACACTAATTTTTAAAATAATAACTGCCTACTTGGCCGTGTTTTGAAGTTTTTTCTACAAAACAATAAGTGGGAACCCTATCATGAAAGTTTACCCCTCATGACTAGTTGAGTCTCCCGACAGGTTTAAACATAGTGAAGAAAATTTAAACCTTCAAATTTCAAACGCACCCAGTAGGCAAGAGCCATCTACTTTTGTCCCTTTGGACTTCAAAATAGTATCAATAAATAGGACTAAAGTCAAAATGATAACTGTCTTGTCAGACCAATCAAAACTCATTTTTCTGTGCCTGAGAAGCAGTTGTGTAATAAATAAGTAATAACTTAAAGCCCCAGGAGCTGTCTAAAGATTAATAAGCCATTTCCGAGAATAAAACTGACCAGTGAGCCGTTCCCAAAAGGGATAAAAAGAATAAGAATGAATATTAAAAAACCGTATTGTTCTAAACGCTGGAACGGGCGGGCCAATTGGTAGGGTAAAACAGAAATCAAGATTTTTGAGCCATCTAATGGTGGAATTGGAATCAGATTTAAAATTGCCAAAGTAATATTTATATTAACTAAATAATTAAGTAAAGCCGAAAACATGTCAATCGGATTTTCTGTACCCATAACATGAAGAATAACGGCCCCTAATAGGGCTAAACCAAAATTGGCTAATACACCTGCAGAAGAAACAAAAAACTCGCCGCGGCGAAAATCAGTGAAATTTCGAGGATTAACCGGAACGGGTTTGGCCCAACCAAACAGAATCGGTGCATGGGTTATAACTAAAAGCAGCGGTAAGAGAATTGTTCCGATCGGATCGATATGGGGAATCGGGTTGAGGGTTAATCGACCAGCTGCCTCTGCGGTATGATCACCAAATTTTAAAGCCGCCACGCCATGCATGACCTCATGAACGATGACCGAGAAAAGTAAGATTAAAATTGATAGACTAAGAAATTGTGGATCCATATACTTCTGTCATTCCCACGCAGGCGGGAATCTATATAAATAGTTGAGTTCTTAATTGGATCCCTGCGTACGCAGGGATGACATACTAGACTTTGAATTTTGAACGCAACTGTGTTATATTCTAGCACATGCTAGTTTGTACTAATTGTGGGAAGAGAGCAGTCAGTGTGTCTTACTCAAGACACCAAAAAGGTTCCTCTGGAGCAACAGAGTGGCCACTTCGTGCTCAAATCACAAAACATCTCCAGCGCCCGAATTTACACCTCTTTAAAGGTCTTAAGTACTGTACTAAATGTTTAAGACGAGCTAAGACCGAATTTATGAAGAGTAAGATAGTTTCTCAAGTAGTAGCTTAGTAGAATTAGGTTTTAAGAACTAGGTGGAAAGTTTTTGTGTTTCCGCTAACCTCGCTCCTAATTCTTAGATCCTTTTTATTGGAAATTCTGGGTAGCCTCTCAAAAAATCCTCTAATTTAACCGCCTTTTTGCCTTCGAGTTGAACTAATCCACCTGGTAAAAGCTTAATAATCTTATTTTGCCACTTAGTCCAAGCCGTTGGCCACGGATAATAAGCCTTAATCATTCGGTTTAATTTTTCTAAATGAGGAGGATTATCTATCTCAAAATAGCCATCAGTTTTAGAAATCATCTTACAAAAGGTGGCTTGATCATGATTTTGGTCAATTCCATGAACTTTTCCTTGAATAAAATCAGGAATAAGTTCTATTAAAATCTGACTAGCTCGCTGGAACATTTTATTGTGCAATATTTGAAGATTATCCTCATTTGAAAGCTCAAAGGTTTCTTGGTAGACAAGTGGTCCATGATCCATTTTGGCATCCATTTGGATAATACTGATGCCAGTTTCGGAGTCACCAGCTAATAATGCGGCTTGAATCGGGCTAGCTCCCCGATACTTAGGAAGAAGTGATGGATGAACGTTTAAAGCCCCCTTTTTAGGCAGATCTAAGACGACTTGAGGAATAATTTTGCCATAAGCGGCCACCACCATTAGGTCAAATGGAATTTGTC
>JBEPVZ010000031.1:0-11457 GCA_041690695.1 Candidatus Daviesbacteria bacterium | reverse complement strand
GTACCGGACATATACATCTCTGTTCGAGTTTGTTCTTGAGGAGGCATAACCCCTTCAGCTCGACCTAAATCGACGAAATAAGTATTGCCTTCTTGGCGTTGAATCATGCCTGAGATAACAGAACCTATCTTCTTGTCATACTCTTCGGTTATAGCCCCTTTTTCAGCCTCGTAGAGCCTTTGGGCGATGACTTGTTTAGCGGTTTGAGCGGCGATTCGAGCAAAACCTGGCGGAGTGACGTTTTGACCATCTTTCATGATGCTGATCTCGCCACTTGAAGGATTAATCTTGGCGGTAATGGCATCAAAATCTTCTGGGATAGGTTCGTTTCTTAAAGTTAGATCTTTACGATAAGCAGCCAAAGCCGCTTGTTCAATGGCATCGATAATGATCGCCACATCAACCCCTTTTTCAGAGGCGATCTGGTTTAGCGCGGCAGCAAATTCGGTTCTAGCTTGTATAGGCATCTAGTTTTTCTATTCTTTCGTTTAAAAAGGGCGGGACATGCCCACCCTCAGGAACTTACCTTAAACTACGGCTTATTGTATGCTCAAGTGAGCTTGAAGTCAACCCCGTTAGGATTTATTAATTAGATGTCAGATTTCACAAAACCCTGGTTATTTTGGTCAGTCGGAGAAGGCTGGCTACATTTGGTAGGTGTGACAAAACTACTAATTGGGCTTTCGTATTGTCCATCAAAATAACGAACAAAATATTTTGTATTTGGAGCCAAGGTTAAAAGATCGCTATCAATACTCTGTCCACTATTATCAACTCCTAAAAATTGGCTAGCTGAAGTTGATCCTATGAGTCCATTAACCTCTTTATGGTAAAAATGTGTTGCAAAGCTTTGGTTTTGACCAATATCAACATAGGGAGTCCCATTGATACTCGTATCTAACCATTTTATAGAAATATCCTCTCCGGCCAGTAACGGGCTCAGACAACTCGGTAAGCTGACCGTCGGAGAAAAAGCAGGAGGAGGGTTATAAGTCGGTGGAGGGGTATATTGATAAGCTCTACTTGTGACAGTGTAAGTCCCACAAAAATGTCCTTTAGGATGGTTAAGAAAAGGGTTATTATTATTAACAAGTGGAGGGATAACATAAGTAACATTAGAGCTGGTTTGTTTAAGGTCTTTACTATTTGATGAAAAATTTGCACAAAGCGAGTAAGTTATCGGCGAGGTAATAGCATATTCATAAGGTTGATGGGTTTGGGGATCTAACAGATTTGAAGTATTCTCGACTTGATTAAGATTAGTTGGTAAACCAACACTCTGAGTATAATAGCTCTCTATCGCATAGTGAAGGTTATTTAAGTCGTTAGTCCTTTGTTCATCTAGTTGAAAGTTTTTTTGCTCAAAAGGGTTACCACTTACAAAGAAACTGACAATAACCAGAGCCAACACGAATACCCCTAATCCAGTCACAAAAAGATAATAATTACGCATGGATTCGCCTATCGGCCTTAACTTCATTTAGATAGTACCAGAAAATCAGCCCACTAATACTAATTGTCACCGCCAAGTGTAACAAGAAGTTGGGAGTGACATTACCGCTTAAAAACTTATAAACCGTTGCAATAACATAACCGAGCATGACTAAGAAAGTCACAATTAAGGTCAGATAAATTAAAACCTTCCGAGATCTAAGTTCACGAATCTGGGGATAACTAGCGGTCTGGCGAGCAATTCGGATAAAGAAAAACCCAAAGATTGGGAAAGAAACAATTAAAGCTGCCAGATAACCATTTAAAGCTAGATCTTGCCGAGAAGAATAACCACTATAGTAATCATTTAAACTAATGGGCGGGAACCATTTGTTAATAAAGTCAAATAGGATCAAGCCAATTGAAGTTGACATAACATAGAGGCTAATAAACATTAAGATATGCTCAAAGGTATCCCACATCGTATAGGTTGAAGGATGACTGGCTGAAGAGACCGACTGATGTTCACCAGAGTGTGGAGGCAAAGGGATATCGGGATTTGAAACTTGCAAAACAGCCCGGTCGACGTCAGCTTTATCCCAACCAACTTTAACTAAATCCGAGGTGATTTGGGTATTGGATAATCCTTGGGCCTGATATTTTTTAATATAATCCGTTAGTTCCTGAGTAACCACTGATAAAAGCTTAAAGCTTTTCTAAAAGGCTGTCAAACCCCGCTTAGAGGGGTCAAATAAAGTTGAGGTCTAATTGACACTTTTGTCTAGCTAACATACCATACATCTTAATGATCCAAATCCAACAGTTTTTTAAAACCATTCAGGACAGTATTTATAATCCCAAGTTTTATGCTGGGATTGTTAAACAACCGATCTCGAAAGCTTTTAAATACTTCTTTTTATTAACCCTCTTTTTAACGATCGTTCACGTTTTATCGCTCTCGCCAATTTTATTTAATCAGGTTCCAAATCAAGCTAGACAACTTGAGCAACAAATCGTGACCGGTTACCCAGAGGAACTTAAAGTTCAGATTCATAAAGGCCAAGTCACAACTAACGTCGCAGAGCCTTATTTTATTGCCTTGCCAAGCCAAACGGCCTCATCTTCATCTAGTCTAGACCACCTAGTAGTTATCGATACTAAAACACCATTCAGCCTTGACCAATTTCGACAATATAAAGCTTACGTCTGGTTGACAAAAGACTCTGCAGCCTATTACGCCCCAGACAATGCGGGCGAGATTCGAGTTTTTGAGTTAGCTAAGATCGATAACCTTAATATCGATAAAAATTATGTTAAGTCTCTGGCCAGTAAGCTCGACCCATGGATAAACTGGCTTGGGCTAGGCTTATTAGTCGTAATTAGTCTGGGTATTTATCTAGTTTATAGCTTTAGACTCATCCAATTATTAATTCTGGCAGCTTTAATTTTTGTCTTAGGAAAGATTCTGATCACTAAGCTGACCTACAAACAAGCTTATACAGTCAGTTTATACGCCATAACTTTAGGGTTAATTTTAGAGTTAATTATGGATCTAGTTAGCTCGTTTAGTGGAGGGGTTCCAAACTTACCATTTATGGTCACCCTCATAACTCTTGGGGTAGTCTTCTTTAATTTTAGAACCAATTCTTCTTCTTAAGTTTTAAATTGGCTAATTGTTCATAAAGTCGTTTCTCTTCATCGGTTAATCGTGCCGGAATTTCAACTTTAACTCGAACGTAATGATCGCCCATCGTCCCTTTTAAAGTTGGAGCACCTTTACCTTTGATCCTAATCAGTGAGCCTGATTGGGTGCCGGCTGGGACTTTTAATTTGACTTTGCCATGAACCGTTTTAACATCGATAACATTGCCTAAAACAACTTGGGGAACGCCGAGTGTAACATCGGTAAAGATGTCTGAACCCTCACGATTAAATTCGGGATGACGCCTAACTCTAAAAACGATATCCACATCGCCAAATCTCATCTTCATGCCGTTATCAACCCCAGCCGGGATTTTGAGCTTCATCCGTGAAGTTTTGACCTGATCGCGCCTTGGCCCTTCTAACCGCTGGATCTCGACCTCTTTCTCTACCCCGTTAACCGCCTCATCAAATGTTAAATCAAGTTGATAGCTCTGACGTTGTCGAAAACCTTGAGAAAATGAATCTCCAAAGCCGCCGCCAAAAATTTGTTCAAATAAACTAAACGGATCTTCAAAACCTTGGCCTGCACTTTGGCCACCTTGGGACCAGCTGTAACTAAAGCCCTCAAATGGGTTACCCGCTCCTGCGCCCTGCCCACCAGCGAACGGATTAGCACCGGGTGCGTTATGTCCAAACTGATCGTAACTTTTGCGCTTACTTGGATCAGATAAAACTTGATAAGCCTCCGAAATCTCTTTAAATTTATCAGCCGCTCCAGCTGATTTATCAATATCCGGATGATGTTGACGAGCTAATTTTCGGTAGGCAGATTTAATCTCAGCTTCAGTGGCCGATTTAGCGATCCCCAACGATTGATAATAGTCTTTTTTGGTAGCCATGTTTTATTTTTTCACCACATAAACCAATTCTGTCTCAAATAATAACTCATTAACCTTCCAGCCCTGACCTTCGACCAATTTATTAAACCACCCCCGATAATGCTCGACCATATTTTTATTTTTTCCAGAAACTGAAGCTACAGGGAAGGAGATTATAAGATATTTAGCATCAATCTGTCGAAGAATTTCCAGGCTAGTACCTCTGGCCTGCTGCTCAATAACCGGTAGAACTTTAAGTAACATCGCCAGATCAGCCGAATGGGTTGCTCCATCAAACAGATCCCCCAGTGATACTTTGGCCTGGTATTGAGTGCTCTTCAGAACCTGATTATTAAAATCGACCATCGCCTGATCAATATCAAAACCTTGATAAGTACTTGTTTCTGGTAAATTCATCCAGGAGATAGTTAAGGGGTTTAAGCCACAACCTAGATCAATAATCTTCATGGGAGTACCGGTTATTTCAAAAATTCGAGTATAAAACTGATCTAGGATCGGGATTCGCTCTTTGGTTGAAGAGTGAGCGGCTAAAAGTGGCAACAGATCACCATCCACTTGGAAACGTTTCAAAAGTTTGCCAAAATTAGGAAAGCCCGGATAATAGCTCCCCCAAATCTGGTGAAGGAGTTGTCTTGATCGACCTTCAACATCTTTATGCGTTGAAAATTGCTTAACTACCCGACTAACCGTCTCAGGATTAAGAGCCCGGTACTTCTTAGATTGGAGGATTTTTTGGCTAACTTGCTGGCTATCCATTGATTCTTAAACCTTCCATTAATCTAGTATAAGTTCGTAAGTTGTGAATGGTTGCCAACCTTTCAGCTAAACTGTCACCAATCGAAAATAAGTGATGCAGGTAACTTTTAGTGTAATTTAGGCAACAAAAACAGTCGCATTTGGGATCAATAGCCGAGAAATCATTAGCATATTTCTCTTCAGCGATATAAAGATATTCGTAATTCGATCCGCTAAGCGGATCGTCTTTTAAGATGTACAACCTTTGATGACGACCATCCCGGGTCGGTAAAACACAATCAAAGATGTTGTAGCCCATCTTATAACAATCCGCGATTGATTGAGGATTGCCTACCCCCAAAGCATATTTAGGTAAATTGTCAGGCATTAAATCAGCCGTGAATTTTAATATTTCTTGATCAAATTGGCCGTCTTGGTCGAGCGGCCAGCCTCCAAAACCATAACCATCAAAACCGATCTTAATTAACTCGTCCGCACATTCTTTACGCAAGTCTTGATTATTACCACCCTGGATAACCCCAAATAGCCATGGACGCTCCGACTCTTTAAGCCCACGTTGTTCAACCTGTTTTAAGTACTCAGCCTTTGAGCGTTTAGCCCACTCAATCGTCCGCCTCACACTAGTTTTATAATCCTCAATACTGGCTTTTATCGGAGGGCAGTCGTCTAAACAAACCATGATGTCCGCCCCTAAACTAAACTGCATCTGAATCGATTTTTCAGGCGTAAAATTATATTTTTCTTTACCTCCGCGAGAATTCTTGTAAAAAGTTACCCCTTCGTCGTTAATGCTGCCGAAACTCTTATTTTTGTAAATTAGCGAAAGAAGCTGGAATCCTCCTGAATCGGAAATGACTACCCCATCCCAGTTCATGAATTTTTTTATCCCTGAGGCAAGTTTTATAATATTTTGACCAGGAGAGGTAAAGAGGTGATAGGTGTTAACGATTACACCCTCGACTTGAGCTTGTTTTAAATCGTGGCTATCTAATCCTCGAATAACTCCACGGGTAGCGTCAGGAAAGAAAGTAGGAAGAGTTAAAGGCTTCATCCATTTTGCTTGTCATCCTCAACCACTTCACCCTCAACTGGTTGATCAGGAGACGCAGCAGCTTCTTCAGAGCTAGCTTCACTTGACTCAGATGGAGTTTCTTCAGATGAGCCAGGCTCAGAGCCTTCTGCTCCACCTTTAGATGAATCGGCGTACATAGCTGCTCCAACTTTTTGGAGACTCTCAGATAAACTTTCCATATTAGCTTTAAGATCATCCTCAGACGATTCTTTAACCGCTTTAATCTTATCTTCAACCTCAGTTTTGACTTCAGCTGAAACTTTATCACCAGCATCTTTAAGCGTTCGCTCAGCTGTATAGACTAAACTATCTGACTGATTTTTAATTTCAATGGCTTCTTTTTTCTTGCGATCTTCTTCAGCATGAGCCTCAGCCTCTTTAGTCATTCGTTCAACTTCAGTTTTATCTAAACCAGTTGAACCGGTGATTGTAATCTTTTGCTCTTTGTTAGTAGCTTTATCTTTAGCCGAAACGTTTAAGAGTCCCGAGGCATCAATATCAAATGTCACTTCAACTTGAGGAACACCCCGTGGAGCAGGTGGAATACCGTCTAGGATAAATCGACCAAGTGACTTATTATCTCCGGCCATCTCTCGCTCACCTTGCAAGACATTAATTTCAACCGAGGTCTGATTATCGGCGGCAGTTGAAAAAACTTCTGATTTTGAGCTTGGAATAGTGGTATTACGATTAATTAACGGGGTTCTAACTCCACCCAAAGTTTCAATTCCTAAGGTTAGGGGAGTGACATCCAAAAGTAGAACATCTTTGACTTCCCCACCCAAAACTCCACCTTGGATAGCTGCACCCACGGCTACGACCTCGTCTGGATTAATACCACGATGTGGCTCTTTGCCAAAGAATTTTTCAACCGCTTGTTGAACAGCCGGCATCCGAGTCATTCCACCGACCAAGATAACCTCATCAACCTTTGAAGCCTCTATTTTGGCATCTTTTAAGGCTGATTTGACCGCTTCAAACGACTTGTCGATTAAATCTTGAACTAGAGACTCCAGCTTAGCTCGAGACAATTTAACTTCTAAATGTTTAGGACCTGACGCATCAGCGGTTACAAATGGAATTGAAACATCAGTCTCTATGGAAGACGATAACTCGATTTTGGCTTTTTCAGCGGCATCACGAAGTCGTTGGAGAGCTTGGCGATCATTTTTAAGATCAATCCCTTGCTCTTTTTTAAATTCTTCGGCTAACCAATCGATAACTTTTTGATCAAAGTCGTCGCCACCTAAGTGAGTATCGCCATTGGTTGATTTAACTTCAAAAACACCCTCTCCTAGATCTAAGATCGAGATATCAAAAGTTCCACCACCTAAGTCATAAACCGCGATAGTATGAGCGTTAGCTTTATCTAAACCGTAAGCTAAGGCAGCCGCAGTTGGTTCGTTAATAATCCGATCGACAGTTAGTCCAGCAATCTCACCCGCTTGTTTAGTGGCTTGGCGCTGAGCATCATCAAAATACGCTGGAACGGTGATAACGGCATTAGTCACGGTTTCACCCAAGTAGGCTTCAGCATCAACTTTAATTTTTTGTAAGATTTGGGCTGAGATCTCTTGAGGCGTATATTCATGACCATCAACTGACACAACCGCCATCCCATTTTTACCTTCTTTAACATCGTAAGGTAACCACTTCATATCACGTTGAACTTCTGGATCTTTAAACTTTCGACCCATCAAACGCTTGACTGAAAAGATAGTTTCCTTAGGATTCACAATCGCTTGGCGCTTGGCGACCCGGCCAACAATACTTTTAATCGGGTTAACGACTGATGGAATGGTATTTTCGCCTTCGGCTGAGTGAATGACCTTAGGTTTTCCACCCTCCATCACCGCCACCGCGCTATTAGTTGTTCCTAAATCGATACCAATTATTTTTGCCATATTATTGATCTGCCCCTTTCTTTCCGACCACCACTTTGGCTGGTCTTAAAACTTTTCCGTTTAAATTATACCCTTTTGCTGCAACTCTTAAAATCAGATTGTCTTCACCCTCAGCCGCATCGACCGCTTCATGAAGGCTGGGGTTAAATTGGCCTTCAGCTGAAACTTCTTCAACTCCCTCATCTTTTAAGACAGTTGTGAACTGACTGACCGCTAGCTCAACTCCCCTAAACCAGTCTTTAAGCTCTGGTCGCTCAGCTAAAACATCTTTACCTAAACCAACCACAGTCTCTAAATGATCCAGAACTGGTAGCAACTTATTAATTAATTCAGTGCTCGCCCAACTGTTTAATTGACTCCGACCATCTTCAACTCGTTTTTCAAGATTTCGATAATCTGCCACAGCTCGTTTGAGCTGGTTTTCAAGATCAGCCATCTTGCCCTCCATCTTGCGGAAGTCATCACTGACTTGAGCCGTCTCTTCAGCGATTGGTTGATCATCAGTTGCCTGATCAGTCATTTCATTGTCATTATCTGTTTTTTGTTTAGTCATATTTTTTACTTCAGCCCGATTACCAAGATTTTAGAGCCTGTTCTATCAAATTACTAGTGTATTTCACATATGGCAGGACCATCGGAAAGTTCATTCTGGCAGGTCCGATAACTCCAATCACTCCATCTTTAGTCTCTTCCCGACCTTTAAATCGACAAAATACAAAGCTAGTTGGCATCAGGTCTTCATATTCCATGTCTTCACCAAACAAAACATGAACTGGATGAGTTCCAACCGCTTTACCTAAGATCTGGCTCAAGGTCGGATGAGCATCAAATAGAGAAAGCACAAACCTGGCCACATCAATATCTCCAAACTCCGGCCAATCTAAGATGTTGGCTGCTCCAGCATAAAAGATCTCGTCCTCGTCATTAATAGCCATAGCTATGACCTGACATCTTTGAGCGAGAGACTTAACCGCTTCTTTAAGCAGTCGGTTTTGTTGATAGCGCTCTTGCCAAAGATGCTGCTTAATCGAAACCTCGGCCGAGATCGGCAGATCTTTCTCTTTCATCAACTCGGCAATGTATAATCGGTAACCCATTGAGGTTGGAATCCTACCCGCACTAGTGTGGGGCTGCTTTAAGTATCCGTCCTCAGTTAGCCGAACCATCTCGTGCCGAATGGTGGCAGGGGAGACCCCCAGGTGGTAGGCTTTCTCAATATTTTCTGAGCCAATTGGCTCACCATTTTTAACGTACAACTCAATGATCGCTTTTAACAGTGCCCGTTGACGATCAGTTAAGTCCATATTTTTTAAATTGACCGTTAAGGTTTCTGTCTGGGAACCTTAACCATCAACTATTAGCAGTAATATACCAAGAGTGCTAACTCATGTCAAGGGGTTATTTATACCTAGCTGACGAGCTCTCTCGTGCGTGTCAACGATTAGTTTAAAGGCTAAATTTTAGCCTTTAAAGCTCTCCAACTTGATCTAAAATATCATCAGAATAGAACTTAAGTTTATTCTCAGGTAAAATTAAGACTCGCTCTGGATGAAGCTCTTTAATAAAATCTTCGGTATGGGAGACCACAATCATGGCGCCCGTATACTCTTTTAAAACATCCAGAATAATTCGTTGTGACAACACATCTAAGTATGTTGTCGGCTCATCTAAAACCAGCAAATTGTAATCTTGGAGAACCAATAGACAAATTGCCAGACGTGTTTTCTCACCTCCAGATAAAGTTGAGATCGTTTGGTAAATTTTATCGCCAGAAAATAAAAACTTGGCTAAAACTGGTCGTAAATAATGATCAGGTGAAGGGACCAGTTGTCTGACAGCTTCAATGAGGCTTTTACTTAAATCTAAAATCTCAAACTCTTGAGAATAATAACCGATCTTTAACTTGGGATCACGAATAATTTCACCACTGTCTTGAGGCTGTATCTCCATTAAAATTTTGATAAGGGTACTCTTTCCTGCTCCATTTCTTCCTATCAGAGCAAATCTTTCGCCACGCCTTAGTGAAAAAGTCACATCCTCTAATATGACCTTTTGACCATATGACTTACTAATATTTTTAACTTGTAATGGTAGTTCACCAATCCAAGCCGGCTCGTTTAATTTGAATTTAATCTTTCTAGTTTCTTCTGGAAGTTCAGGCAAACTTTCTTTAGCCCGGGCAATTCGACGCTGAATATTAATGCGCTGTCTGACATCATGACCAAGCTTTAAAACACTCTCCTCCATCTTTTTAATATGCTTTTGCTCAACAGCCACCTGACGAACGAGTAACTCTTCTTTTTGCTTTTTTAACTTCACAAACTGGTTATAGTTACCGGTATATTCTTCGACCTTTTTAGTTTGAACGTTAACAAATAAAACTTTATCGATGGCTTGGTCTAACAATTCAAGATCATGGGAGATAATGATTAAACTTTTTTGATAGCTTGATAAAAAATTCATCACCCAGCGTTTGCCGGCATAGTCCATAAAGTTAGTTGGCTCATCAAGTAATAAAAGATCAGGTTCGCTCAGCAAAGCTCGTCCTAAAGCCAATCGGGTTTTTTGGCCACCACTTAGATTTTGGGGTGAGTCTTCAAGTTGTAGATGAGTTAACTCTAACCCATCTAATAAAGTTCTGAGCTCATAATCCGCCTTTTGACTTTCACCAACTAAATACTCCCGAATAGTTGCGCTAGCTTCAAGAATCGGATCATGTTTAACTTCTTGAGGAACGATTCCGATCGTGCCACTAACCTCAATTTTGCCTTCATCTGGGAGTTCACTTTTTGACAGTAAATTAAGTAGGGTGGTCTTGCCGGCTCCATTTGGACCAACTAATCCAACTTTAAGTTTATCGGCGACGTTAAAACTGGCCTCTTCAAGCACTAAATTGTTGTTGTAATAAAAGGTTAAACCTCGAACGGAAATCATAGTTTAAAGTTTGGTGAATCGCTCTTTAAGTAACACCTCTTTCTCTGGCCATCTTTTTGAGAACTCAGCTTGATCGCTCTCGTAAAAGAAAGCCAGTAAAATTACTTCCCAAAAAGTTGAGCATGCTAGAAGTAATTTATCTTGCCAATCAACTCCGCCATAGCCTCGGCTAAAAGCTTCCAGATGATCTTGTCCACCCGGCCAATTCATAGCATCGGTATAAACAACACCCAGATCTAAATAAGGATGACCGCCCCGCCACCCAGCCGGATCAATTAAAACTTTGACCTGGCTACCAACTTGAAGGCTATTTGATAAATAGAGGTCACCATGCAATAGTTTGTGCGTTTCAGGTAAATCATGAAGATACTTTTTGAGGACTTCTAGCCGATCGTCAGTTAAAACCAGCTTAACGAATTCTGGATTAGTGGTTAACCATTTTAATTCAGATTCTAAAAAGTCTTCGGTAGTTTTAAATTTAAATTGCCCCTCTTTGTAAACACCTGTTCCAGGCACATCGACACTATGAACGATTTTAACCACTCGACCATAATTCTCCCAAAGTTTGATCTTATCCTCCGGCGATAAATCATCTTGAATGCCTTGACCTAAAACGAATTCCATAATCATGAAATTGCGTTTTAAATCAAAATCAATTATTTTTGGAACAATCCCGAAAGATTGAAGCTGTTGAAAAAAGTATAACTCACCTTCAAGCGGGAACCACTCGCCTGGCATCTTAATAACCATCTTTTGACCGTCGGCTTCAAAAGCAAAGATGCCGCTATAGAGTCCACCATGAAGTTGGCGAATATTT
>JBEPVZ010000030.1:0-11539 GCA_041690695.1 Candidatus Daviesbacteria bacterium | reverse complement strand
CGGTTATAAATCGTTTTGGTAACTCGAGGAACTGTTAGCGCTACCATAATAGATTGTGCATCCCCGAGCGGTTGGATCATTAGTCCATAGGTTCGGTGATGGATCGGATCTTGAAAAGCCACATAATCCGTATTGACGGGACGCTCTAAGGGGTTAAGCTGACCCGTGAGCGTTTGCTCCTGGCTGGTTCTTAAAAGCAGATCACTATTACCTAATTTTAGAGCTAATCTTAGTTGGCAAGCTCGATTAAATTTAGGATCAAGGGGCATAAAACGTAGTCTAAAACCAGTCGATTTTGCTAAATCTTTGTCAGTTTGGAAAAGTCCCATATGGTCAATTCCAATATACTCACCTGAGCGTAGGATAAGCGAATTATTAGGAACTTTAGCCGTATCCCAGACTCTCTTTACTCTTCGATCTGTTTCTTCAAGTGGAGAGTAAAAAACTCTCCAACCCTCGCTTGTTGGACCTTCGGGCTTTAACCCTAACACTCTCACCCGTGGATTATTACATTCTTGATCTAGTCGTCCAGTTGAGTTCTCATAAATAAGTTGCTGATCGATCCCTTGTTGATTTGGAACTGGAGTGTGGTCGAGTGGTGGACCACCGGCTTGGGTGCTTTGTCCATTGAATATGATCTGACCGTTACTTGGGACAACGGGGGGTTGGTCTGGCAATGGGCCAGATCCCGCGTGCTCCTTCCAGTCATAAAGCTTGCTTGCTATAAATATGCCTGAGGCAGCCAGTCCTAAGGCTAAACCACCTTCTAAAAAAGTTCGTCTATAAATTGGTCGATCGGTTTCGTGACCTTCGGTTGCCATACCCGTATATTATTATGGGGTTAGTTGTTTGTCAATTTAATGAGTAAGTAAATAAATAGTTGCTTAATTAAATCTATTATGGAATGATTTAATTTAATGAATCAAAAAGGTTTTGCGCCTATAATCTTTCTATTAATTTTTGCTCTACTTGCAGCTGGGGCGGTCGGTGCTTATTTTTTCCAAAAACAAAAATCTAGCAATCTGACTCCTCCAGCGGTTAACTACCCTACTACTCATCCCCAGGTTAGCCCTAAAGCCGCTCCAACCCCAGCGGCGGCGGCATCGACAGGAGTAGCGACTTTAACCGGACAGGTGACGCGTTTATCAACTGATTTAGGCTTAATCAAAAATAGTGACGAATTTGACAGTCAAGGGATTACCTACTATACCGGAGGAGTATTTAGCTCAGGTAAGTATGCTGGCTACACGCGGTACCTAGCCTTATTTGACTGGGGGCCCGGCGGTCCTGTGACACTATTCTTCGTGAGTAAAGACCAAAGAAGCTATATCTTAGATTCTACGGCTAAGACGATATACAACATGGATATGAGCTATTTTGATACGACCAAAGTCGTTAGTACTGATTTAATTCCGGAGGCAACTCCAGAAACGATAAGCCTCGATCCTAATTTTTCATTATCGGAGTACGATATTTTATCGATAAGACAGGATACTGGACAGAAAAGTGATGATCAATCCCATTCTCCACTTTATGAAAATATCCTAGAGACCGATTTTTCTAAAAATAAGACATTAACCCTTCCCAACGTCAGTAATTTAACCTTTTATGCTCCACTGCCTGCTTCAACTTCAATTTCTCCCTACCTAGATATTACGACTCAAGTCATAGTTGTCGATTCAACAGGCTTACCCTATACATTTGCTATTAGTACGAAGGGTTCTGGCGACACAGGAGCAAATAGTAACAAGCCCTCAATCCGTTTTAATAAAGCACAATTGGTGAGTACTAATTCGTTGTATAACAACTACGATGTGGCTTTTCCCGGTGGCTGTAGCTTTAATCAATATAATTACATTACTAAAGACTTGACTGATGCTGATTTAAGTCAAATTGCGACCTTTAATGGCTTACCAATTTATGGTTTAAAAAATAAAGATCATGCTCTTTACCATCTGGAGTATGACACTAAAGTCAGTCCGTATACACAGGACTTTAAAGATATTAATGATGGGGTTGTGGCTCCGACTTATCAAGAGTATGTCGCAAAAAATCCGCTCCTCTTTGTTAAAGATTATTGGGGAAGGTTAGTTGTTTTGGGAGAATTTGATTATCAGCTGCCGGGTGGTTGTGGCAAACCGGTGGTTTACCTTTATCCCCAAAAGTCTACTAATGTTCAAGTTTCATTTATTAATCCGATGATTTTATCAACCGCTATTCCAAGTTATGCTCAAAAGTGGAATGTGTTAGCTGAACCAAATGGAACTTTGCATGATTTACAACCCAATCTGACCAATTGCAGTTTGATTGATTCAACTAAAATAGGCTCAGAATATGCTAAACAGGCCTGTTTAACCAATAATTATCCATATATTTATTGGGCTGGAAATAGTCGGGGTACGCCTTATCAGACTCCAACCACTGGTTGGGTGGTGGCTAAAGATAATTTGGCAGGTTTTATGGATAAGACTTTATCCGATGTTGGATTTACAGCCAAAGAAAAAACTGATATGACTTCGTATTGGGTGACAAAGATGTTGACTGACAACACACCATATTATCGAGTTTCATTTTTGCAGACTCAAGAAATGAATAATCTTATTCCAATGAAAATTACTCCTCATCCAGATAGTATCTATCGACTATTTTTGGATTATCAACCGTTATCTGCGCAACCAAAGCAGATTTTGACTCCTCCTAACTTGACTAAGATCAACCGCCAAGGCTTCTTTGTCTTGGAATGGGGCGGGCTAATAAGATAATCTACTTTGACAATATCGTAGCTAGTCTCATGATTGCTAATCAGGTACAATCTCATATTAATTTATGTCAATTGAACACAGCCAGGGTAGTGATGACGCTTCGGATCTTTTAGGACAAAAGCTGCTCCGGGTCCAAGATCGTTTAATTGCTAGTTTTTGCGATGGTTGTGATCGTTTTAATCCAGTGACCTCTAAATGTAATCTTTTATATAGACATGACCAGTATCGAGCTGCTGCTGAGGGTCAATGTGATTCTGCCGAAATTGATTGGCTACCTTATAAAAAAGTTTTAGAAATTTTTACCCGGATTGAATATTCAGAATAATTAATTTATCCTAATTCTTTGAGTACTATGATTCTTAACTTTTAGTTCCTCATCCATGGTGGCTGAGATGAAAAACTGATATGTTCCCAAAATAATATCTTTAAAGCATAACTTTAAGTCATCAACCACCTCATATTGTCCTGATAAAACCTGATCAGATGGGATCCAAAGTAACTTGCCATCTGGCACAATTAAGCCGCTTGGAATTTCCATTGTCGGAACGCGGATCTTAAAGAAACACATTACCCAATCTTTAGCATATCCTCCTTCAAGTCGGATAACTCCAGCTAATTTCATATCGCCTGGTGTCACTTTTAAGCCTGTTTCCTCAGCAGTCTCTCGAATAGCAGCGCTTAGATAATCTTCACCTGGTTCAACTTTCCCACCAACGCCATTAATTTTGCCACCATCAATCTCCTTACTAGGATCACGTTCTAAAAATAAATAGTTATCTCCACAATATAGGAAATTAGTCACGGAGGTTTGAATTTTTCGCTCGGGAGAATTCATAAGCTTGGTCCATGGGGTAGGAGTTGAACCTACTTAAAAGAGTTTTACAGACTCTCGCCTCAACCGTTCGGCCACCCATGGATAATAAACTCATCAAAGTAACTACCGAGAATTAATTGATGTTTAGGTTTTAGTCTTTTTGTAGGTATTAAGTATATTTTTTCATCTCCAGTTACTACAAAGAGTAAATCTACTCTTGAAGTATCAAAAACTTTTAATTTACCAATACCACTTCTATTTCCACCTTTTGTGCTCAAATTTGCTAAATAATATTTAAACCTTTTATAGATAGTTGTTTTAACTTGAACTCTATAAAGAATGTCTTCTTTCTCTACAATCAGATCATAATCTTGACTATCTGTTAGTGGAATGCTGACGGTATAACCGTGCGAACAAAACCATCCAATCGCGATACCAAGTCCTGCGTCTCCTTGCTTCCTTGTGTTTAAATATCCGCTCTCATTTATAATCATTGGGGATATCGATAGATTACGGAGGTATTATATCAAATGTCGAGAAAATGTTATAATTTTGAAATATGCCACTTAGGCGAAGACAATTCGGTGCACAAGGCTCCCACTCTTTCAAAAAAATTAAAATATTATCTCGTCTATCAACAATTGCTTTAATTGGCGCGTTAGTTTTAGTCTTAGCCGTTGTCATTGGGATTGTGGTTTTAGCTACCCAAATCCCTCCTCCAGATCAGCTGGAGAATCGGGCGGTTGCCTCATCTACCAAAATTTATGATCGGAACGGTGAACTGCTTTATAATATTTTTCAAAATGAAAACAGAACTCCAGTTAAATTAACTGAGATTCCTGATTACGTTAAGCAAGCGACCATCTCTATTGAAGATAAAAACTTTTACCATGAGCAAGGTTTTTCAATTACGGGTATTGGTCGATCAGTAATAGCTTTAATTGCCCATCGCCAGATCGAAGGTGGAGGTTCAACTCTAACCCAGCAATTGGTTAAGAATGCTTTGCTCGGCGACGAGCAGTCTTTTACCCGTAAGTTAAAGGAGTTAGTTTTAGCTATCCAAGTTGAGCGAGTTTATACCAAAGATCAGATTTTAGAGATGTATTTAAATGAGATCCCCTATGGAGGCACAGCTTATGGAATTGAAGCCGCCGCCAATCTGTATTTTGGTATGCATGCTAAAGATCTTGATTTAGCTGAAAGCTCACTTCTGGCCGGTTTGCCTCAACTACCGTCTGTGTATTCTCCATATGGCACTCACCCTGAATTAGCTAAGGTTCGCCAAAAGCAGGTTTTAGATCGGATGCGGGATGATAAAGATATTACTCAACAACAAGATACGGCTGCATATAACGAGCAATTAACCTACCGAACTTCTCAAAACCAGGCTGGTTTTGAAGCCCCTCATTTTGTTTTATATGTTAAGCAAAAATTAATTGATCAATTTGGTGAAAAAGAAGTTGAAACTGGTGGCTTAAAAGTTACGACCAGTTTAGATAATAAGCTCGAGGTTCAAGCTCAGCAAATCGTTCATGATGAAGTTGCCAAATTAACTAGCTACAAAGTTGGTAATGGTGCGGCGGTAGTAATGGATCCACGCAATGGTCAAATTTTAGCGATGGTAGGTTCAAAGGATTACTTTGCAACTGATTATGATGGTAACTTCAATGTCGCCCTTGCCAATCGGCAACCAGGTTCGTCGACAAAGCCGATTACCTATTCAGCAGGGCTTCAGAAAGGTTATACCGCGGCCACCATGTTAATGGATGTCAAAACTAATTTTCCTGGTGGTGATAAATCTGACTATGTGCCAGTCAATTATGATGGTCGTTTCCGAGGTCCGATTCAAGTTCGGTACGCATTGGGTAATTCAATTAATATTCCAGCCGTTAAGATGTTAGCGATGGTCGGTGTTAAAAACGTGATGGACTTAGGTTATCGAATGGGTCTGTCCAATTGGGAACCGACTGACGAAAACGTTAATAATGCGGGTTTATCTTTGACTTTAGGCGGACGTGAGGTCAGTTTACTCGATCTAACTTCAGCCTATGCGGTGTTTGCCGATTTAGGTAATAAACAAGATCCAGTTTCGATTCTAAAAGTTAGTGATCAAAATGGTAAAACTTTATACGAAACCCATGATTCAGATGGAGTTAAGATTTTAGATCCGGGAATTGCCTTTATTATTTCAAATATTTTAGCTGATAATGGTGCCCGGACTGAGGCGTTTGGTTCAAATTCGGTTCTAAATATCCCAGGTAAAACCGTTTCTGTTAAGACCGGTACGACTGATGAAAAAAAGGATAACTGGGCGATCGGTTATACCCCATCGGTCGTCGTCGGAGTTTGGGTTGGGAATAACGATGATACTGCTATGAACCCGGCCATTGCCTCAGGTATTACTGGAGCGTCCCCGATCTGGCAAAAGATTATGATAGCGGCGATTAAAGATAAGCCAAATGAAACTTTTAAACAGCCTGATGATGTTAGCTATGTTGATGTTGATGGATTGATGGGTGGACAACCTCATGATGGTTCCCCCACGCGTAAGGAATACTTTATTAAGGGCAGTGAGCCAACCGCTCCTTCGAGCGCATATCAAAACTTAAAAGTCTGTAACTCCAATCCTCATCGTTTGGCCAATGATAATGAAGATGGTAGCAATAAAGATGTTGTAGTCTTAAAAGAAGATGATCCAACTGGAGCCAATAAATGGCAAGATGGGATTGATCAATGGGTTTTAACCGCAGGTGATGCTCGACTGGTTGGGGTTACTAAGGGTTGTAGTGGTGTGCCGGGTTTTGCCGGAGGTGGTTCGAGTGGTTCTATAATCTCTATTGCGAATATCCCAAATGGCGCTAATGTTCCACGAGTTTTTGATGTTTTAGCACAAACCAACTCTCCAGCTGGAATTAAAAATGTGACTTGGTCAATTGATGGTGCGACTAAAAATGTCGAGACAGCTTCACCTTTTGCCCAACATGTTGAATTCCCAGATGGCGATAAAGGTTCACACACTATTTCGGTAACACTAATCGATAACAATGGGGTTTCCTCAACAGCGAGTATTGGGGTTACAGTATCGCTTTAAGGCTAAATTCGGTTACGGCCACTCTTTTATCTATACCCAAGCCATTGATAACTCGAGGGTGAACCTCAGCAATTCCGCCAATGGGTTGATCATTAAATAAAAGTCGGCGATGCCTAACTGGGTGAAATTCTGGCATATCTTTTTGGCTTGGTCCATCAATCGTAATCCCCAAATCCAACTTTTCTAAAATATTAATCAATTCTTCGATTGGGTTATCGGTGTTATTCATAAGACTCAGGCTTAATCGGTAGCTTTCCTCCGGAGGTTGGCTACTTTCAGCTGGTAAGTAAAAAACTCGTCCAATTTCAAAAATTGCAATATCAGAAAAGCCTTGTCGATAATTTTTTGAGACGACCTCGGCTAGGTTTGGCCAAATACTATCTCTTAGATATTCAGTCTCAGCTGAGATTGGATTCGCGACTTTGACTAAATTTTGTCTTTTATCGCCGTTTAAATCGATACTTTTTAGAACATCGGTTGAAAAGAAGGAGTAGGTCTCGACCTCGGTTAAACCAATTTCAACCAGTTGTTCCTTTAATTTATTAATTAATTCAAATAAAGATTGATCTGCCGTTTGGGGATCAAGATTAGGTAATGGTGTGGCGGGGATATTCTCGTAACCATACATTCTGGCTACCTCTTCAATTAAATCTTCCTCAATCTTTAAATCCAGTCGCCAATAAGGTGCTGTAAACTTGCCCGGATCAGACGCAATTATATGAAGTTTTTTTAAAAAGTTGTCGATCTGATCCTTTTTCAATTCAATGCCAATTAACTGATTTGTTTTAGAGACCGTTAATGGAATGGCAATTTTAGAATCAGTTTTGTCCGTCACCTGAATGGCGCGGAGTTCCCCGCCAATTTGTTGATACATTTTAATAGCTGAATCCAGGGCTTGAAGTAAGCGTTCTTCAGATAAGCCATGGACAAAGCGCTTGCTCGCCTCGGAATTAAGGCTTAGCCGGCTAGCGGTTTGACGAATTAAGATCGGATCAAAGATGGCTGCTTCAAGTAAGATGGTTTGGGTTTGATCTGTAATCTCGCTATTTTTGCCACCCATGACTCCGGCAATTCCTAAAATTTTGTCCGAATCGGTAATAACTAAATCGTTTTCCTCTAACTCTCTTTCTCGGCTATCTAGGGTGACTAATTTTTCCCCAGCCTTGGCTGTCCTGACAATGATCTGTTCACTGGCGACGGTTTTAGCATCAAAAGCGTGGAGCGGTTGACCGTATTCGAGCATAATTAAGTTGGTAATGTCAGTTAGGTTATTAATTGACCGCATTCCGCTACTTTCTAATTTATCGATCCAGTCTTTAGGAGATGGTCCAACTTTTAAATTGGAAATTTTAGCCAGATTATAAGTTTTGACTAAATTGGTTGATGGAGCTTCGAGTTTATCCACCCGACTGGTATTCCAGATCCACCCATCGTGCGGCGTTTCATTAAAAGTGACAGTACTGTCAGTAATCGCCGCGATCTCATAAGCGACACCACGCAACGATAATAGATCAGCTCGGTTATAGCCTTTCATATCAAGCTCAATTGATTGATCTGTAATCTCTTTCGTACTAATCGTTCGCAGTGGTAGTAATCTTTCGACTTCTCCCATCGATACTTTAAGATCGACTAATTCTTGCAACCACTTTTTACTAACTTTCACTTGTGTCCCCTTTCAATCCCTGCAAAAATTTGAGGTCACCACTATTAAATAACCTAACATCTGAAACATCATATTTAAGCATCGCCATTCGACCTGGGCCAACTCCCCAGGCAATGCCTGAATAAACATCAGGATCAACTCCGCCATTTTTCAGAACTTGAGGATGAATCATCCCCGCTCCTGCGAGTTCCAACCAGCCGACTCCGCCACAAACTTTGCAGCCTTGGCCCTTGCAGAAGATACATAAGCCATCAATCCCGGCGCTAGGTTCTGTAAAAGGATAATACTTTGGTTTAAGTCGGACTTTCATATCTGGACCGTAAATTTGTTTTAAAAAATGTTCTGACAGATATTGCAAATTGGCCATGCTTAAACCTTTATCTATATAGATAAGTTCAAATTGATCAAAAGTATGCTCATGCCGAGCGTCTAAGTTTTCGTAGCGGAAACACCTATCAATATTCATCATCTTGATCGGTGGTTTAAAAGCTTTCATAACATGAACTTGAGCGTTTGAGGTGTGAGTTCTTAGTAATAAGTGACCCGCTTTAAAGCCATAACTTTGACCATCAATATATAAAGTATCCCAAAGATCTCGGGCTGGATGATCGGGTGGAATATTTAACGCCTCAAAATTATTAAAATCGGTATCGATGAGGGGGGCTTCAAATTGCTTAAAACCTAAATTACTGAAGATTTGAGCCGTCTGATTTTCAAACTCAGTAATGGGATGGAGGTAGCCTTGGCGCTTTTTAATCGGACTATCTACTTTGACTTCCCACTTCTCTTCAGATAATTTTTGATAAGCTTGTTCTTTAATATCGTGGCGTTTTTGGGAGATTGCCTGCTCGAGCTCTTGCTTAGCTTGGTTAAAAGCTGGTCCAATAGTTTTAAGCTCTGTCGCGGGCAAACTTTTAAAATCTTTTGGTAAAACTGTAATCTGGCCACTTTTGCCGAACAATTCCAGATAGATCGTGTCGAGTTCGGCTAGCATATTAGACTGAGTGATCTTGGCTTGATAAGCTGTTACCAGTTGAGTTATTTTGTCGAGCATAATGTTTTGATTTTAGCACAATCGAAAGCTTGTCTCCTCTGGTATAATTTTGAATTGATGAAAGAGTTATTCGTTGAAAGATTAGCTGGAGTTACAAATTTAAATCAAGTTAAAGATGCGGTCGTGGCAACGGCTTTAGAGGTTAGAGAGCGTGAGGATACTTCCCGACTAGGTTATGTTTCCGGCATTGTTGGTTCTGATGGGCCGGAGCATATGCAAAGAAATATTGCCATATTAAATCAACATACTGAAATAATTCGACAGAGTGCTGGTTATCCGATCTTCTCCCCGACCGATATCTTCTCTGAGGATTTATATTCTCAACTTGAGGAGATTAAGTGGCCACTCGAAACTCGACGTGAAGCTTTTATTACATTTTGGCAAGGAGTTTTTAAAGAGGTCTATATTACCGATATCTTTATGACTCCACGTTGGGAAGATTCAGAAGGTGCCAAGGACGAGCACCGAATGGCCCAAGAAATGGGTATTAGGATTCATTATGTCGACAATGTGGTCGGGTGATTAGTCTTTAAAGTATACTTAATTTAATGTCGAAGATTTTGATTATTATTGGGGTTTTAATTCTCGGATTTGGTGGCTATTTTTACCTTCATTACGCTGGCTATTACAATTATTTAAAGGCTCACCCTCAAGATAATCCGAGTACTGAGTCTCACTATATTGTCCCTTCCCAAAACCCCGCCCGGACCATAACTTATATGGCTTTAGGTGATAGTTTAACGGCTGGGGTTGGAGTAACCGATTTTAAGCAAACATATCCCTATTTGGTGGCTCAAAAATTGGCGGTGGCTGATCAAACTGTTAATTTAGTTAATCTCGGTCAACCTTCAGCGACAACAGATGATTTAATCAAAACTCAGTTACCGGCTGTAGCAAAGGCTCAGCCAGATTATATTACCCTCTTAATTGGCACAAACGATATTCATAACCATGCTTTTGCCTCAACATTCAAAACTAATTTCCATAAAATTATTGGCCGTCTGGTTGCCCAGCCAAAAGCTAAAATTACAGTTCTGACCATTCCTTACTTATATTCAACCAAAATTAATTTCTGGCCTTATGATTATGAGCTAGATTATGAGACCCAAAAATTTAATCAGATTATTAAAGACGAAACGACTAACTTCGGGCTAAAATATGTCGATCTTTATGCTTTGACTTCAGAGCAATTTAAAGGTGATTCAAGTCTTTATTCTGTTGATTTATTTCACCCATCTGCCTCAGGGTATAAGCTATGGGGAGATTTAATCAATGCAAATTGAAATATTCGATCCAATCTTTCAAACCTGGGTTTTTACTGGTCTCCTTTGTCTGGCCCTACTCCTCACCATTCGCAGAATTAAAATTCAGACCTTTTTTCCAACCCAATTATCGACTGAGATTAAAGGCTTTGCTATTTTGGCGATTGTTTTAGCTCATACCGGCTATTATTTATCCAAAAATACTCAGTATCTCTTCCCCTTGTCGGTTTTAGCCGGGGTGGGTGTGAATTTATTCTTTTTTCTAGCCGGCTATGGATTAGCGGTTTCAAGCTTACGAAATGAGATTAATATTAAAGCTTTTTATTTAAAACGATTACGCAGGCTATTTGTGCCACTTTGGCTCGCTATTACAATTTTATTTATTCTCGATTTTATAATTCATCAAAAAAACTATGGATTTGTAACTTTAATTGAAAGCTATTTAGGTTTCTATCCCAAAGCTGACTTATTTTTAAGCTTTAATGCTCCACTCTGGTATTTTACGATGATCCTTTTTTATTATTTAGCTTTTCCATTAGTATTTTTAAAGCGCATTCGAATTATTTCACCGCTTCTAATTTATTTAGTCTTTACTGGAGTCTTGTTTTTACCTCTACCTCTCGGCGGAGATATTATTAATCTTTATAAAGTTCATTCTTTGTCCTTTCCTTTAGGAATGGGACTAGCCCTACTCGTTTTCCATAACAAGCTGCCAACTTTTAAATTATCAAAGATTATAAAAGTTGTATTACTGGCGGGATTAGTCTTTCTAGTCGGTTATTTGGCCCTTAATTCGGGTGTTGGCCATGGAGTTGATATAGAACAAGCTTTAAGTACAATTGCGACTTTAGCAATTGTTTTAATCGGTTTACTTAAACCTGTCAGGATAATAT
>JBEPVZ010000029.1:0-12968 GCA_041690695.1 Candidatus Daviesbacteria bacterium | reverse complement strand
CTACGATCTGAGTTGGATTAACTGAGAAGAGTGATGAACCGTTGTTTTTTATATTAAATAGGTTGCCGGTTGTTAGGGCATTAGCTCCGACATTGAGTGAGAATAGATCGCCCGTTGCAGTTGTGCTGGAACCTGGACTCCAATCTAAAGCTAGAAGTGAGCCAGAAGTTAGAGAAGTAGCCGTGGAAGTTAGACTTAACAGATTACCTGAGGTTAAGGTATTAGCAGCTCCGGTCGAAATTTGGGCTAAATTGCCGGTCGTTAATGAACTGGAATTTAGATAAAGTCCGGTTCCTGTGTTTAATGAATTATCTGTAAAGACGAATGCCGAGGAAGTGGTGGCTGTTGAAGCCACGGCTGAGGTGAAGGTCTGGCTACTGGTGGTGGTTGTAACTCCAAAGGTTGAGCCTGTTGATAAAGCAATCGCTCCACCCGAGGAGTTACCAATGTTAGTTGCAGCCCCCCCAGATGCATTTAAGTTGACCGTTCCACCTGTAACTGTCAGTCCAGCTGAACCGGTAATTAACCCAGCTGAGGTGATCGTGCCTGAGCCGGTGGTAGCAATTGTTCCGGTAGTTGAGATTGAGATATTTGAGGCTAGATCACCACCTACGATTGAGCCACTTAAATTTAATTTGCTGTAGGATATGGCGGCTGAATTGTTAATATCGGCATTAACGATTGTGCCATCCAGGATCATGTCTGAGGTGACTCTGCCACTACCGATGGTGGTGGCAAATGAGCCTGTGCCGGAACCAGTGACATCACCGGTTAAGGTAATGGTCTGGTCACCAGTATTTGATCCCGAGATATTTGAAGCACTAATTGCACCAGCGATGGTTAGATTTCCAGCGGACGTAATTTTATTGGAAGATGAGAAGAATTGAATGTCGCCAGTTGAGACTGAGGCTAATGTAATTGTCCCAACTCCGTTAGAGTTAATAGTTAAGGGAGTATTAGTTGTTGAGGCTGAGATATTTGGCGATGCGCCGGAGAAGGTTAAGGCTGTGCTTGATAAAGTCGAACCTGACAGTGTTCCACCGGAGATGGTGGCATTATTAATGGTGCTTGAAGTGGCAATGGTTGAGATTCCGGATAAAGCTCCTCCTGTTGTAACATTCAGTCCGGTTGAAGTCAAAGCAAATGTTCCGGTTGAGTTACCAATGTTGGTTGAGGCTGTCCCCGAGGCGTTAATATTGGCAGTTCCACCACTAATCGTTAATCCGGCTGAGCCAGTTAATAATCCCGCTGAAGTGATCGTGCCTGAACTGGTGGTGGCAAGACTGCCCGTGGTTGAGATTGAAATATTTGAAGCTAGATCTGTGCCGGTAACTGAACTTGCCAAATTAAGTTTACTGTAGGCAATGGCGGCTGAGCTGTTGATATCGGCATTAACGATTGTATTATCTGCAATATTACTTGAGGTTACCCGGCCAGTCCCAATTGTTGTTGCAAATGTGCCTGTTCCCGAGCCGGTCACATCTCCAGTTAAAGTAATAGTTTGGTCGCCAGTATTCGTTCCCGATGAATTACCTGAAAAGTTCAAAGCTGATAAGCTACCGGTTGCAGATAGGCTAGTGAAGGCTCCAGATGATGGGGTACTTGCCCCAATAGTTGTCCCGTTAATTGTTCCTCCGCTAGCCGTCAGAGTCCCAACACTGATCGAATTTGATGTATTTGACAGGGTCAAAGCGGTTGAGGTTGTTGCTCCTCGAGCAGTCACTGAAGCTAATGTATCAGCCTCTGTCCCGGTAATCGTTAAGGTTCCACCAGAGTAGACCGAGTTATTAATGCCAGCGCCGATAATATTAATTGTGTCGCCTAGATTCACTTGGCCTGAACCGCTATTGCCGGCAAAGGTGATGTACCCAGAGCTACTTCCACCACCACCGGCGGCTGTCCAAGCTCCGAGGACCTTATAATAAACAGATGTGCTGCCAGATGAGCCATCTTTTCGATAATAATAATCACCATTTGAGCCAAGTGAGTTGCTTGGTACACCATTTCCACTATAGAAAGTAATCCCAACTGAGCCTAGGCTGATGGTTGATCCAAATGAAGCTGCCCCTGAAGTAGATAAGATACTACTATTTAATGTCCCAGCATTGAGGGTCGTAATATAGCCATTACTGAAATACTTGTCTGGAGCGCCGAGAGAGTATCGATTAGTTGAATCAGGTGTTATATCTGAAGCTAAACTACCACCAAATTTAACCGTATTGCTGAGTGTATTGCCGAGCTGGGTGTTGCCTAAGACGGTTAAATCTCCACCCGAGTTAACGGTCAAGTTATTTAAATAAAGACCCCCGTATCTTTTATCATTTGTGCCTAACGTAGGGATGATCGGCCCACCCAAAGCTGCGTTTGAAGGATAAACATTACCATAAGAATCAAGAATTGTTGGACCGATTAAATCAATATAAGTTGTGCCTTTAACTAATTTATTAGCCGTTCTATTGCTTTGTAAACCAGCTAAAGCCAACTCAAGCGAGTTGACTCGTTTATTTAAAGCCAGATCTTTGGTCGGAGTTGGGAGAGGAGGCCACGTTAGTGGTGGGACTTGAGCAAGCTGCACTTGATCGTGTTTAGTCCAAGCCGAAATTAGGAAACTGATCCAGGATTTGACATTATTTTGGTGTGTCGAGGCTCCTAAGACATTACTGCTTTCTGGTTTCATAGCTACCACTTGAGCATGCGGGCTAGCTCCTTTTGGTAGCGAATAATATGGTTGGATGATTACAAAAGCTAGCAGTATTGAGGCGGTTATAATCGTTGATTGAAGGAGCCTGGAGTTTAAGATCAATGGTAAATTTAGCTTTGACGAGTCTAAAGTTTTACTTACTGGTTGAACTGGCTCTGAAACCGGTGGCTGGCTGGGAGCGATATCTCTAATTGGTTGGCTTTTAAAGTAAACACGCTTGACTGAGCTGAACTGATTTAGCTGTGAGAGCGTATAACGACGGCGGTTACCTTTGGCCCTTTGACTGACAATTTTGCCTGATTGTTCCCAGTTCCTTAATGTGTCTGGATGAACTCCTAAATATTCCGCTGCTTCTGAGACCGTAAAGACGTTTTTTCTAGGCGTGGAATTAACGATTTTATGAGAAGTTTGGTTAACTGTTCGGGTTGTCCCAGCAACCTCTTTATGCGCATATGAATTATTAGTTTGATCATAATCACTGTTTTGGGTGTTTTTGAGGTCTGTTTTATGAGTATAGTTTGATATACTTTTTAAATTTTCAAAGGATTTAATCTTTGAGCTTGATGGTTTAGCAGTCGCTTTTTGGGTCTGATAGCTCATATTTTGTTAAAAAAGCGATTTGAGGCTAATCAGGCGTGAATATAAAAAATTAAGGGTAAGCCAAAAAACAAGGGCTACTGCTCGTTCCTTGTCTTGGTCTGTCTGCTCTCTAACTAGCGAGGGCAGTAATAAAAACATTTTGTGCCTAAAAGTTAGGAAATTTCCTAACTTTTGTGCCTATATTTATAATGTCAGACTAGCCGTGGAATGTCAAGTATCAACAGGCACAATTTTTATGCTAGGATTATCAATATGACGATAGGGTTTGATGGTTCTCGAGCATTTTCTAAAGATCGAACTGGAACTGAAAATTACAGTTACCAACTTCTTTGGCATTTATCTCAACTTGATAAAGAAAATAACTATATCATTTACCTCCGTCCAGGTGCTGTCGTTAAAATAGAGGACTGGCCAAGTAATTTTCAATTTTCAATTATTAATTTTCAATTCCTCTTTACCCAAATAGGGTTGGCAATTCGGACCTTCATTAACCCAATTGATATTTTGTTTGTTCCGGCCCATACCTTGCCGTTAATCCGTCGCCCCGGACTAAAAACTGTTATGACTGTTCATGATTTGGGGGCAGAGTATTTACCCGGCATGCATCAGTTGAAACAACGTCTTTACTTAAAATTTATAACTCATCTACAACTCAAATCGGCGACTAAATTAATTGCAGTTTCAAAAGCTACTAAAGAGGATCTAATTAAAAAGATCCAAGTTCCAAGAAACAAGATCCAAACAATATATGAGGGAGTAAACACTCATCTTAAGAAAACTAATAGTGATACTTTAAATAGGGTTTTGAAATACTACGAGATAGAAAAGAATAGTTACTTTATGTTTGTTGGCACAATTCAGCCCAGAAAAAACCTAGATAGATTAATTAGAGCCTTTGCGTCGCTTCGAACAGATACAAGCAATCCCTGCCTTGTTTTGGCAGGCTCAAAAGGCTGGTTATCCGATGACATTTATGATCTCCCAGCCAAGCTCGGTATTTCTGATTCAGTCAAATTTTTAGGCAGAGTCCCAGATCAAGATTTAGCTGCTCTTTACCAAGCTGCCAAAGCTTTAGTCTTCCCCTCGCTATTTGAAGGCTTTGGCTTGCCTATTCTTGAGGCTTTTGCCAATGACTGTCCAGTTTTAACCTCTAATATCTCTTCAATGCCTGAGGTAGCAGGTCAGGCGGCTGTTTATGTTGATCCGTATTCCGTAGCTGATATTGCAAAAGGAATGAAAAAGATACAAGATCCGAAAGTTCATGATAAGCTCATTAAAGCAGGCCAGGAACAGCTCAAAAAGTTTAGCTGGGAGAAGGCTGCTCGGGAAACGCTCGAGTTATTAGAAGGACTTTCCTAGGAGTTAGGGAGGTTAGGCATATTAGGGTAATTCGGGGATTAACCCCTAACATCCCGAATATTCCTAATCACCCTAACCTTTAAATCTATGGATCAAATTAAAATACTTGGAATCAAAATAGACTTAGTTAACCTCACTCAAGCTGAGGAGATCGTGATTGATTGGTTAAACAATTCCACTAAAACTAAGCACATTATTATCACTCCCAACGTCGAATTTATCATGGCCGCTCAGAAAGATTCTGAATTTAAAAAGATTCTTAACCAGTCTGATCTGGCTATTCCTGATAGTGCCAGGCTGGGCTGGGCCAATCTTATGCATAGTCAAAAGAATTTGATTGCCAGAACCTTACTCTGGCCATTCTTTTTAGCACCAAAATTGGTGGCTTCTGATTTTCCAGTTACGGCCGGAGTGGATCTAATGGAGGGATTATGTAAATTAGCGGCTGAAAAAGGTTGGAAGGTGGGGTTAATTGGAGGCGGAAAAGGAGTAGCTGAAAAAACCAAAAATAAATTGGTCAAAAAGTATCCAAATTTAAAAGTGAGTTATTGTGATGAAGGTGGCCAAGTTAATACCAATGGACTTTCAACCCCAACTATTATCCCAAAGGCCGCAGGCTCCTTTGGAGGACCTTCGGCCTACCAATTACCAACTACTGACTTACTTTTTGTCGCCTTCGGCCAGATTAAACAAGAGAAATGGATCGATAATTATAAAGATCAGATAAATGCTAAGGTCTTTATGGGTGTCGGTGGGTCATTCGACTATCTATCTGGAGTAGTCCCTAGAGCCCCAAAACAGTGGCAAAAGTTGGGTTTGGAGTGGTTGTTTAGGCTTATTAAGCAACCCTGGAGAATTAAACGATTTGGAGCCCTTCTCCGGTTTGTGTTTAAACTGCTTTTTGAGTAATGCCTAAGAGCCAGAGTACGGCTTCTTTTTTGTATCTTCTGTCACCACGACTATTGATTCGAATAGCTGGTAATTTGCCTCGTTTACCCCAGCGTTTAATGGTCAGGGGAGAGACTCTTAAAACTTCAGCAACTTCTTTAACTGTTAATAAATCGGGTAGATTATCAAGTGATAATTTGTCAGACATTTGTAATCAATATATATCATAGAACTTCAGACATGGTCAAGGGGGTAACACGAAAAAAGGAAGGTAGATTGCAGTCCTACCTTCCTTTTTGAAACTAACTATCTCTTACTTACTGAAGTTCAACCGTTCCGCCTGCTGCGGTTAATTTGGTCTTAGCTTCGTTAGCAGATTCTTTATTTACACCTTCCATCACTGGTTTTGGAGCAGCTTCGACTAAGTCTTTAGCCTCTTTCAAACCGAGAGTTGGAACGAGTTCTCGAACAGCTTTAATAACTGCGATCTTATTAGCGCCTGCGCTCGTTAAAATAACATTAAAGCTTGTTTGTTCCTCAGCAGGAGCTTCTCCAGCTCCAGCGGCTGCGGCTGGTCCAGCCATCGCCATAGGGGCGGCGGCGGTGACGCCAAATCGATCTTCGAGGGCATGAACTAAGTCAGCCAGTTCTAAAACTGACAGCTTTTCAATCTGTTCGATGATCTTTTCTAAGCTTCCAGAAACCTCTTTAGAAGCTTTTTTAGGGGCTTCTTCTTTTGGTTCTTCAGCTTTTGCTTCGGTCTTAACTTCTTCTTTAAGTTCTTCGACCTTTTCTTCAACAGCTTCAACTTCTGCTTGTACTTCTTCTACTTTTTCTTCAATTTTAGTATCGTCCATAGTATGTTGTCATTTGGGAATGACGTTAGTTTTCACCCCCTTTTTGAATTCTGATCTGATCCATCACGTAAACTAGATTTCTCAGATTAGCTTGTAAAACTCCAACAATCCCATAAAGTGGAGCACCTAAGGTACCGACAACTTTAGCTCGTAATTCATCTTTGCTTGGAAGCGTGGCTAATTTATTAATTTGAACAGCTTCAAAAAATTGTCCATCAACTATTCCGGCTTTGATTTTACCTTTTTGAGAATCTTTAATGGCTTTAGTTAAGGTTTTGATTGGTAAAACCTCATCTTCATATGAGAATAATGTGGCAACTGGTCCGGATAGGAATTGGTCGGTATCTGGTAGTTGGTGATTAGTAATTAGGGCTAATTTAAGGAGGTTATTTTTGGTAACACTAAACTCCGCACCTTGTTCTCGCAGTGTTTTACGGAGGGCTGATAGATCAGTCATGGTCATGCCTTGATAGTCGGCAAAAACTACTGATTTAGCTCGATTGAGCTTATCAGTAATCTCGGTAACGGTTGTTTCTTTTTGTAATCTTGTTTTTGGCACTTTGTTTTCCTATAAAAAAACGCCCCTTGGAGGCGTTATGGACTCTGGCTCTTCGACCAGAATGACAATATATCGCCTCAGTAAGACTTATGGTAACCCTTCGTCTCCTCAGGGCCTTCGGCTCACTTTCTTAAGCTAGGGGAGATTTTAACCAAATGTGTACACACTTGTCAATGATTGAGCTTTTAGGGAGTATTATTCACTCCTAAATACCAGATACTAAATACTATTTTGTCCCTGGTACCCACATCCAATAACCAGCGCTGGCTGAAGCTTCGGCTGAGGCACTCGCACCACCAACATTTTGACCAGGTGTTGGTGAGGCTGGAGCATTTAAATTAGTTAGTCTTGAATACCATGGCCCCGAATCACCAGTTTTGGTTAAATTTTTGATCAAAATACCAAGATCATAATTATTAACCACACCGTCAGTATTAAAATCGATATTAGGATTCCACTTTCCCAAACTTGGGGTTGAGCCTAAAGCCGCTAAAGCAATTCCATAATCAAGTTGATCTACGACATTATCTTCATTTAAATCCCCGGTGGTTAAAACAATTGGCAGATCTGAATTTAAATTAACCCCGGTGGCGGTTGCGACAAAGGGGATGGCTTTAACAAGTTGCGCTTGGCCCTTTATATAAGCGGTATAGGTTGAACCATAACTTAATCCGGCCAGAGACAAGCCACTATAAGTGCCACTGTCAGGCATCGTGATGGTAAAGGACAATAAATATTGAGGATTACTACTAACATTTCCTGGGGCAATTCCGACAAAAACTTTACCCCCATTTTTATTAGCTGGTCGGCCTTCGAGTTGAACATTTAAGGACATAGTTGGTCCAAAGCTTACCGAAACAGCGGGATCAGGGGTTGGCGCTGAATCAGCTAGTCGAGCTTGACTATCTAGATTTTGTTTAAGGGTTGTGATCGCACTATCAGGTGATGAAGAGGGGACGGTTGTTAGTGGGATATCTTCAATGCCTAAAACATTGCCAGCTGGTTGTTGAGCTTTAAGCCGAACACTAATTGCTAGGGAGATTGCGGGAATGGCAATTAAAACCATTATAAAGCTGACAATTATGAGTCGGGGGCGGTTGGGCACAAAATTAGTTTACAATAAACTAGACGATAGCTGGTAGATGGTAGAAGATCGGTGTAAACTGTCTTTAAGATTACATGCTTTCTCCTAAAAACTTAATTCGCTTAATTATTAATACTGTCATAGGTGTTGTCCTGATCTTTCTTTGGCTCCATTTTGTTAACTTATCTGAAGTTTACGACCATATCAAAACTGCCGATTTTAAGTTTTTAATTATCTTTTTAATAGCCTACTTATGCGCGACCTTTTTTAGAAGTTTAAGATTTAAAATCCTCCTAAAACGTTACAACTTAGCTTTTAAAAGAATCGTTTTTTTAACTTTTTTAGCTCAATTTTTATCGTTTATGATCCCAATTAGAGCCGGAGAGATTGCTAAAGGGGTTTATCTATCGACCTTTCTAAAACAAAATTTGCCGAAAACTTTGACCTGGGTTTTTATTGATCGATTTTTAGATTTTTGGGTTTATATTCTGGTGGCGGCGATTTTAATGGTTGTCTTGTCGATATCATTGCCATCCGTTATTGGTCAAGGAATTATTATTGCGACCGCTTCGTTTAGCGTGGCCGCGGTTTTAATGATCTTAGGTCAAAATTTAGCTCGTAAGTTGGCTAATTTGCTTTTACCAGGTTTCTTGAAAAGTTTTGCTAACACCATTATTGATCAATTTAGTTTATTGAGGTTACCAGTTGATCATTTTGCTAGTCTGATCCTATTAACTATTTTGGCCATTATTTCTGACAGCATAGTTTTACTAAGCGTTTTGTTAGCCCTTGGAGTTAACTTAAATTTTATTAAAGTCGTGTTTGGAAATGCCCTGATAACTCTGACTTTTTTAATCCCGGCCGCTCCGGGTTATGTTGGGTCTGCTGAAGCATCGGGACTGGTGGTCTTATCTGGGGTATTAGGCCTTGATCCAAATTTGGCTTCAAGCGTCGCCGTCTTGCAACATTTACTTAATTTGGTAATCTTGCCAACGGTCGGAATAAGTTCAATTTACTTCTTGAAGTTTAATTTAAGACTAGTTTGGGAAAGACTAAGAAATAAAAATTAGGTAGTTAAATCCTAACCTCCCCAATATTCCTAATCACCCTAAAATAAATTTCCTCTTAGATACTAGCCAGGTCGACTTTAACGCCCATTCCTAAGCTAGGGGACAGAGTTATCTTTGAAACTTTAGTTTTACCAACCGTCATCATTAATGCTTTAACATTGGCCACTAACTCTTCTTTAGGTTGACTAACTTTACCAATGGCTAAATGAATGACCTTACCATTAGCTTCAGATTTATATTCCATCTTGCCAGACTGAATATCTTTAACTGCAGCTGCTAAGCGATCAGTAATCGTGTTGTTTTTAGGATTAGGCATTAATCCGCGTGGTCCCAGGAAACGAGCGAGAGGTGTAATTTTTGGCATCCATTGAGGAGAGGTAATTAAAATATCAAAACTAATTTTACCCTTCTGAATTTCAGCGATTGTTTCATCAGTTCCGAGTGTTACGCCATCTTTTTCTTCACCGGGTTTTAGGCCTAAGTCTTCGTCAGATCCAAAAACTAAAACTTTAATCTGTTTACCTGAAGCATAAGGTAAGCTCACAAAGCCTCGTAAATTTTTAAGTTTGCTATTTAAATGAATCTCAAAAGTCCCATCATATTTTGAATAAGATGATTTTTGAGCGAGTAAAACGGCTTCTTCAATGGGAAAGCTTTTAGTTTTATCAACTAATTCACGGGTAGCTTGATACTTCTTAGAGCGAACTTTTTTTCGTTTGCCTGGTTTTTGTTTTTTCTTAGGCTTAGCTTCTTCTTCGACAGTAGCTGGTTGTGTCTCGACGGTAGAATCCTCAGTAGAGGATAGTTCCTCTTTCAAAGCACCATCTTCGATCTTATCTTTACTCTCGTCGACCTCAACTGCCATATCTTTAATTTTGGTTTTGCTCATATTTTTAATTTTAACTAACTTTAACTCCCATTGACCTGGCTGTTCCCATGACGATATTCATGGCGCCGGCAATATCATTGGCATTTAAATCAGGCATCTTGGCTTTGGCAATCTCTTCAACTTGAGCTTTAGAAAGAGTTCCAGCAAATTCTCGACCAGCTTTACCAGAACCTTTTTGAACATTCAAAGCTTTTTTAATCATCTCAGCAACTGGTGGTTCTTTAGTTACAAAAGTAAAAGTTCGATCATCAAAAACGGTGATAACAACTGGCAAGATATTACCCATCTTTTCTTTAGTTCTTTCATTAAAAGTCTTCACAAAGTCCATGATTGGTAGACCATGTTGACCTAAAGCTGGGCCAACTGGTGGTGCAGCAGTTGCTGCTCCAGCTGGAACATTTAATTTAATATAAGTTTTTATTTTTTTGACTGGCATATGTTTACAATTTAGTCACTTGCAGGAAGTCTAACTCAACTGGTGTTTCACGACCAAAGATTGAAACAAGCACTCTGACTTTACCATGTTCTTTATCAACACTATCGACTTTACCAATGAATTCGGCGAACGGACCGTCAATGATTTTAACAGTATCATCAACCAAGAAGACATCACCAAATGTTGGCGCGGCGCCTTGAGTCATGAATTTAACAATTCCTCGAACTTCTTGATCTGGGATTGGAGTAGGCTTATTACCCATACCAATAAAGGCCGTTACCCCTTGAGTGGTTCGAACTGCCAGCCATGAGCTATCATCTAAAATCATCTTAACTAAGATATAACCTGGAAAGATCTTCTCTTTAACGGTTGCTTTCTTACCACCGCGGATCTCGATCTTTTCTTGAGTTGGAACTAAGACATCAAAGATCTTATGTTCTAAATGTTCAGATTCAACTCGTTGTTTTAACGCGGTTGAAACTTTATTTTCATGTCCTGAGTAAGTATGGACAACGTACCACTTGGCATTTGGATCATCAGTTTGGGAGATCGGGGATTCGCTTTGAATGTGGGCTGGTTCTTGGTATTCTTTAGGAGCATTTTCGTCAACAGGGGTTGTGTCTTCTTCAGGTACTTCTGAATCTGTGTTTGTGTCTTCTACACTAGATACTTCATCCACCATCTTTTCTTCCACAGAAGTTTCCTCGGTTGTGTCTTCTGTCTTATTCTTTGTCTCTTCTAATTGGTCGTCGTTCATAGCTTTAAGAGGGCTTTGAATAATTGGGTCAGGAGTAAATCAAGTCCTCCAATAAAAAAGCCTACGATAATTGAGACTAATACTACAATCATCGTAAGCTGAATAGTCTGCCTTTTACTAGGCCAAACCACTTTTTGTAATTCTACTTTAACTTCACGTAAAAAATCAAGTAATCTCATTTTAGTCATTAGTAGCTGGCATATAGCTACTTACCTTGTGGGTAATCATACCATATAATGCCTGATGTATGACCAAGCACATGGCTATTCTTTCAAAAGAAGGTGTTGAGGCTATTTTTAATGGCACCAAAACGATTGAAAGTCGTTTTTCCAAAAATCGAATTGCCCCATTTGGGCTAATTCAGAGAGGTGATTTAGTTTATTTAAAAGTCAGTGGTGGGGAGGTGGTCGGACAATTTAGTGTTAAAGCGGTTATTAGTTTTGAAGGTTTATCAAAAGACGACTGGCAGTTAATCATCGAGAAATATTGGTCAAAAATTAGTTTGGGATCTAACGCCTCTGATCAGATCTTTTTAGAAGCTCATCAGAAATCGATATTTGGAACGCTGATATTTATTGATAAATTAGAGAGATTTATTACGTCCCCAATTAAATTTAAAAAGTCAGATCAAAGAGGTTGGATGGTTCTAGAGACTAAACTATCTGGTGAACGCAATTGACTAAGCGGATTGGCTGATTGAAGTGGTTGACCGCTAATTACTAGATCGCGATGTCCATTAATAAAGCCTTCGATGACATCAGCTGGCTTAACAAAGGCGACATCGGGTTGATTAGCTACTAAATTGGTAATAATTCGATTCCAAATTGGTGAGGCCCCAGTTACTCCTGATGAAAGACGTTGGTCCATCGGCGTATTATCATTATTTCCAACCCAGGTCCCGACGACATAATTTGGAGTATATCCAAAAGCCCAATTATCCTTTTTTAAATCTGTGGTACCGGTTTTGACCGCTACGGTATGTCCAGGAATTTTAAGGAGAGAGTCTGGACCAAAGGCCGGTGTCCGGGCATTATTGTCGGCTAAAATATTAGTAATTAAATAACTAATAGCTGGGGAGATAACTTGAACACCTGGAGTATTGGTATTGTCTTCTAAAACATCACCTTTGGAATTGACGACTTTCAAAATCGGAGTTGGATCATGTCTTAAGCCGTTATCCGCCAACGTCCCATAAACACTCATCATATCGATTAGCTTAACCTCAGCTCCGCCCAGGGTTAATGATAAACCGTATCTGTCAGGCTCATTTAGGGTTGTAATACCCATGTCATGGGCGGTTTTAAGCATGTTGGGGATTCCGACAAAGTTTAAGGTTTTAACCGCGGGAATATTATATGAGGAGCCTAATGCTGTTCTAATTGTGACTGGACCATGGAATTTACCATCGTAATTAACTGGGCTGTAGTTACCACTAATACTTGGAAAAGTGGTTGGGGCATCAACTAAAATACTACCCGGGCTTAGCCCCATTTTAAAACCAGTTACATAAGTAATGACTTTAATTGATGAGCCAGGTTGGCGATCAGCTAGGGCAACATTAAAGTTCCCAAATTGAGGATTATAATAATCAAGCGAACCGACCATCGCTAATATTTGACCGTTATTGGGATCGGTAATCATGGCTGCACCATTTGATACATTTAAGCTCTTTAATTTTGTAACTTCTTCGGAGACGACATTTTCAGCCATCGTTTGAAGATCTAAATCGAGTGAGGTATAGACTTTAAGACCGCCTTCAGCCACAATC
>JBEPVZ010000028.1:0-13289 GCA_041690695.1 Candidatus Daviesbacteria bacterium | reverse complement strand
TGATACTCATGTCATGCGTTTATCTCAGAAATTTGGACTAACCACTCAAAAAGATCCGGTTAAAATTGAGCAAGATCTGATGAAAATTGTTCCGAAAGAAAATTGGATAGACTTCTCTCATCTACTGATAAATTTTGGACGTGAATATTGTCCAGCTAGACCACACCAATGTAAGGATTGCCCCCTCGGCGATCTTTGTCCAGATCAATAAACTTTTGAGTTTGATCTTCTAGAGCTTTTTGCCAATTCGGTAAGACCCGAGAAGTTAACCACCGAGTGGCATGAGCAACCTCTTTAGATCCGTGGTCGTCAGCTAAAAGTAACTCATTAGTATAATTTTTATCTACTAAACATAAACGTGTCTGGCCATCATAATGGGCTAGTGTCGCCCAATTCCAATATTGACCAAATACCAAACCATGATTAACTGCTATCATTGGATTCTTTTGAATCCCCAACCAAGTCTCAGATTGATTAGCAAATAAGATTCCGGTTGCATAGTTAGTGGCCGGACTCTGACAATCTTCAGGTAATCCAAACAAAGCCAATCCTGGTGGCTCGGCAGAACTGCCCTTTCCTAAATATTGATATAGTAACCACGGGTTTGTCGATTCTAGAAAGGCTATTTCTAAAGCTCTCTCTTGAGGAGTTCTTGGCTTCAAAGAATATACCAAAGCTTCAGCCCGGTCTCGCGTTATGTGAACAAATTCTTGAGTAGATTCAATTGCCATTTCTGTCGAGATTCTAAACCAATCGCGATCCCTTGTCCAGGCCGTTGACCCTTGACACGCCTCTTCAAGCGTGCTAGGTTTATGTGGACAAAGACGTATGGCTAAATTAACTCTCGAACAAAAAAGGCTAGAGACTTTGCGTCGCCAGCTACAGGGTAAAGACCCGTTAGCTCGTGCTGAGAAAGGTTCACTCACTAGAACGCACCAGCCAGAAGCCTCAACATTTAAGATTGATTCGACCGTCAGTTATAGCCCATCAGTTACTCAGGTAAGCACACCTTTAGCTAGTCTACAGACATCAACTCTGTACTTAAAAAAGGACCTGCTTCGAATCTTAATCCTAGCAAGCCTTGCAATTGGAACTTTAATGATCTTATACTTGAGCCCACAGGGGAATATGTTAATTCATCTTATCTGAGAGGAGGTGACCTTATTAATTATGCAAATGTATTGTGTTAAATGCCGCCAAAAGCGAGACGCAAACAACGTTCAAGAGGTAACCATGAAGAATGGTAAAAAAGCCGCTAAAGGCGTTTGTTCGTCTTGTGGTACTGGTATGTACAAAATTGGTCCTATGCCACAAGCATAGGTCTCGACTACTTAATTGTAGGAAAGAAGCCCTGAGTAATCGGGGCTTCTTTTTGGTCAAATTTATTCTTTAGCCCGATATTGTAAACTCTCCGCCAGATGGTCAGTAGTAATAATTTCTGAATCTGATAGATCGGCAATCGTCAGGGATAACTTTAAAATCCGATGGTAAACCTAATGAGGCTATATCGACCTCGACGGTTATTGGAATCGCATCAACACCAACGGTGGTCCCAGATAGGACTTTGGTTAACACTATCTGAAGGTCATATCAATTAATTGGCTAAATCAAGACTGAATTTTGAGTGTCGACATAATTTTGATAAGCATGTCTTTTGAAACCTGTGGGACAGAACCATCACTACTATCTGTCCCAATAGAGTTAGTACTCGCCCAAATTAGATTATTTTTTGTAAGGGGAATATATAAGTTGAAGGTTGGGACACCACTCCCCGTGTTTTGTGTTAAAGCATCTTTTCCGTTAATTGTGAGTGGCTGGGTAGGTCCACTGAAACCAGAACAATCGACGGTACAGTTATCTTTTTCTTCCTGAATTAAAGTATTCAACCAACCTTGAGCGGTCTCGGAAGAACTTGGCACAATTAGAAGATTGAATTTAAAATTGGAGGAGATAAAATCAATTGAAGGCACTGAAGAGTTATTCACCCGACCATACAATTCCATACCTAGAGTTACAGTTTCATCTTCTGGATATTGAATCTGCCATGTGATCCCTGAGTCAGTATGGGAAAAAGTTTTCCATTTCGAGGTTTCATCCACTTGGGGACTTGGACTAAGAAGTGGCGTTGGCCTTATTGAATCTGGTGGTATTGTTTGATCCGCTTTCAATTTTTGACTGTTTAGATAAAATAAACCTCCAGTACAAGCAGCGAGAACGCCTAATACTAAAATAATTAATAAGGGAGCAAAACCTTTTTGGGTCATTAGCTAAATCATTCCACATCTTTTTAAATTAATCAATCTTCCCCTAATTAGCTTTTTAGGCCCAAAATAGGCTATAATAGGCATGAGCTTAGGAAGATGGACAGTTACTGGAGTGATTTTTCACTCTGGAGGAAAGTCCAGACAGCATAGAGCAGGGTGACCGCCTTAATCGGCGAGTTCGGGTAACCGCAAGTTAGAGCAACAGAAACGAATCACGACATGAATTGTAAAGTTTATGTGCGGTGAATGAAACGTGGCAATCCTCCCCGCTGCAATCCTAGAATCAACTGAGTGACTCGCTCAATCCCTTAACCGGGAAAAGTTGGAATCAGGAGCATTAGATAAATTACTGTCATAACAACAGAATCTGGCTTACAAGCTTCCTAAGCTCAAATTTTAATCTGAGGATGGAGATAATCATCCATGATGATTTGAATCACAACCGTAATCGGCACTGCCAATAAAGCTCCAGCCACACCTAATAATCGACTACCAATACCGATCGTAATAATCACCAGTAAGGGATTTAAACCCACTGCCCGCTTCATAACTTGAGGAACAATAACATGAGATTCAGCTTGCTGAACAATAACATAAAGAATCGTCGTCATTAACGCCAAGATAGGTGAGGTTAGTAATGCTACCAAAATAGCCGGTATTGCCCCTAAAATGGGCCCAACAATCGGCACAACTTCAAGCAATCCACTAATAATCGCTAGCGGCAGGGCATAATCGACGCCCAGTAAAGTTAATCCAATATATGCAAAAACCCCGACAATCAAAGATAAAATAATTTGACCTCGTAACCAGGCTCCTAATTTAATCTCAATCTTTTCAATTAAAGACAAAATATTACTTTTATTTTTAAATAATTCTGCAAATTGATTTTCAATTTTGTCTTTGTCTAAGAGAACATAAAAAGTAATAACCGCCACTAAGGCCGCCGTAACTAAGCTGTTAAAAAAGTCGATCGTGAAGGCTACGATATTATGGGACAAATTGGGTAACTCTTGTTGAAGAGAGGATTGATCAAAATGATTATTACGCATGAGGGTTGTAACCGTCTCAGTTAGTCGCTCTGTCAAACTAGACGTTTGGACCGTAATAGGGGTTAAACCTAAGGTGATAATGGCTGCAATAGCCGCAAAGATGACTAAATAAATTAAGGCAATACTCACAGCTTTAGGTAAACCAATTTTCATTAATCGCTCAACCAAAGGAGAGAGGGCTGACACAAAAATAAAGGAGGCAAAGAGTAAGATTAAAAGGTCCCGAATTAAAAATATTGCCCAAACTAGGCCGAGAAAGCCAGCGATAAAAAAGATCGTTTTATGTGAGATATCAATCTTATGTGACATTTATAGGTCTATCATACCATTTTAAAACCAACGCTTCTACCTCTAAACTGAAACTTGACTGAGAAATATCAAACCAATTAATATCAAGATCTTTTTTAAACCAGCCCATCTGTTCTTTAGCATATTGGTGAATTTTAGTAGCTAATCGAGATTTAAATTCGACCCGGTTTATTTTACCTTCCAATAAATCTGCCAGTTGACCATATTCGAGTCCTAATTGACGCATCCGATCAAAAGATAAACCCTCTTCAAGTAACTTCTGCCCTTCTTCAATTAAACCCATGTCAAGACGAGTCAATAAACGGTTATCAATCCGTTGGTTCAAGATCGGGCGGGGAGTCGTTAAACCAATTTTTAAAACTTCGCATTGAAGAGCTAGTGGCTTGTCTAGCAATTCGTCTTTCGCTATGTATGGATACATCGTGACAATCTCAATTGCTCGAATTAATCGACGGGGATTAGCTCGATCAGAGTCATTCATTTTTTCAAAAGCTTGTGGTGACATATTAGAAAGTTTTTGTTGAAGGGCAATCACCGACATCGTTGATAACTCTTCTCTTAGCGATGTATCTATTTTTATACCTAAGGTTGGAATACCTTCTAAAAGACCTTTTAAATAATACGCTGTTCCACCAACAATAATCGGAAGTTTATGACGTTTTAAGATGTCTTTGATGACTGCTACGGCATCTTTAATATAGTCCGAGACATTATATTGATCTTTCGGAGAAGAAACATCGTACATCCAAACAGGAATCTGATCGATAATCCATTTATTAGTACTAATCTGATAGGAAACCTTTCCACCTGGTAACTTACCCGTCCCAATATCTAAATCTTTATAAACCTGTCTTGAATCGCATGAGACTAATTCACCATTAAGTTTTTTTGCAATATTAATTGCTAAGTCGGTCTTTCCAGTCGCAGTTGGTCCTAAAATAACTAAAACTTTATTCACTTAAATTCTCCAGAGATTTAAAAATTCAATCATAATAATCCCCCAAATGTTTATTAAAATACTTAACACCAATAAGGCCTTTGTGAAAAAATTATTTCTATTATTAAAACCACTTGCCACCATAATTAATAAGAATGGTAAAAAATCTAAACTATAGCGATAACCAAATTGGCTAAACCCATTACCACCTTTAATTAACGAAGGAATTGCTACGACAAGAGCCGTTAATAACGAAGTCCAGACTAATCTTTTTTTAAATGAAGCACATAATATTAAAAATAAAGCCGGGGTCGTGAACCAGATCGCCATTACATACATCGACGGGATTACAAAAGGCGGACTAGATATAAAAACTGGCAAGGATAAAAAAATATCCTTCAATCGTTCAGGCAGATAATAAACACTAAAAAAGCCATGCCTAAACCAATTCTGAATAATTTCTGGCGACTGAGAATTTAGATAAATTGTATAGGCAAAATCTGAGATTGTTCCAAATCGCAAATAGTTATATAGCCAATTAATTAAAACTGCAATCAAAACACCAATACCTAAACTTAGAAGCGGCTTAACATAAACTTTGGGATGTTTTGTGTCAAGAGAGATAAACTTTTCTTGCAAAAACAGCAAAGGAAAAATAATTACTAAAATAGTCGGTAATCGTGCTAAATAAGCCCCTCCAATAAGTAAACCTATTAACCATAATCTTTGTCTCGTAAAAACTTCGAGTAAAGATAACCAGATAAAGAGTAACGCCACTATATGAGCGAGGTACCAGGCCGAACCAACCTCGGCTTGATAAAATTGAATTGTCCCAAAACCATTTAAAATCGCCATCCATAATGCCAGATTGTTTTTTTGAAATAACTTTTTAAAGACTAAATATGATAAACCAACATTAGTAGCTCCCAAACACATTGATAAAAGTGGCTGACTAAAATTTGCTCCAAACAATAAAACTTCAGGAATAAGTAAGATAGCTGGCATCGGTGGGTAAATCACATAGTAATGGTTATTCCAAAAGACTAGCTCGTTTAACCATGACGGATGCGACGAAACATATAAGTGTCCATTTAAAAAACCGTTCGCTAACAAAACATAATAATTAAAAAAGTCATCTAAGTGGGTATGATGAGAAAAATAATAAATTATAAAAGTCACAAAAAATAAACCGATCGGATACTTCACTTTTTTAAACATATGCTTAATTTTAAAAGAAACGCTATAATTTTAAAATGCGCAAATTAATTTGGATTTTACTTTTTTTAGGGTTAATTATTCGTTTACTTTTAATCCCAGTTCCGGGCTTTAAAATTGATACCGATGCTTGGTTCGCTTGGGCAGTCAGATTGAATGACTTAAATTTGAATCAGTTTTACTCCAGTCAAGTTTGGACAAACTATACCCCCGGTTATTTATACGTTTTGAAAATACTTGGAACATTTAATAATTGGTTAAACCTTGACTCTAGTACTTTTTACGCAATATTAAAATTACCTGCCATCTTAGCTGACCTTATATTAAGTTTTCTCATATACAAACAGTTTAATAAAAATCATAAACAAACTATTTCATTACTAGCCTCAATTGCTATCTTATTTAATCCAGCCTTTATTTTTAATAGTTCCGTTTGGGGACAGATCGATAGTATTTTAAGTTTATTTATTTATCTAGCAATTTATACGCTCGACCAGAAAAAGTATTGGTTATCGGGGTTACTTTCAGGAATTGCCTTTTTAATAAAACCCCAGGCCATTATTCTGGGACCTATTATTTTAGTTTTTCTATTGAGAAACTTTCAAATAAAAAATCTTTCTAAAATCATCATTTCAGGCTTAAGCGTTATCTTAATTTTATCTCTACCTTTTTTCCTGCCATCACATGGCCAAAACATCTTTAGTCTTTTTATTAATATGGTTAACGATTATCCATACGATTCGATGTTTGCTTATAACTTTTGGGGAGGGCTGGTTGGCTTTTGGATTAGTGACAAAGTCAGCTGGATGAACATCTCCTATCAGGGATGGGGAATGATTCTTTTTCTAGTTTATTTAATAATTATTGGCTTAATTTCACTTAAAAAGAAAGCATCTATCTGGGCAATCGCAGCCTTGATTAGCTTAGCTTTTTATTTCCTGCCAACCCGCGTTCATGAAAGGTATTTATATCCCAGTTTAGTTTTATTAATTATTTGGGCAATTGAATCTAAAAATAAATGGTTATTAGGTTTAACTTTTACTTTATCGATACTCCATTTCTTAAATCTTTATTACGTTTATATTTACTATAATTATTTTTATCTACATATATTAAGCAGTCCTTATTTTAGCCCTATATATCAATTTTTATCTGATCAAGCACGGTTATTAGCCCAAATTTCAACCTTAATCTTTGTATTTATAAGCGCTTTAGTTATAAAATCAAACCATGCTCGAAAAACTACTTAGCCGCCCAAAGCTAATTCTAGCCTTAATTTTATTATTCGCCTTTTTAACTCGAGTCAATCAGATATGGTATCCAAATAAATATGTTTTTGATGAGGTTTACCACGCTTTTACGGCAAAAGAGTATTTAAAAGGCTCCAAAGAAGCCTGGGAATGGTGGACAACTCCTCCACCCGGTGTAGCCTATGAATGGACACATCCACCAGTAGCTAAAGAAATTATGGCGGGGTCAATGTGGATACTGCATTCTACGGACGCTTGGGCGTGGCGGATACCCGGCGTACTAATGGGGGTTTTAGCTATTTTTTGGGTATATTTAATAACTAAAATTCTTTTTAAGCGTGAGGCGATTGCCCTTATTGCCGCCTTTATCTTTTCAATTGATGGTTTAAATTTTGTCCAATCACGAACGGGCATGAACGATATTTATGTAGTCGCCTTTACTTTACTTAGTCTATATTTATTTCTTAAGCATAAATATGCGTTGGCGGCGATTGTCTACGGACTGGCGCTAGCAAGTAAATGGTCGGCAATTTATATGATAGCGATCTATCTATTCTTGCTCATAAAAGATCTCAATTGGAGAAACCCAGATAAAGGACCGATTATCCGACTAAACGATATCAAAAACATTTGTTACTTTTTATCAATGCCTTTAGTTGTTTACCTAATCTCTTATCTGCCTTTTTTCTGGCTTGGTCATACTTTTTCACAATTTGTTCAACTTCAAGAGCAGATGTGGTGGTATCACACCAATTTAAAAGCTCACCATGATTACTCTTCTCCGTGGTGGAGTTGGCCACTTAGCCTTTATCCTGTTTGGTACTTTGTTGATTACCAGGGCACAAAGATGGCTAATATTTTTGCCAGCGGTAACCCGGTAGTTTTTTCGGCCGGAATTATGGCGGTTTTAATTGGTCTTTATCAATTTCTAACCAAACACACTAAAGCTTTACTCATTCCATTGCTCTGTTTCTTTATCTTTTGGTTACCTTGGGCCTTTTCTCCTCGGATTATGTTTTTATACCACTACAGCCCGAGCGTACCTTTTTTATCAATGATTCTAGCGTACAGTTTATCGCCATTAATAACTCTAAAAAATAGAAATACTTTAATCTTTATTTTGGCCTTATTTTTAGGCGGATTTATTGCTATTTACCCTTGGTTAATTGGTATTGCCCTACCACGGAACTTGGATTTATTATTCTTCGACTTTAACTTGGCCAAAAATCCATTTGGATGATGAAGCGGATTGATGATCTTTCAAAAATTTTCGAATACTGGGATTGTCTTCAAGCCGACGAATAACCCGAACAACAGTGTCCGTTCCAACCTTTGCTTGATCTGCAATCGCCCGAATCGATAAGCCTTCTTCAAGTAGATAAATAATTAATAACCGTTGTTTAACCATTCTAATCTCAGAATCAGTTAATAATTCAATAATCAGCTTATCCGGTAGATCAACCATCCGGTCTTCTTGAGGCTTGGACATAATTCCATAGTAACGCCCTCGGACGAAATTAGCAATTTCTAATCAACTTTCAACGTCTTAATTTACAGTTTTCAAAAGAGAGTTCCTGTCAAATTAATGAAAATTTTAAATTGAGACTAAAAATGGAGAAAATTATTTAACCTTACGTTTTATAGTTTTACCAGCTGCAAAACTAGGGAGTTTTTTACCTGGAATCTGAATGGCATCACCAGTTTGAGGATTTCGACCACGACGAGCCGCTCGATTACGAACTAAGAAGGTTCCAAAGCCAGTAATGATTGTTTTCTCTCCTCGAGTTAAATTTTCTGAGATAATTCCAAAGACAGCATTAACGGCATCGGCCGCAGCCCGCTTTGTTAAAGATGATTTCTTAGCAACTTTTTCGATCAGTTGATTCTTAGTCATTTTCAACTGCTACTATAGCCTAAACGGCCTAACTTGTAAAGAGAGTTAAGAGCTCAGTCCCGAGGTTAAAAAGGAATCTGTAAAACGAGTTTCACGAATGGCCGTAATCTTAACAGCACCAGGCACCATAACCTCTTTTTGAATTCGCTCTCCCATATCACGAACTAATTTTGGTAACTCATCATCAGAAATTCGGTCTGGAGTAACAATAACTCGAACTTCTCGACCAGCTGCAACTGCAAAAGCTTTTTCAACTTCAGGGAATGACATTGCAATCTTTTCAATATCTTCAAGTCGTTTAATATAATCCTGAACATTCTCATGGCGAGCTCCTGGTCGACCACCTGAGATAACGTCAGCAATATAAACTAAGACGGATTCAACAGCGGTGAAGGGAGTATCTTCATGATGCTCGGAAATGGCATTAATAACTTTTTCCGGAAGGCTATACTTTTTGGCCATCTGAACACCGCGTTCAACATGCGTACCTTCTTCCCAATCAGTTAAAATTTTACCCACATCATGCAATAAACACCCAAGTCGAACAACGTTAACATCGGCCCCAATTGATTGAGCTAAAGCAACACCAATTTGAACTTCTTCTAAAGTATGCTGAATCATATTTTGGCCATATGAATATCGATATTTAAATCGACCGAGTAAACACATCACCTCAGCTGGCAAGTTAAAAACACCAGCATCTTGGCAAAGTTTTTCGCCAGCCTGGCAGATTAACTTTTCAACGTCTTCTTGGGTTTTGGCAACAACTTCTTCGATTCGTTGGGGTTGAATTCGGCCATCATGCATTAATCTCTCAAGCGAAACTTTCGCAACTTCTCGACGAATTGGATCAAACGAAGACAGAGTTAGCGTATTTGGATTTTCATCATCCATTTCGATATCAACACCGGTGGCTTGCTCAAGAGTTCGAATATTACGGCCTTCTTTTCCGATAATTCGACCTTTCATCTCTTCGTCTGGCAATTTAACTTGGGAAGTTGTGAATTCAGAAATATAATCAGTAACACCGTGCAACATCGCTTCAGCTAAGATCTCTTTAGCCTTTTCGTCAGCTTGGAGTTTGATAGTATCTTCGGCTTGTTTAATTCGCTTTGAAATCTCAACGGCTAAATCTTTATCCACCTGCTCAAGTAAAACTTTTTGAGCCTCATCTGGAGACATCTTCGAAACTTTTTCAAGTTTTTCAATTAAATCTTTGCGATTTTTTTCAACAGCTGTAAAATGAGTATCGGCGGCTTTTAAACGCTCAGCAATAATCCGCTCACGTTCTTCTAAAATACCCTCGCGCTTAGCCAGTTCGGCTACTTTGCTGGTTAAAGAAACTGGTGATTGAGTAACGGGTTCACTAGTTTGTACTTCATCTTCAGATAAGGGTCTTGATCCAAAACTTCTTTGCATATTTATAATTTATTCAGGAAATCCCAGCTTAACTGGGCTAAAGACAGAATTTATTTATCTTGTAATCTAAAATTTTGTAAACATCAAAATTAAAATAATTCTTTTTAATTTCCTTGGTGACTATTTTAACTTGTTTACACGATTTCTGCAACCATTTAAAACTTTTTAACCTGGAATTTATTTTCTATAAAATTAAATTTATTAGACTTAACGGTCTCTAGGATTTCTAGAACATCTTCAAATAGATTTTCAAGAGCTGGTATCTCTGATTCTTTAATCCAAATATTTTCACCACCTTTAAATTCTTCAATTAAGGTTCCTTTGATATTTGTAGCTTCAAAAATAAAGAAGATCTTATCATCTAAAATTTGGCCACTGTCAGAATAATCCATCTTATGTTCAATCCCTTTTAGATTTAATGTCGCAGAAAGACCAGCCTCTTCTCTTAACTCTCTCGCAGCTGATTCAGAAATAGTTTCACCAAAGCGTATTTTTCCGGTTATTAATCCCATATAGCCATAGAAAGGATGCTTTAGTCTTTTTTGAATGAGGTAATATCTATCTTTACCCTCTCCTTTACGACCTAAAATAACGATACTAACTTTAGGTTGTTTCTCAACCTCTCCAGCAACGTCATCGAACCGATTTGCGAACTCTTTACCCTTAGCAGTTAACTCATATAAATCGTTATCATTTTTAATAATTAGTTCGGCATCGATTAACCTTTGAATATGAAAATTAAAATGGTCAGAAGTTACCCCTTCAGTATTTAAATCAGTAAATCTGGATTCGGGTTGGAATAACAAATTTACTAATATTTTTGATTGAATTGGATGAAGCTTTAAATCCATACTAAGGATTGATTATACCGGGTGGTTTATAAATGTCTAGTAAAGTCGAGTTTAGTAATCTGATTTATCGATTGTTGCCCAAACTTTTTGAATAGTTGAATAATCAAATCCTCGCCTCATTAAATAATCAAAAACTTTTTTCTTAAAAGTTAACTTATCATATTTTGAAAAACTGTCTAATTTTTTTTGAATTGATTCAAGCGCTAAGGCTTCTTCATCAACTTCAACACTCAAAACTTGCTCAATAATCTCTCGATCAATCCCCTTTTGGATTAGTTCAGATTTTAAAGCAATCGCACCTTTTTGTTTAGATCGACGCCGGGCTTCGACCCAAGATTTAGCAAATTCTAAATCGTTTAACAAACCTTTTTGTTTAAGTTGAGAGATTAATAAATCAACTGATTGATCAGTAACTGAGTTTTTATCTAGGATTTTGGACTTAAAATTGCGGAGCTTAAAATACTTCCGAACTTCTTGCTCAGTTCGCTGACGAACACTAAATAGCGAATACATTAGACCCATCATCTTACCGACTTCTGATTCCTCTAGAATTTGATCAATCTCTGACTCGGTTAAAGTTTTACCTTGAACTAGTCGGCGATTAACAACTAAGTCCTCGTCTACCCCAAAGGCAAACTTTCCATCAAGAAAAATATTATATCTAGGTAGGTTTGAACGAGAAGTTTTCTGAAGTTCGACAGACGTAATCGTGGGCATGTTTAGTAATTAGGAGATCTTATTGGGCGGTAACTTCTTCAGATGAACCTTCACCGTCTTCTTCCTCGGCCCCAACCACCATCTCTTGTTTGCCTGTCCCCGTCCGGCTCTTTTCCCAAGCATCACGAATCTCTTTCTCTAAAGCTTGTGATTCTTTAGGATTTTCCTTTAGATAAGTACTGGCGGCCTGGCGGCCCTGACCTAGCATAGTTTCATGCCAACGTAAAAATGCTCCTGATTTGGTAATAACTTCCAGTTCGATACCAACATCGAGTAACTCACCTTCATGTGAAACTCCATTTTCATCCATATCAAACTCGGCCATTCGGAATGGGGGAGCGACCTTATTTTTAACAACCTTAACCCGGTGACGAGAACCGATAACTTTATCACCTGATTTAATATTTTCAATTTTTCTAATATCTAAACGGACAGAAGCATAGAACTTAAGCGCCATTCCACCAGTCGTCGTCTCAGGATTCCCAAACATCACTCCAATCTTTTGACGGAGCTGATTAGTAAAGATCACAACCGTATTGGTTGAGGAGATTGCGCCAGTCAGTTTTCTTAACGCTTGTGACATTAACCGCGCTTGCATACCCATAACCGCATCACCCATCTCACCTTCAATTTCGGCTTTTGGAACGAGTGCTGCCACCGAATCAATAACGATAACATCAATTCCACCGGAGCGGATTAACGTCTCAGCAATCTCTAAAGCTTGCTCACCAGTATCAGGTTGAGAGATTAGCAACTCATCTAAATTAACACCGATATTTTGAGCTCTTTGAGGATCAAGGGCATGCTCAGCATCAATAAACGCCGCAGTGCCACCTTTTTTTTGAGCTTCAGCAATAACGTGTAACGTCAGAGTAGTTTTTCCCGAAGCCTCTGGTCCATAAATTTCAATAACCCGACCTTTTGGTAAACCCCCAACTCCTAGGGCTAAATCCAGTGCGATAGAGCCAGTGGGAATAATTTCAGTCAACATCCGCTCAGCTCTTTCGCCGAGCTTCATGATAGAACCAGTGCCATATTGCTTTTGGATCTGTTGCATCGCTGCCAAGATAGCTATCTTTTTGGGATCTGTAGGAGAGTCAGAATTTGGGGTTAAGTCAGCGGATTTCTTCATTCGAATAAACTTATTATAACTGTCATTTTCGATTCGTCAAGCAGTTAATTTTTGTACTTAGAGGTGTATGGATACACTGGAACGAGAGAGTAGAGGAGTGATTTTAAAATTATTTTTGTTTATCGGTTGAGAATATTTGAATAGTTTTCAAGACTTCTTGTTCAATCCCCTGGATACATTCATAATTTTTGACCTCTTCCCCATTCACCCCTGTCTATTATACACAACTCCGAGCCCACGAGACGGCCTCCT
>JBEPVZ010000027.1:0-13721 GCA_041690695.1 Candidatus Daviesbacteria bacterium | reverse complement strand
GATTACGATTCCGGGCCGCCAGCATCTTAATTAACTGATATTGAGCGGCATTGGTATCTTGGTACTCATCAACTAAGATGTAGCGAAAAGTATTCTGGTAAAATTTGAGGATCTGATCAACTTCTCGAAATAATCGAATAGTTTCCATCAGTAAATCATCAAAATCTAAAGCTTGGTTGCGTCTTAATATCTTTTCATATTCGATATAAACTTTGGCGGCTGTTTCTTGAAAGTAACCTTCAGCATAACGAGCGTACTCAAGAGCCGGAATAAGTTCATTTTTAGCGCCTGAAATGAGATGCCTGACTGCGCCTGGTGAAGTTTTTTGAGTAGGAATATGTAGAATAGCCATGGCTTCTTTGACGGCTTCGATGGCATCCGATTCATCATAAATACTAAAGCCTGGTGTCAGACCGATATTGTGACCTTCTCGTCTGAGTATTCGAGCGCAAATAGAATGGAAGGTTCCCATCACCGGTGTTTCTGCTTGCGAAGAATCTATCAAGGCCATGATTCTCTCCTTCATCTCTCCGGCGGCTTTATTGGTGAAGGTGACAGTTAAAATGTTTCCAGCCGGAACACTTTTTTCGGCAATTAAATAAGCGACTCGATGAGTTAAAACGCGAGTTTTGCCTGAGCCTGCTCCAGCTAAAATTAAGACTGGGCCCTCGGTAGCTTTAACGGCTTGTTGTTGAATCTCATTTAAACCAGTTAGTAAGTCGGGCATGAATTGCCCTATCTTAACATTATTTACAAAGCGTGTTAATATAATCGTCCTATGGTAAAGCTGCTTGATTTTTGGGCTCCTTGGTGTGGACCTTGTCGGTTAATGAATCCCGTTTTAGAAGAGATTGAAAAAGAGCTCGGTAAAGAACTTGAAGTAGTTCGAATTAATGTCGATGAGGATCCAGAAGATAGGTCTTCAAAGTTTGGCGTCATGGGTATCCCAACTTATATTGTGATGAAAGAGGATAAGGAAGTTGGCCGAAAAGTTGGAATTACTCCTAAAGCGGAGCTAATTAAGCTTATTAAAGGCTAGTAGATCTAGGAAAAACACGTCCTAGTTCCTATTTAATTTTACACTTTGAACTTTTAATTAAAATCTCCCATAATACTAATACTCATGCCAAAACAACTTTGGATAATTGCCAATTGGAAAAGTCATAAAAATATTCAAGAGGCCCTCGAGTGGGTAAATCTGGTCGGTCCTAAACTTGAGCGGCGCGACAATATTAAAGTTGTGGTTTGTCCTTCGTTTGTCTGTTTAGAAGAGGTTAAAAGAGCAGTGCTAGTCGGTAATTATCCGATCTTAGTTGGTTCTCAGGATTTATCACCATTCTCAGAAGGACCATATACTGGTGAAGAATCGGCGGTAGAACTAACCGGTATTGCTGATCTAGCAATTTTAGGCCATTCTGAACGTCGTCAAAATTTTGGAGAAACTGATACCACGGTCGCAAAAAAGGTTAAGCAAGCTTTAACTGCGAGTATACAACCTTTAGTTTGTATTCAAGGGCCTGATACCCCAATCCCGGTCGATTGTAAGTTGGTGGCTTTTGAACCAGTTGAAGCTATCGGTTCTGGTCATCCAGATACGCCGGAAGATGCGGCTCAAGTTGCCGCTCAAGTCAAGAAAGGCCATTCCGATCTCGAAGTCCTTTACGGTGGAAGTGTTACTTCTAAAAACTCACAAAGTTTTATGAAAGAGGAATCACTGTCCGGATTATTAATTGGGGGAGCTTCCTTAGATGCAAAGGAATTCGTTAAAATAGTTGAATCGGCCTATGGACTCTAAACTGCGCAAGCTTGATTTAAATTCTCCTCCAAAACATCAACCCGAAGAGTTGAAAAAAACAAAGCTATCAAGAAGTAAATTTAGTCTACGGGTTCGAAATTTGTTGCTCGGCGTCGGTATTATTCTAGCGATCTTCTTTGCTTGGTCAACTTTAAGTTCTTCAAACTCAGCTTTTAAGTTTGGGCTAGCTAATAAAAACAGTCTTCAATCAACCAATGGTCGGGTGAACTTGTTACTTCTGGGCAATGCCGGCGGGAATCATGCGGGGGCTCTTTTAACTGATTCAATAATTGTGGCCTCATACGATTTAGCTAATCATCAAGCGGTTTATTTTTCGATTCCACGTGATTTATGGATAGATACCGCTAAGGAAAAGATTAATGCCTTATATGAGATCGGGGCTAAAGATGGCAGTGGTTTAAAATACGCTGAAGATCATATTGGTAAATTATTGGGTTTGCAAATCCCTTATGGAGTGGTGATTAATTTTGATGGTTTTTCTCAAGCTATTGACCAAGTTGGTGGAGTTGACGTCCAAGTCGAAAAGTCTTTTGACGATACCCTCTATCCGATTACGGGTAAAGAGACGGATGTTTGTGGTTTGACGGAACAACAGGTTGATGTTTCAAGTAGTGACGCCTCAATATTAGGAGTCAAACCGGGGGTTAATAACGTTTTAGTTGACTCATCGGGTAAGGTTGCGACTGATGACGCCGATTTTGCTTGTCGGTATGAGCATCTTCATTTTAATGCTGGTCTAACTCATATGGACGGGACGACGGCTTTAAAGTTTGTCAGATCGCGGCATGGTGATAATGGAGAGGGTTCAGATTTTGCTAGATCAAAAAGACAGCAGTTAGTTATCCAAGCCTTTAGACAAAAAGCTTTATCTCTCCAAACCTTATTTAATCCTCAAAAATTATCGAGCTTAATTAATACTTTTGGTCAAAGCGTTCAAACGGATATTCCAAGCACAGATTTTCTTCCTATATATTCATTAGCCAAAGATAATACCAAGGTTGAGAGTGTTGTGCTTGGGGATTTAGGCCAGAATCAGTCAGTATTTATTCATCCACCGCTGGGCGACTATGGTGGAGCGTGGGTTTTAGTTCCAGAAAATAATAATTTTAAAGGGGTAGCAGACTTTGTTAATCAAACGTTAATGAATCAAGCAACTATGTCTGCTTCTCCAAAATGAATCTGGTCATAATTTCTGGGAATGCTCCGGTTTCCTCTGGAAACGCGGTTAATAATCTTAAGAAAAACTTTGATCTGATGAGCATTATCGAGGTTCATGCTAAAGATCAGACCTGGGCTGAGGCCACGTTAAGTGTTGCGACGCCATCGCTATTTTCAGAACAAAGATTGGCAATTTTGAGGGACTACTTTAAAGTTTCTGAAACCGAATTAAAGAGTCTCGACGGCCCTGATCTAACATTAGCCCTGGTTTTTTCTAAACCTTTGCCTCCCCAATCTGAAATTTTAAAATATGCGCTTAGTCAAAGAGCTCAAGTTATAACTTTAGACGAATCCAAAGAAGAATCAGTTTTTCCGTTTTTAAACCATCTGATGGAAGGGAACGAAAGAGCCTTTAGTGAGCTTGATAAACTAACTCAAACTTATGGGACTCAATACTTATTAACAATGATCTTTTATTCTTTAAGAAGATTAATTCTGCCTCCCAAAAATGCCTCAGATTTTGTTAAAAAAAGTTTAGCCAAACAATCCCAAAATTTCCCCTTAGAAAAAGTTAAGGAGTTTTACCGAAAAACGATTGAGACTGATTTTAAGATTAAGTCTGGATTAACCGACGAAAAATTAGCACTCCATCTGTTGGTTGAAGAGTTTATGGCTATTTAATCTGTTTATTTAACAAATCTAGATCGGCTTTGCTAATTAACCCATCGTCATTTAAATCGGCCTTTTTATTAAAAGTTTTATCGCCAACTTTTCTACCAATTAAACTCGAGATAATTCCTCGATCAAAGCTATTAATTTTTCCATCACCATTTAAGTCGTAGTTTGGTGCCGGAGTCGCACTCGCACTGGCAGCGGAGCTGGTTGAGTCCGTTGCTAATTTAACCGTAAAGTCGCTATCTTGTCCGAGAATAATTTCTGGTAATGGACTTTGAGAGGGCAAAATTACTTTAATTTGGGATTTTAAACCAGGTTGATAAACAACTAAATTAGCCTCAGTAGGCTGGGTTAATGTGAGGTTGACTAAAGGCAGAATAAAATTACCAGCAGTTGTTGTTAAGGTCGCCAGATTAATGTTATTTGGACCTTCTAAAAAGACAATGGCTTCATTAACCGGTTTTAAATCGGTATCTAAGACGACTCCAATTAAGGGCGGATTTAGGTTTGAAGATTGGCCTTTGGCCGTTGTCTTAAATTGAAGAGCTTGATCGGGATAAGTTGTCGAGTCATTTTTAATCTTAAAGCTGTAACTGGTATTAGCTACTAAATTAGTTAACGTTACGAAATGAGTCAGATGTTTTTGAGAGGATCCAGTTTGATCGCGAATATCGCTAGCAGTTTGGTTTAAAGAGTTATCTTTGCTAAATAAAATAGTACCTAGACTGGGTTGATCAGTTGTCCAAACAACACTGGCTTGGGTGTCGGATAAATTAACAACTTGGACCTCAGCCGGATTTATGTTTGTGGTCGGCTTTGATAAATTTTTTTGACTGAAGAAAAAGACACCTATTACTATAGCAATGACAATTAATGCCACGCCAAATAATGTTGGAATTCTCATGGGCTAGGACTGGCGGAACTTGATGTTACGTCCGGCGTAGCGAGAGGAATTAAAGACGGCAACGGGGTTGGCCGTGGTGTGGCAGTCGGCTTGGCAGTTGCGGAAGGAGTTGCTACGGGTGGTGGAGTGCTAATTTTATTTAAAGCGCTCAGATCTAAAGTTGGATCAACCGGCTCTAAAGCTTTTTGGAGATCTGAGGAGATTGTGACTTGAGCGCGGGCGTGATAAATATCCGCTCCAACCCAAATTACTGAGGCAATAAAGGTCGCAATTAACATTAAGATAAATTCGTTTTTAGTCATAGTTTATTTTAGAAAATAAGTTTTTCCATCAATTGCTACTGTGATGCCTTGATCTGACTCTTGACTCATCAAAATAGTATTTAAATAGAGTAAACGACTGGAGCTATTAAAAGCACTTAAAGTCGAGACCATATTTGGATAGCTCCCACTAATATTGAAAGTAAAGGGTAGTTCTGCCAGATCAGCTGAACTACTGCCTGTTTGAGGCTCACCGACAAGAGGTGCATTTTGTAGCTCCATGGCTGAAATTGAGGCTGTGTATTGGTTGGCCCATTGAACCATATTCTTAGCTAGTCCAACCGGATCAGTCTGGCTTGGTAAAAGTGCTTCTAGCTTGGCTTTATCAGCATCTGACATACTATCTAAATTACTTTTAGCTTGGGAAACAGTTCTGGCCTTGGCATTTAATTGATCAAGAACTTTAGTTTGTTGCTCAATCTGTTTTTGGAGAGTTGCAATCGTTTTTAACGTTGGCTTAATCGCAAACAGAGAGAAAATAGTAATAATTATCAAGCTTAAAGCAAAACTGTTGTAAGTTTTAACAGTTGAATTTTGGAAAATCGGTTTAACAAAGGTGTAATAACGAGAGTATTTAGGGTTCATTTAGTTCCTCCCGTAATTGTAAAAGTTAATTTACCCTCGTTATAGCCAATATTTGTCAGCTCAATATTTTGAAAAGTTGAGTCTTGTTTTAAGCCGTTTAAAAAGATGGCGAGATCGTTATTCGAAGTTGCTTCACCTAGCATTTTCAATTGAACGACTGGAGCTTCTTCGGAATGGTCAAGGCTTAAGCTCGTTAATGTCACTCCATTTGGGGTTTCGCTGGCTAGTTTGGTCATCAGATTTTGCCAGTCGACATTATTGTTAATATTTTTATTAACAATTTTTAATTTATTTTGGACCTGGGCTAGTTTAGCGACGTCAGAGTTTAGATTTTCAATAAAAGGGATCTGTTCATTAATCTTTTTTTGAGTGTCGGCTAATTCGGCATCAAGTTTAAAACGAAAGATAAACATCGCGACCACAAATATTTCAACTCCGATAGCAAAAAAACGTCCGTAGGAGAGAAGCCATTTAAGCATCTTAACTGTTACAGGGACGGGAATACCTTGAGGGTGAAGGAGATTAAGATGAATTTTTAACTTTGAGGCAGGTTCGGGCATAGTAGAATTTTAGTTACTACCTTTAGTTTAAACCAGTTTGAAGGTCTCGTCTAGATCTAAGAATTATTTTCGAGAAGTTTTGGATTTAGGCTTGGATGTAGTTTTTTTAGCAGTTGTTTTAGTAGCGATGTTCGTAGATGGATCAAGTTTAGCTAATCGGCTTTTCAATCGAGCAGCCTTATTTTTATGGATGAACTTAGTTTTGACCGCTTTATCTAAGGCACTACTGACACTTTGGATCTTTTCCGGAGTTGCCTGGCGTCTGGCCTGCTTTAAAAGGTTTTTTATATTAAGTTTAATTTTTAAATTACGACTAGTTCGTTTTTTATCTTGGCGAAGTTTTTTCTTCGCGGATTTAATTATCGGCATAACAGCATCAAATGTTATCATAGACATCCTGTAGTATGCAAGGTCATTGTAAATTAGGCGTACTAAATCGATAATTGTAACTATAAAGCCATGGAAAAATCCGCAAAATCACTCTTTTTACTCCTAGGATCAAAGCAGAATTCAATTCTTTCGGGAGCCACAATTTTAATGATCACGGTTTTTGCGTCTCGTTTTTTAGGTTTGATTCGCGACCGGCTAATGGTTCATAACTTTGATTCAAGCCAAGCCGCTTTATTCTTTGCGGCTTTTAAATTGCCAGATTTACTCTTCCAACTATTAATTTTTGGAGCTTTATCGGTCGCTTTTATTCCAATTTTTACTGAGTTACTTCATCGTCAAGGTGATAAAGAAGCTTTTGACTTTGCAAATAATATTTTAAATTTATCGCTAGTTTTATTTGGACTGGTCGCAATTTTAGCCTTTATCTTTATTAGTCCACTCAACAGTTTAATTATCCCGGGCTTTACGGGTCAGGATAAGATTATGACCGATCAATTATCTCGATTAATTTTAATTGGTCAGTTTTTACTGGTCGTCGGATCGTTCTTTGTTGGAATTAGTCAATCTTACCAGCGGTTTATTATTCCATCGCTTGCGCCTGTCTTTTACAACGTTGGGATTATTTTTGGAATCGTGGTTTTGTCTCCGTGGCTTGGGATTATGGGTACTGGCCTGGGAGTTATTTTAGGAGCTTTTTTACACGCCTTGATTCAATTTCCTCAAGTTTCCGCGCTGGGATTTAAATATAAATTATCTTTAAACTGGCTTAATCAAGGGGTCCGGGATGTCGTCAAATTAATGAGTCTTAGAAACTTAGGATTGGTAGCTGAGCAGTTAAACGATGTGGTGAGTATTGCTTTAGCATCTTTGATCTCTGTTTCTTCAGTAACTTTATTTACTTTTGCCTCTCATTTGCAGGCTGTGCCAATCGGATTATTTGGGGCAACCATTGCTCAAGCGGCCTTGCCAATTTTATCGCGAGAAAAAGCTACTAACGAGCCGCAGCTTTTTCGAGGCACAATCTTAACGACTTTTCACCAGATCTTATTTTTAACCCTCCCAGCGATGGTCTTTTTAGTGGTTCTCCGAATTCCGATTGTCAGGCTAGTTTTTGGGGCTTCTCAATTTAGTTGGCTCGATACTGTTTTAACCGGCCGAACCTTGGCCTTTTTATCGTTAGGTTTGGTTGGTCAATCAGCCACTCTGCTTTTAGTTCGTGGATTTTATGCCTTGAAAGATACTAAGACGCCAGTTATTGTTTCTTTTATAACCGTGTTGGTGAACGTTATTTTGAGCTTGTTATTTATTGTTGTCTTCCATTTGGATTTGTGGACACTCGGACTTTCCTATGCTATTTCAAGCAACTTATCGATAATTTTATTGCTCTTCTTTTTAAATCGACAGATTGGTGGTTTTAATCGCCAGAATCTACTTTATCCAGCCGGAAAGATGATTTTAGCATCGGTTTTATCGGCCTTTGCACTTTATTTACCGATTAAAGCTTTAGATCAGCTCGTTTTTGATACTACCAAAACTGTTAATTTATTATTACTAACAGGTATCGCTTCGTTCTTGGGGGTTACAATTTATCTGCTATTTATCTGGTTATTTAAGATTGAAGAGCTATCGTCTTTCTCTGGTTACTTAAAGCGCATTTATCGGCTCCAATTTAGTCTTAAAACCAAAGAGATGGTTGAAGATACCCGGGCTCTTTAATTTATGCTTTATTACCCAACCGAAGATCCTAAGAAAGTTGAATTAGCTGAGCGAGTGCTTAGGCCAATGAGTATTCATTTTGAAACTAAAAAAATTGATCTAATTGAGCCTCAATCAGATTCGATTGAAGAGGTTGTGATGAGTTTGGCTAAACAAGCTTTTGAAAAGTTAGGACATCCAGTCTTTATTTATGATGCCGGTTGGTTTATTACTTCACTGCGCGGTTTTCCGGGCCCGTTAATGAAATATATGAATGAATGGCTGACTAATGAGGACTTTTTAAACTTAATGAAGCCTTATGAAAATAAGGAAGTAATTTTTAAAGAGGCGATTTGCTACGTTGATAAAGATCAGACTAAATTATTTAAACACCAAACCAAAGGCGAGTTTTTAGAAGAGTATGCTGGGGTTGGTTTGCCTTCTGAGGAAGTTATAACTATGGTCCCAAATGGCAAATCAATTGCCGAGGTTCAGATGGAAGGGACTCGGATTCCTGGAGATTATTCAGTTTGGTTGGAGTTTGGGAGCTGGTTAAAAAAGATTGCATAAAATGCTAATTCCTTGGGAATAAGTTAAAATACCCACATGAACATTCGGAACTTTTCAATTATTGCCCACGTTGACCATGGTAAATCAACTTTGGCCGACCGGTTTTTAGAGATCTGTCATAACATTGCTCCAGATAAGATGCGCCCCCAACTTTTGGACAGCCTAGCTTTAGAGCGGGAACGGGGAATTACTATCAAACTAGCGCCAGTCCGACTTGAATATCACTACGAGGGCACTGATTATATTTTAAACTTGATCGATACTCCCGGACATGTCGACTTCTCATATGAAGTGTCGCGTTCTTTGGCGGCAGTCGAAGGTGCTATCCTTTTGGTCGATGCCACTCAAGGTATTCAAGCTCAAACATTGGCTCATGGCTTAGCGGCCCTTGAGCAAAATTTAACTCTGATCCCAGTCGTCAATAAGGTTGACCTACCCAATTCAGATGTAGAAAAAGTTTCTCAGCAACTTGAAGATAGCTTTGGCTTTTTAAGATCAGAAATTATTCTAGCTTCCGGGAAAAGTGGCTTGGGTGTTCCAGAAATATTAAAAGCTATTATTGAGCGAGTGCCAGCTCCAGTGATTAACACTGAGAAGCCACTTAAGGCTCTGATTTTTGACTCTTTTTTTGATGCTTACAAAGGGGTTGTAGCTGGTGTCCGAATTGTTGATGGTCAAACTGGCGAGCTCCAATCGCCGATTAATTTTATTGGCACTAAAGCTACTGGCCAAATCCTGGAAGTGGGTTATTTTAGTCCGGGCCTTAATCCGACTAGTAAACTAACAGCTGGTGAGATCGGTTATATTGCGACCGGTATTAAACAGGCTGATCAAGTTCGAGTTGGTGATACGATCAGTACGGATTTAACTGTCGAACCTTTGCCAGGTTATCGGGAAGTTAAGCCGATGGTTTATGTCGGGCTTTATCCGATCGATACGTCAGAATATTTTGAGCTTAAAGAGGCTTTGTCCAAATTTAAATTAAATGATCCTGCTTTTTCGTATGTTCCGGAAACCTCAACCGCTTTGGGTTCAGGCTTCCGATGTGGTTTCCTGGGACTGCTTCATGCCGAGGTGGTGCAGGAGCGGTTGGCGGGGGAATTTAATGTCAATTTATTGGCGACGGCTCCATCGGTAGAGTATTTAATTGGTGGAGAACCATTAACTAATCCAGCCGAACTTGAAGACGGGCCAATGGCTAAAGATTTAAAAGAGCCCTGGGTAACTCTCAAGATCTTTACCCCTCAAGATTATTTGGGAGCAATCATGGATCTGATTCAAGATCGCCGAGGTAAGTTTACTAATATGCAACACTTTAGCACCCAGGTTGAACTAGCGTATGAGATGCCACTGGCAGAGATGATTACCGATTTTTATGACAAGTTGAAATCAGTCTCGTCAGGCTTTGCTTCGCTTGATTGGGAATTTTTAGAGTTCCGACCGGTTGATGCAGTCAGGGTCGATATCATGGTATCAGGTGAAAAGGTCGATGCATTGGCTTCGATCGTTTATCGGCCTAAGGCTGAGAGCGTTGGACGACGAATGACTGAAAAGTTAAAAGAGGTTTTACCTCGTCAGAACTTTGAAATTGCGATTCAGGCGACAATTGGTGGAAAAGTTATTGCTCGAGAGTCGGTCTCATCATTTAGAAAAGATGTCACGGCTAAATTGTATGGTGGAGATCGGACTCGCAAAGATAAGCTCTTAGATAAACAGAAAAAGGGTAAGCAAAAAATGAAGATGGTCGGGCGAGTTGAGATCCCTCAAGAAGCTTTTTTGAGCATTTTAAAGAGTTAATTGCGTCCACTTTTTCGATAGGGTAAAGTTAGCTTAGTGAAAATAAAATTCTTGGGTGCGTCTTCTGGTATTGTGACCGGTTCATCATATATTCTGACTTCCGGGTCTGGTAAATCAATTTTAATTGACTTGGGGATGTTTCAGGGGTTGCCGGAGATTGAAAAGCTAAATTATCTTCCTTACGATTATGACACCAGTAAATTAGCGGGGGCAGTTTTAACCCACGCTCACCTTGATCATTGTGGTCGCTTGCCAATTATTTTAACAGGCGGGTTTGAAGGTGATATCTGGATGACTCCATCAACTCGAGATTTAACTGAGATCTCACTCTTTGATACTGCCAAAATTGCCAAATCCGATGGTAAACCCGTTTTATTTGGTAAAGATTTAGTTGAAAAAACCCTTTCTAAATCTAAAACTGTTGATTACCACAAGCCTTTTGAGGTCGGTGATTTTACGATTTCGATGAGAGATGCGGGCCATATTTTAGGATCAGCTAGTCTGGAGATTGAAGACAAGAATCCAAGTTCGGAAATCCGCAGAATTATTTTTAGTGGAGATTTAGGTAATTCTCCCGAGCCTCTTGAGAAAGCCACTGAGACTTTTGAGCGCGGCGACGTCGTCGTTATCGAATCAACTTATGGTGATCGGCTTCATCCCAAGGGTGACGTTGCAGAGGTCGTTCAATCTGAAATAAATACCGTCGAAACATCAGGCGGAACGTTACTTATTCCAGCCTTTTCATTAGAAAGAACTCAAGAACTACTCCATATGATTATGCATCTTAAAAAGGAAGGCAAAATCAGAGCTCAAACGCCGGTCTTTTTGGATAGTCCGATGGCGGAGCGGATGACAGTTGTTTACACTCATTATCCACAAAATTTCAATTCACATATTCACGAGGAGATGAAGTCCGGCAATCCGTTCGAATTTCCAAATCTGAGCTTGATCGAGCACCGCCAGCAAAGTGAAGATTTATTTGATAAGTCAGGTCCAAAAGTTATTATTGCCGGCAGTGGGATGATGTCTGGCGGCCGAATTGTCGGGCATGCCGCTAATTATTTGCCAATTCCTTCGACGCGATTATTAATTGTTGGTTACCAGGGTGAAGGGACTTTAGGTAGAGAGTTGATGGAAGGTAGTAAGACGGTCACCATCGATGATTTGCCCGTCGATGTTAAGGCGACGGTCAATAACACTCAAGCTTTGAGCTCTCATGCCGACCAAGCTCAATTAATGAGTTGGCTAAAAAGTATTCAAAATGTTAAAAAAGTTTTTATTACTCATGGTGAGGATGTTTCTAGAAATGGTTTATCTAAAAAGATTAGTGATGATTTAGGAATCTCAGATATTACTCTGCCGATTTTAAGTCAAGAAGTTGAGTTTTAATTCAAAAGATTGAGATATTTTCCATTGTAAGTTGCTCTCTCTTGAGTGAATGCTCTAACCATACGTTGATCCGGATATCGAGCACAAAATTCCTCTAAAGTAATCGTTGAATTCGTCTTCTTGTCAAAAACTAAAGTATCTAGACCGGCTTTAATCCTCATTTGTGCATGTTTTTCACTTTCTGGCTGGTCGGTATAACTCCAAGCAATATTATGGTGGCCAGTAATCTTATTGGATGCTCTAAGTAAGTTGAAGTATTCAACTAGTTGCTTGATTGATTCATTGGCAGGCAGCCGATTTAGGCCTTCGTAGAGATCTAAGTCTGTAGAAGACAATAAGGCTTCAGGAGTTAAACATTCAGGCAACTCACCATTTTTACTAACCCACTGGCAGATAGCGTGTTCTAAGTTTTGTTCTAACCAAAAGTTTTGAGGGCCACGGTAGTAATGTGTAAAAGCAGCACTGCGCATATAGGCTAAAGAGGCAATCTTAACCGGGTTACGATAAGCAATTTGGTCAGTTTCAGTTAGATAAATATCAGGAGCAGGAGAGAGTCGATTCCAAGGAAACCTCATATCTGTATAGGAGGCAATATTAATACCCCGCCGTAATTCCCCCCGGTAAAAATTATTAGATTGATATTCAAAGGTTTTGGACATTCTTGAGACGATTTCAATTAGCCGATTTTGTCTCTGAGCATCAAAACTGTTTGGCTTAATGATCGGGACTTCCTCTCTGATACTTAACCCCGCGATTGCCCAGTCAGTTAAGGTATAGGCGATTCGATCCAGATCTAAAACATCACCAAATTCTTTGGGCGGATTAATAAATCGGCCAATTAGCGAACTAGATCGACCGTTAATACAATCTAGAATATAAGTGAGATCAGTATTTGGATCTAATTTGTTATCTGATAAAAGTTGACTAATTTGTTGGCGATAATCAGCAAAGATTGGCCTTGTAAAAGGTGCGTGATTATCAGCTAAAAGTAACTTCTCCAAAATATCTTCTTCAGCATTAGGTTGGCCAAGGTGACTCATGACTTGTTTAATCGTATCTCCGCCAGCGTAAGTTCCAGCATCATGATACATCGCTCCAAGCACAAATAGTTTGGTTGAATATTCAAATAGTTTGTCGTTAGAAAGACGATTGGCAGTCCTGAAATCTTGCCGCAAAACTTTAAATAATTGATCTGGCTGTTCTTCGTAGAGAGTATTTAAAGATTCTAAAGCTTGAAAAGTTAACCAGAGGCTATGTTCCGCTCGGGAGTGAAAATTATGAGTTGGAATATCACCCGATGGTCCGAGTTGTCTGACACACCATAATCTCTCAAAAAGACTAGTCTGGGCGATTTGAGAAATAAGACCCCCGTCTTTTACAACGGTAAAGTCGGGCAGGAAGGGAACTCTGAAGTTTCTAAAATCACGAGCAATGATTTTGCCCAAATTAGGATCATTTAATTTATACCAAGGTTCAAAGTGGACGAGATCTTTACCAAAATAAGGATAAGGAAGCTGTTTTAAATAACTTTCGGGCAAAGCATGTAAATTAATTGCTCCAGCAATTTGGTGAGCTGGCGGGTTCCATTCTGAAACTGGGGGGATCGAACTGGCTTCAGTCATGGCCAGGATTGTAAGGCTTGGTTACGCCTAAAGCAAGGAAAAAGATTATAATAGCCAGATGTCAGATCACCACAGTGCCCGTGAGGAGATTGTCGTTAAAACCAGACAGCTTTTAAGTGAGCTTTATCCACATGCTCAAAATATTCGCCAACTTCATGGTGGACTCTATAGCGGCATCTTTGCTTTTGAAGCAGACTGTCAAAAGATGGTTATTAAGATGCCAGGCGAGTTGTTCCCGCT
>JBEPVZ010000026.1:0-13909 GCA_041690695.1 Candidatus Daviesbacteria bacterium | reverse complement strand
GCTGTATTGGGGCGGAATGCCGGTTGCACGCAGATAATCAGTCAGATTGTGGATCTCTTGATCAGTTACTAAAACACCCTGAATACGACTTGGTTTTGAGGCATCTGGTGGCAGATACAACATGTCTCCACGACCAAGCAGCTTTTCAGCACCCGGCTGATCAATAATCGTTCGTGAATCAACAAGCGATGAAACGTTAAAAGCAATTCGACAAGGAATATTGGCTTTGATTAAACCAGTAATAACATCAACCGATGGTCGCTGAGTAGCAACAACTAAATGGATTCCCGTTGCCCGAGCAAGTTGAGCAATTCGAGTAATCGCATCCTCAACTTCGACTGGCGCAAACATCATTAAGTCCGCTAACTCGTCGATGAAAATGACAATAAATGGCAAGGCTTGAAAACCCGACATCTCGTTATAGCTTTGAATATTTCGAACTCCGACTGATTGGAAAAGTTTGTAGCGGCGATCCATCTCTGCCATCGCCCATTTCAAAGCCGACAGAATCTTTTCAGGATCAACAATAACCGGAGTTAACAGATGCGGAATATCGTTATAGCTATTCATCTCGACCCGTTTTGGATCAACCAAAATAAGCTTTAACTCATCCGGCGAATTCCTGAAGATTAAAGAACTAATAAATGAGTTAATTAAGATCGATTTTCCAGAGCCAGTAGCTCCAGCAATTAAACAATGAGGCATCCGGTCAATATCGACAATAATTGGGTGTGAGGCGGTATCTTTACCCAAACAGACTGCCAGCTTTGATTTGTGCTTACGCATCTCATCCGATGCTAAAACTGATTTGAAAGTCACGACCTCAGCTGAGTGGTTAGGGACCTCAATACCAACTAAGGATTTACCTGGAATTGGGGCTTCAATACGAACCGTTCCGGTTCTGGTGGCCAAAGCTAAAGCGATATCATTTTGAAGGTTAGAAATCTTCATAATCTTAGTTCCAGCCGAAATTTCTAAAGCATATTGAGTCACCGCTGGACCACCATTAACCTCAGCTACCCGAGCTTGAATTCCAAAAGAATCGAGAGTCTTTTCAATAATATTGGCATTCTTTTTGACATCGCCTCGGTCAGCTGGAGCACCAGTTTTTTCTGTTAAAAGATTAAAAGATGGATATTTCCAAACCCTGGCTTGACCACTAACATTTTGAACCAAGGTTTCAGTTGTAGCATCTTCCCGAGCTGTCATGCGGGGACGAGCAGGTGGCATGACTGCTGGATTAGGATCAACTCCAGAAACTCTGAGAGGAGCATTTTTAGCTGCGAAAGGCTTATCTCCACCTCGGCCTAAACTTAAATTTGGCACTGGTATATTTTTGAAGCTGCTGAAAATACTCGCAAATAAAGCTCCGATCTGATCTAAACTGGCGTTAAATAAAACCACTAAACCAACGCAAAGCACTCCTAAAAGCATAATCACCGCTCCAGGAGGGGTTATTAATGAACTTAGGTTTTCCCAAACAAATTCGCCTAAAGACCCACCTGAGGATAATGAAAAAACTGAGGTCAAACCAGTTAAGGAGACCGTCACGGTTAGTAAGCCAACCAAAGTATTCATCTGGCCAAACTTCCATTTAACATGTTGTAAAACTAAACCGATTAATAAAAACAATACTGGCGTCACAATCGCTAGCCAACCCAAGTTATCTATCAACATCTGGCTCCAGAAATCGAGTTTTGAGGAGTGAGTTACAATCGCCACACCAGACAAGCCCGCCAGAACAAACGAGATTAGAGTACCAACAGTAATAACCGTTTTTTGTTTGAGTTTGAGCTTAGGAAGGGAATAAATAGATTTACGACGTCTGGGCATATTATTATCCTACCACATACTATAGGTCTTGTACAATAGTGATTATCATTGGTCTTCTTTTCATCTCTTGATAGAAGAATTTATCGAGATTTTCTTCAATTTGATGCCTAAGATAACGACTGTCATGGGGACCGCTTTCCGACTGTTCAGTCAAACAACTTTTGACAATCTCGAGCGCCGCGTCCAGTAAATCTTCAGAAGACTTCTCAAAAACAAAGCCTCTGGAGATAATTTCAGGCGCACCGATTATCTTACCAGTTTGCTGATTAATCGGCAAAAGAACGATCACGATCCCTTCTTCAGCCATGGTCTGACGATCCCGTAAAACCACACTGCCAACATCACCAACACTTAACCCATCGACGTAGACGTTATAAAGATCGATATGGCCAACCATCCTGACTCCACTTTGGCTGATTTCGATAACTTGGCCATCTTGAGGTAAAACTACCTGATTTTTATCATAGCCTAACTCCTCAACCATCCTGGCAAAAGCCCACATATGTCTAAAACTTCCCCCAATTGGTAAAACATATTTAGGTTTAACTAGATTAAGCATCATCATAATCTCCTCTTTGGTCGCATGGCCACCAACATGCAAATTAGGCTCAACTACCGACCAATAAACTTCAATGTTTTGTTTTGCAAAATTATCAATCATCGCGAGCTGAGCATTCATGCTCAAAGGAATTGGATCAGCACTAACGACCACACAATCTAAGGCTTTTAGTTGAATATATTTATGGGCATGATTGGCAACTCGAGACAGCGCTGATTCTGGCTGACCTTGAGAACCCGCAATTAGAATAATCATTTTTTTATCTGGGAAGCGTCTGATCTCCTCTTGAGCAATCACTAAACCAGGAGGAACATTAATATAGCCTAAATCTTGGGCAACTTGAAAAGTCGATTCAACAGAGCGACCAACTAGAGCTAATTTTCGTCCCGATTCAACAGCCACATTAATAACCTGCTGAACTCGAGTTAAATTTGATGAGGTCATGGTAATTAAGATCTTGCCTTGAGACTTTTTTTCAATTCGTTCAAAGGTTTGTTGAATAGGTTTTTCGGAAGGGTTAAAACCAGCTCGTTCGACTCGAAGTGAGTCGACAGTCATAAATAAGACACCTTTTTTGCTAACTTCAGCCACCTTTGCAATATCGGTGACTTGACCGTTAACCGGAGTCCAGTCCATTTTAAAATCAGACTGGTGAATTAAGGTTCCAATCGGAGTATCAATAACGACACCAGTTGCATCCGGAATTGAATGAGCCACTCGATAAAAACTAATATCAAACGCTCCAAGCTTAATGTGATCATTAATATTTAAAACATGAATCTTATCTTTGGGTAATTTATGTTCTGTAAATTTGGCTCTGATTAAGCCACAAGTTAACTTTTGAGAATAAATTGGGACATCTAACTCTTGCCAAAGGTAAGGCAGCGCTCCGATATGATCTTCATGGCCATGAGAGACGATAATTCCCCGGATCTTGGACTTTTTATCCCGCAGATAGCTAATATCAGGGATAACTAGATCAACTCCCAGCATGCCTTCTTCTGGAAAACTAACTCCACAATCAATAATAATAATGTCATCTTCGTATTCGTAGACATACATATTTTTGGTGACATTACCGACCCCACCCAATGAAACTAAGCGAACCGCTTTACCGGTTGGCTTAGGCAGGGGGGAAACGACACCTTGAGGACGAGCTGGGATAGTAGAGTTCACGGGCCCAGGATTTTGGGGTTGAGAATAATTTCCAACCGGGACGATATTTTTATTTTTTGGTCTAAATGATCTTATTTTCATGCTTCCTCCATAAACTGACTAATATTTTGTTGATTAACTATAAATGGACCTTGCTCACCTAAAACAACTCTCTTGGCCACTCTCCTGACTAACGCTTCGATATTACGCTTAAGTGATCTAATTCCGCCATCAAAACCGAGTGGGCGGACAATCTCCGGCCAAACGGCCTGATCAATCGTTAAAATTTTATTATCTAAACCGGCTGAAATAAGTTCTTCTGGTAAAAGATAATCTCGACCGATCGAAATTTTTTGCTGATCAGTATAAAACGGCATCTCAATTAGTTCTAACCGATCCAAAACTGCCGTCGCAACGTTATTAACATTATTAGCTGTAGCAATAAATAGAACTTTGGAGAGATCAAATGGAGAGTCTAAATAATGGTCTAAAAAGGCCATATTTTGCTCAGGATCCAAAATTTCAACTAGTACACCCATTATATCAGCTCTAGCATGCTCAGTCACCCGATCAAGTTCATCAAGTAAGATAACTGGATTTTTAACTTGAGCCCGAGCTAAAGCTTTTAAAAGCATCCCTGGCTCAGCATCTGGCAAAACTCGTGACTCACCACGAAGCTGAGCGGCTGAACCTAATCCTCCAAATGGGATCCGAATTAGTGGCCGACCCAAACTTTCGGCAATTGAATAAGCCAGAGAGGTTTTACCAGATCCAACCAAGCCAATAAATGCAAGAACGGATTGTTTACCAACCTGATTTTTACGACGATTTAAAATTAAAATCGACATGTATTCTAAAATTCGTTCTTTAACATTATCCAAGCCAAAATGGTTTTTGTTTAAAACTTGCTCAGCTCGTTTTAAGTCTAAAATATCCACCGCTTCTTTAGTCCAAGGCAGACTGCTGACAAATTGGAGATAAGCTAAATGGCGCTCAACTTCCGGCGCAAAACCCTGGTTCTTTAAAGTCATCTCAACTCGGGCGAGATCATCGCTCAAGCGTTCACGGATATCGGATGGTAAATCCGGACTAGAGATCTTTTGTTTTAATTTAATAATGTGGGCAGAATCCATGATTTGTAGTACTACTTAAGATTAATGCTTCCTTTTAAACTACCGCCATTAATCTCAATTTCTATTGTACTCACTTTTTGAAGACTTGGGAACAACGGGGCTAACTGGTTTGATAAATAGAGCTGGCCTGAACTGGTCGCAGATTCAATCAAAGTACTTGGATCTAAAATATCTAAATGAGTTTGGCCACTACCATCTGTTTGAAGATCCATTTCCGCCGAATTAGTTGCATAGTGATAGCTTTGAATAGGCAAGCTTGACTCTAAACCTGAACTTTGTTGGCTTTGAAAAGCTAAGCTTTTTGAAGTAACGACCAGATAAACTCTGACTGAGGTTGGTAAATAATTTTTAAGTTGTTGGCTAGTTTGATCACCAAGGTTAAGGCTAAAATCCGTTGGAGCAGAGTTGGCTCCTAAATTACTCATAAACTGATTAAACATAGCTTGGTCCGGACTTGTAATAGTTAATTTAACTGACAGCTGATTATCCGAAAGCGTTAAATCAGCATAACTTCGCGATAACAACTCTTGGGGATGAAAATAGATTATTCCAGCGACTACGCCAATCAAGATAATTGTTAAGAAAGCTAAAAGATAAACAGATTTTTGTTTTTTGAAAGCCATTATCTCCCGAATCGTCCGCGTGTTCCACCTCGGCTAGGACGACTATCTCCACCTGGTCGACGATCATCTCTCGGCCCACCAAACCCTCGACTACCACCACCACTTCGACCGCGCTCACTATCTGGCTTCATATCAGCTCCAAATAACATTGATAAACCGATCTTGCCAGTTGTTGAATCAACTTCGGTTACTCGGACGTGAACTGTTTGACCTTCTGAGACAACATCTTCTGGTTTTTCAACCCGGCCAGCAGCCATCTGGGAAACATGAACTAAGCCATCTTTACCTGGAGCCAGTTCAACAAACGCTCCAAAAGTAGCAAGTCGAACAACCTTACCATCCATCTCTTCCCCAACTGTAAATTCTTTAAACATTCCCGTAATAATGGTGATAGCTTTTTCAATAGCTTCAGCATCGTTTGAATAAACCATAACTCGGCCATCATCTTCAATATCAATTGATGCCCCAGTTCGTTCGATAATACCATTAATATTCTTGCCACCAGGTCCAATTAACATTCCAATTTGCTCAGGCTTAATATTAACAACTTCGATCTTAGGAGCGTATTGCGACATTGGTCCAGCTTTTGGCATAACTTCAGCCATCTTAGCCAAAATAACCTCACGAGCTTTTTTACCCTGTTTAAGTGCTTCTTCAATAATCTCAAAAGTTAAACCGATTAGCTTTGTATCCATCTGAATTCCAGTAATACCTTTTTTGGTTCCAGCTACTTTGAAATCCATCTCTCCATAAAAATCTTCAACCGCTCGCATATCAGTAATGACCTGGAATTTTTTATCTTCAGAGAAGAGACCCATGGCGATTCCGGCAACAGGCTCAATATTGACTCCGGCGTTTAACATTGCCAGGCTTGCGGCACAAACTGAAGCTTGAGAAGTTGAGGCATTGGCTGCTAAAACTTCAGAAACAACTCGGATCGCATAAGGAAACTCTTCTTCGGTTGGTAAAACGCCAAGGAGTGAAATCTCAACTAAGTTACCATGACCAATATCTCGGCGGTTAGGAGAACCTAGTCTTTTAGGTTCACCAGTCGAGAACGGATTAATCGCCATATTATAGTGATGCATTAATCTCTTTTTAGCCTCACCTTCCATGCCTTCTAAGGTTTGAGAGGCTGAAAGAGAACCTAAAGTTGCGATTGATAAAACTTGAGTATCCCCGCGTTGGAATAAAGCTGAACCATGCGTTCTAGGGAATAAACCAGCTTCAGCATAAAGCTCACGAACCTCATCCATGGCTCGACCATCAACTCGCTTGCCTTGATTTAAAACGGTTTCATGCATTAATTCTTTAGCAACTTTGTCAAAGAGCCCAGAAACAATTTGAGGAGTTAAAACTTCACCATATTTAACAGCTAGCTCAGACTTAATCATGTCACCGGTCGCTTCATGCCATGGGTGTTCTGAATCAAATAACGCTTTCTCGATTCGCTCGTGAATAAAACCTTTGGCCTCTTTCATCAAAGCTTCTTCAATCGCTTCGGCTAACGGGGTGTATTCTTTCTTTGTCTTACCGGCCTCCTTAACAAAATCATTAATTAAACTGACAACAGCTTGATTAGCTTCAAAACCTTTTTTAATACCTTCAAAAACGATCTCGTCCGCAACTTGTCGACCTTGAGCCTCGATCATGACCACTTTTTCGCTACCACCAGCAACCAGTAGGTCCATATCAAAACCCGCTACGTCAGCCATCTTAGGATTGATCATAAATTGACCATCTTTATAAGTGACCTCGGTCATTGAAATCGGACCATTGAAAGGTACACTTGAGATTGATAACGCCGCTGAGGCGCCAATTAAACCGAGTAAGGCTGGATCGTTTTCAGCGTCATAAGATAAAACGCTAATAATAACTTGGACTTCATCTCGAAAATCTTTAGGAAAGAGCGGTCGGATTGAGCGATCGATCGCTCGACCTGATAAGACTGAAGCATCGGTTGGGCGACCTTCTCTTTTAATAAACTTTTGAGAGGTAATTCGTCCACCGGCGTAATACTTTTCAACGTATTCAACCGATAGTGGAAAATAACCGATATCTTGAACCATTGGCTTGGTCGCCACGGTTGCTAAAAGAACTGTCTCTCCCCAAGTTACTAAAACGGCTGCGTCAGCTTGAAGTGCTAATTTACCTGTTTCAAGTTTTAATTCTCGACCATTCAGATCGATCTTTTTTGTAATAATTTTGTGCATAACTTATTTTGACGATTGCGAGTCGAAAGTGGTAGATGGTAATTTTGAAGATAGAATATAGATAATCGATTATTTTCAATAATCTACTTTCTAAATCCTACCTTCGATCTACTACCTGCTTGTCTACTTTGACAATCCTAATTTATCAATTACCCCTTTATACCTATCTGCATCTTTTTTAAGCAGATATTGGAGTAATCTTCGTCTCTTATTAACCATCGATAATAATCCTCGACGAGAATGAATATCGTGTGGGTGTTCCTTTAAATGGCTAATTAGATTTTGAATCTGATCGGTTAAAAGAGCGGCTTGGACTTCTGGAGAACCTGTGTCTCCCTTGTGAGTCGCAAATTGTTCAATAACTTTCTGTTTCTTTGTTTGATCTACTGGCATCGTACCCTTTCTGGATTGACCTCGGTGCCAAGAAGTCGATCCTCAATAATTTATAGGCCCAAGTTTAACAAAACTAATCTGAGAATGCAAGGTTTAGTATAATAGCCAAGTTATGTTTCAGAAGATCAGACAGATTCTTGGTCGAGAGTATCGATTCTTAAATACCATCTCCATCAATAAACAAAACTTAATTGATAACTATCATTATCTGGCCAGTCTTAATTCGGCTTTACAGATCGCTCCCGTTCTAAAAAGTAACGCCTATGGCCATGGCATCGAAGTTGTTGGCAAAATTTTGGAACAACTCCATCCGCCTTTTCTAGCGGTTGATAGCCTCCATGAAGCTTATCGCTTAACCAAAGCTGGCGTTAAAACTCCAATTTTAATTACCGGTTATATTCATCCTCACAACTTAGAACTTAAGAAATTACCATATGATTACGCTATTTTTAACTTGGAAATGGCTGAAGCAGTCGCCAAATATCAACCAGAGGCCGGAGTGCACATCTTTGTCGATACTGGTATGCACCGGGAAGGGATCGCCTTATCTGAACTCGATGACTTTTTAGCCATTCTCCAACAAAATTATCCCAAACTCAACATTGTCGGGATAATCTCCCACTTCGCAGCCGGAGATGAGCCTAAAAATCCGTTAACCGTAGCTCAGGTTAAAAATCTTAAAAAAGCTTTATTGATCTTTGGAGAAAGACATATCTATCCAAAATGGGTTCAGATGGATGCTACCACTGGTTTATTATGTGATCCCAAACTCCAGGTTGGTAATTTAGCTCGGGTTGGCCGAGCTATTTATGGAATCTCTCCGATCCCAGGTGATTTAAATCTAAAGCCAGTATTAGGCTTAACTACTCATCTAGCCCAGATTAAATCTATTAAAAAAGGCGATAAAGTTGGCTATAGTTTCACTTATACAGCTTCGAAGAACATGACCATCGGAATTTTACCGATCGGATATCACGATGGGGTTGATCGAAGGCTATCAAATATTGGGACTGCCACGATCGACGGAATAGAATGCCCAATCATTGGTCGAATTAGTATGAATATTACAACGATCGATATCTCAAAAGTCCAAGATCCGAAGCTAAATCAAGAGGTCGTCGTTTATTCCGCAAATCCGAAAGATAAAAATTCAATTCAAAACGTCGCCAAGCTTTGTAAAACTATTGATCATGAGATTTTAAGTCATCTCGATCCGAGCACAAAAAGAGTAATAATTTAAAATTAGCTAACTGATCCGCCCTTGAAGATTTTTGGAGTTAACCAATTTGGATCTGGATTTAAGATCTCTGGCGAACCACCACTCATCTGTTCATTATTAGGTCGCTCTTCCGGAGAAACTTGCTCGGCCACAGAATTAACCGCAATTGACGCAGTTTCTTGGGGAACGACATTATTAACAGATTGAGCTTGGTCAGGCTGAGCCGGGAAACCAAAGACTTGATTAAGAGGCGGGAAAGCTGGCTGAGCAGACGGCTCAATATTTGACACTGGAGCGGCTGATTGTGGCATCTTGCCACCAGATTGCATAGCCATTCCAACCGCAATAAAAGTATCCGGTCCGCTATTTTGAGTTAAGTTTTGAGTCGCATCGTAAATTCCCGCTAATAGATTTGAAGCCGTATCAGCATCAAGTTGGAGTCCTAAAGCTGGGATAATTTGAACTAACATCTCTGAAACAGTTGGAACAGCATCAATAATATTAACCTGGCCAAATTGAGAGCTAGCCGAATCATTATCGATATTGATAATTGGCACACCCGAGAAAACAGATTGATTAGCCGTGTAAAGAGCTCCTAAGGCTGTTAAGCTGCTGGCACCAATCACAAAAACCATGTTAAATGATCCCCCTTTATAATTTGGGACAATCCGACGAGGTTCAAAGGTTTGACCAGGCATGACATGAAAAACCAGATTTAAATTTTGGCCTTCTGGAAACCAATCAAGCTTTTCTAAAGCTGGGACAGTTCCATCGGCAGCGACAACCCCTTCAAGAGTTAAAGTCAGATCTCCCCCACTGGTTTGAGGCAAAGAATTCCGAACTTGATCAATCCCATAGAGATGGCTTTGGCTAACTTTGATTGTACCTTGGCTGACAATTGCGACCTCTTTGCCAGATTGGTGAAAAGCTAAAAACATGGCTAATCCTGAAGCTAGTTCATCAATAGAAGGTTGTTCACTTAAAGCGATTAAAATACTTTTAGCGGCTGGTAATTGGCTTTGAATTTGACCAATTTGAGCGTCATACTTCATGTTGGCCATATCTTACCATCTAAGCCTATAGGAATCAAGCCACTTCTATTTTTTGGGAGCACTCTGGAGAGCGTGTGAGAAAGCAGGCGACGTAGTCGCCGATGGAGTACTCGGTTGACCATAACCGGTGACTGACATTATCTGCTTAATAAACTCATCTGATTTAAGCACAGGTGAAGGGGTCTCAACCGTAAATGCTTCACCAAATTTATCAAATTTGGCAACTAAGGCGATCGCTACGGGATTTTTTCCGAAGCTATATAAACTAGAATCAATCCCTAAGACATTTGAAGGATCGACCACTTTCGAAACCCCCAAAACTTTAGAAATCCCCAAAACTCGGGTCGGGACAGTTCCCGCTTGAACATTAGGATAAAGCTTAAATGAGGTTGAAACTTCCCGCACATAATAGTTTGATTGATCGATCCACATATCAATAACTAAGTTTTTCAGATATTGCGACGGCTTAGTGGTACTAATATTAAGATCACTAGTCTTTTGCCCTTGATTGGCCGCTGCTTGGCTTTCAATTTTAGAAACTAAGCTATCCACAACTGAATCGGTTGCCGCCAAGTGGAGTTTATAGGCAGAGTGACCATCGATAGTATCGTTGCTAACCGTTAAATTAGATAATAAGTTTTTATCTAAAAACTGATCCAATGTATTATCTAAATACTCTTTAGTCAAAGATTTTTGTTGATTTTGTTGGTTGAGAGTCTTTCGAGCCTCAGTTTGGAGAGTGTCGGTATCAAGTGCAATCCAGTTAGCAAAGATCGGCATGACTTTAGACGGATCAATTTTGAGTAGCGTCCAGACTAAGTCAGGAACCTGATTAATCTTAAGATAAACTGTGGAATTATTCTTTCGTAAATCCATATTGAACTCTTTAGTAATAGCGGCATTTAAGTTTAGTTTTAAATTAGTCGTGTCTGAATAATCGACCTGACCTTTTATATCGGCATCAAGCTGATTTAGACCTAGCGCCGCTGTATAGTCATCAGATTGCGCCGCCACAGAAACGTCAAAACTATCTTTGGTAACTTTACTTTGGGCTAAAACAGCTGACTCCAGTAAATATTTAGGAGTTTTGGGCATAAATGGTAAACCTAAAACAAACTGGCTGAGGGGCTGCTCAATCGAAGGGTTATTAATACTGATTTTTCCGTAGGCTAACGCCACACTAAATCCACCTCCGCCTAGTAAAACTAAAATGAGGACAACTATTCCAATTATCCAGACTTTTTTATGACCTCTTTTAGGGGTTGGTATTTCAGAAGGAGGCGGACTCGTAACAATTTCCGCGGGGGTTGATGGAAGGACGGGTGAGGGCGCTAAATCTGGTAATGGCGGTAACGAGTTTCCAGGTACAATATTTTGGGGTGGGATCTCAGGTGAAGGAACTTCTTCCATCCTTATTATTATGACAGCCCGTGGTAAAATTGCAACTTAGATAGTTCTATAAGATTGAACGACATCCCCAACTTTAAAATCCAAGATTGGCTCAAACATCATTCCACACTCATTGCCTCGCTCAACTCTAACTACTTCTTCCTTCGCTTTCTTTAAGGACTTAATTTTAGTCTCACCAATAACTTCTTCGCCTCGTAAAATCTTGACTTTTGGACCCTTCGAGATAACTCCATCTAAAACCTTACAGCCCGCGATCTTGCCTTCTTTACCATATTCAAACTCAGCAATGATTTGAGCTGTTCCATAAATCTCTTCGAGTGCTCCCACTTTGAGCATGCTCTCAATAACCTCTTCAATTTCGTCAATTAACTCATAAATAATTGTATAAGTTCGAATTAAAACTTGCTCAGTATCAGCCTGCTTTTGAGCGGCTGGTAAAACTTTAGCGTTAAAGCCAATCACAATCGCTCGAACTGAAGCCGCGAGTTTAATATCACCTTCCGTAATCTCACCCGTTGAGGCTTGAACAACTTTAATATGCTCACCATCCGCATTAAATTGGTTTAAAGCATCTTCAATCGCTTCAAGCGAGCCTTGTTTATCAGCTTTAATTAAAACGTTTAAAACCGTATTGGCTTGATCTCGTAATTTTTCAATTAAACTCCGGACAGCATCTTTTTGTTTTTGGTTGGGATTAACTTCTTGACCAAGTAAAGCTCCAACGGCTGGGACAGCTTCAAGTCCTAAGATTTCAACTGGAGTTGAAGGTGAAGCACTGTCCATAGCTTGGCCTAAAAAGTTAAATAAGCCTCGAATTTTACCTTTAACCCCACCAAGAATAATCTGATCGCCCTTATGCAAAGTCCCATCTCGAATTAATAAGGTCGCAATCGGACCTTTAAATTTATCAATATTAGATTCAATGACAACTCCTACCGGAGCTTTAGACTTATCACCCGTTAATTCAGAGACTTCAGCGACGAGCAGGATCATTTCCAGTAATTTATCGACGCCTACTCCGGTTTTAGCGGAGACTTGGACAAAAGGCACATCTCCACCATATTCTTCAACTAAAACTTGATTGTCAGATAGTTGCTTTTTTATCTTCTCAAGTTGAGCCGTTTGATTAATTCCTGGGAGGTCGATCTTATTAACCGCTACGATCATCGGGACCTTAGCGTTTTTAATATGTTTAATCGCTTCGAGAGTTTGAGGCATTAAACCATCATCAATTGCCACCACCAAGATCGCGATATCAGCCACATTGGCGCCTCTTGAGCGCATCTTTTCAAAAGCCGCGTGGCCTGGAGTGTCAATAAAGGTAATTAACTTTTTTTCAAATTCAACTTGGTAAGCACCAATATGTTGAGTGATTCCACCGTGTTCCTTGGCCGCAATGGCACTTTTACGGATAAAATCGAGCAAACTAGTTTTGCCATGATCAACATGGCCTAAAATTGTGACGATAGGTGGTCGTGGTTCGTTCATAATTGCGTTAGAATCTAGGAATTAGAATCTAGAAGATTAAAAAAGTATTAACACTCGACAATACAACATTTTTATTCACTGCTAGATTCTGATTTGGATTCTTCACTTGATTCTTCTACACTCTCAGCTTCTTTAATGTCCTCTGTTGCATCATCTTTAGCCTCTTCTAATTCTACCTCAGCTGGTTCTGGCTCAAGGACTCCAGCCTCTTCAATGGTCGCTTCATCAATCTCTTCTTGAATCGGTTCTGTTGGACTAACCTTTTTAGGATCATCAGCTTGGACTTCAGTTTCAGTTGTACCCAGCTCTTCAGGAACTTGGTCACCTTCAATATCAATCTTCCAACCAGTTAGCTTGGCAGCTAAACGAACATTCTGACCACCTTTACCGATAGCTAAAGATAACTGAGCTTCTGGAATTTTAACTTTAGCGGCTTGATTCTTTTCATCTAGTTCAACTTGAATATCTTTAGCTGGAGAAAGCGCGGCGGCAATAAAACGAGCTGGATCATCAGAATAAGAGATAATATCGACTTTTTCCTCACCTAACTCGTTGATAACAGCTTGCACACGAACACCTTTTTGACCAACTAACGATCCAACCGGATCAACTCCATCTTGAGTTGAGATAGCTGCGATCTTAGTTCGTCCACCAGCTTCACGAGCGATAGCTTTAATTTCGACTGCTCCAGATTGAATTTCAGGAACTTCCAAAGCGAATAGACCACGAATTAATTCTGGATCAGCTCGGGAAACGATCACTTCTGGTCCACGACCGGATTCTCGAATCTCTTTGATTAAAAACTTCAAACGAGTACCGGACATATACATC
>JBEPVZ010000025.1:0-13958 GCA_041690695.1 Candidatus Daviesbacteria bacterium | reverse complement strand
CGAGATCTACACCCTAGAGTTCGTCGGCAGCGTCAGATGTGTAAAAGAGACAGAATTAAAACTGGTAAATATTCATCACTAACCTGGGCTAAGGTACTCTCTATCTCTATGTCCGCCACTGCAGGAGTCCAGTCAGCAGTCAAAGCTGATAAATTTTGATGAGCTTTTCGTCCAAAATCAGTTGCTAAGTATTGCCCCCTTCCCACCTTACGAATAAGGTGTTGGGAGACTAAGTCTTTTAGATAATTAGTCATTGCTGAACTTATCGGAAGATCACCATTAGTTTGAGCCATTTGGCGACAAATAGCTTGGAAAGAGAGCTCACTATCTGATTGACTTAATATTCCCAAAGCCTCAAACCTTTCTGAGGATGAAAGACAATGAAAAACTCTGATTGCTGATATAGGTAATTGACCTTGTTCTTTATTTAATTCAGACATATAGCCAAATATAATAAATTAGTATTCCAAAGTCAATTTGATTAAGCTCTCTAAGGCGTTGCTGAAGGTGAGACAGTTGGAGTTGGGCTGGAAACAGCCGTAAAAGTCACACTTCCGAAATTAGTGAATGTTTGACTAGTTCCACTCGAAGTTGTGGCCGTGACATTAATATTATCGTTCCCAGCATTAGTTGAGGTCATAGTGAAAGTAGCATGACCAGATAAATCGGTGACATTTGAACCCGTTGCCGTAGGATTAAAAACCGCCCGATTATCTGAGGTCGTCAAACTAACTGCCAGACCGGATAAAGGATTATTATTGTTATCCCTTAGCGTAATGGTTACGACTGATGAGGTTGTACCATCGGCAGCGAGTGAGCTCGGATTGGCTGAAAAAGTTGAATGACCTGCATCAAGCTGTCCATTCGGGCTAGGGCTTGGAGTGGGCGACGGAGTTGTTGATGGTGAAGGACTGACGCTAGCTGATGGTAAAGGAGTGGCGTTAGGTTCTGAGAAATTATCAGGACTTGAGGTTGGACTAGTTGAATCAGGACTAGACGATGCAAAAGTATTATCCGTCGGACTTCCTGAATCAGTTGACGAATGTCGCCCAGACAATGCTAGGGATATTAACCCTCCAAAAACTACGATAATAATGAAGAGGGTCGCAGAAAGAGTCAACTTATCGTCTAAAACGTACTTTTCAACAAATGGATACCACTTCTCCGAAGCTGGTAATTTTTGGAGACCATCTTTTATTGATTGCAACATCTAGGCTTAATGATAATCCGATTAGCTATTAATTGTAAAGTCAATTTTTAATTAAACCGCTCTCTGAAACAATCGGACAATTAAAACAATGATCGCAATTACTAAAAGTAAATGAATAAATGATCCAGCTAAATGCAAGCTAAAACCGCCCAGCCAAGCAAGAACTAATAAGATAATAATAAAATCTAATACCCCCATCACAAATCACCTCCTCTGAAACTCAGTATAAATTGCTTGAGTAAGAATTAGGTAAGTGCTAGGTCAGAAAAATGCTAGATATGCCCAGTCTCGAATAGGGAGACTGGGCTTTTAAAACACCAAAGTTACTGTCCGCTAGGAGCTGGAGTTTGACCACGATTACCAAACATCATCTGGCCATCTCCAACCTGAACGTTCTGAGCTGTTACTGAACCATCTGAATTGGTTGTACCAAAAACCATTACGTTTTTACCAGGTTGTAAGTTTTGGACAGAACCGGTTGTAGCTTCAGAAACAGTCGTACTACCCGATAACAATACAATTTTGCTGCTACCATCCATCATCTTGACAGTAATACTGTTATTGTCTGAACTTAAGATCTGTCCCCTAACTGCCCCACCTCGAGCAGCACCTCCAGCACCAGTACCACCCGCTCGATTACCAAGCTGACCACGCCCTGCTGCACCGTCAGCAAAAGCTTGTCTAGTTTGGGATTTTTGATATTGCATCCCACCAAAAAAAGCCGCCGCGCCAACAACGATAACAGCCACAACGGTGGCAATCATCATATTATTTTTTGTCATCTACTTCACCCCCTTTCGAATAGAATTTCTAGTTCTTAATTTTCAATTTTCATGAACTTTACAGGAAATTTCTTTTGAAAATTGGAAATTGAGAATTGAAAACGACTTATTCATACCTCAAAGCTTCTATCGGTTGTAAATTAGCCGCCCGACGAGCCGGATACCAACCAAATAAAATTCCGATGGCCGCTGAAACAACAAAAGCCAAAAGAACAGACATTGGTGAAATCACAAAGAGCGATTTGGTAAAAGTTGAATATAAAAATGAGGCCAAGACTCCAAAACCAACCCCAATTATCCCGCCTGAAAAAGTCAAAATGATCGCTTCAATTAAAAACTGAGCAACAATTGTTTTTTTCTTAGCTCCTAAGGCTTTACGAAGTCCAATTTCCCGAGTTCTTTCAGTGACAGTCACGAGCATGATGTTCATAATTCCGATCCCACCCACTAGCAGGGAGATGGCAGCTACACCAGACAATAACGTCGTGAAAGTTCCGGTTGTTGACGAGGCAGTATTTAAAATATCTTGTTGCGAAAGAATTGAAAAATCAGCTTGAGTTGGATCATTAAATTTATGACGAGCTAATAATAAATAACCGACCTGGTTTTGAGCATCAGTCATAACGTCTGAGCTCTTTGCTTCCAGGGCAATTGAAGTTAAATAATCTATCCCAAAGAGCTGCTTTTGAGCAGTTGAGAGCGGCACATAAATAATATCATCTTGGTTTTGAAAACCAGTTCCACCCTTTGAAACAGTTACTCCAATAATATGAAAGGTTTGACCACTAATTCGAATTGATTGTCCAATAGGATCAGAGCCGTCAGTAAATAAATCACTAACAACTTGGGATCCGACGACCGCAACTTTAGTCATATTTTGATCGTCACTATCCGTCAAGAAATTTCCTTCGGACATTGAAATTTTATGGACATTCGCATAAGCGGCAGTAGCTCCGATCACTTGAGTATTGGTATTACTAGCTCCAGTTGTGACCTGAGTTCGTTTGGCGGCTTCGGGCGAAACAGTTTGGACAGCCGTCACATCAGTCGAGGTCTCAATTGCCGTAGCGTCAGCTAGAGTCAGAGTCGTTCCACCACCAGCCGCTTCCCTAACCGTTCCGGTTCGTTGAGCACCAGGGTTAACCGTTAATAAGTTAGCTCCAAGAGACTGAATTTGTGATTGAATAGCTTGTTGGCTAGCTTGACCAAGCGAGATTAAGGCAATAACACTACCAATACCAATGACAATTCCTAAAGTTGCCAATGCTGTCCGTAATTTATTAACAGTTAAAGTTCCAATTGCCTCAATAATTAATTCTGAATATTCCATAGTTATTTAACGGCCTTTCTTTGCTTATGGTCATCACCATCTTTCACGAGATGACCATCTTTGACATGGATAATTCGTCTGGCATGTTCAGCGATATCGGGCTCATGAGTAATCATGACTATAGTATGACCTTGATCATTCAAATCTTGAAAGATCGACATAATTTCAGACGCCTGGTTACTCGCAATATTTCCGGTTGGCTCATCAGCTAATAAAATAGCTGGATTCATCGCCAAGCCTCTCGCAATCGCCACCCGTTGTTGTTGACCACCTGATAATTGATTTGAGGTATGAGTTAAACGGTTACCGAGTCCTACCATCTCTAAAAACTTTTTAGCGCGTTCTTGTCGCTCTTCTTTAGGAACACCTGCGTAAGCCATTGGCAGCATGACGTTTTGCATAGTCGTTGTTCGTGGCAATAAGTTAAAGGCTTGAAAAATAAAACCAATCTTCCGGTTTCGAATATCGGCTAACTCATCATCTTTTAATAAAGAGACATTCTCTCCATCCAAAATATATTCGCCGCTTGTCGGAGTATCCAAAGCTCCTAAAATATGCATTAAGGTCGATTTACCTGAGCCAGATGGTCCCATGATGGCCACAAACTCACCCTTGTTAATGGTAAACGAGACATCGTCTAAGGCGACCGTTTCTAGAACGTCTGTTTTGTAGATCTTTGATAAATGCGATGCCTGAATAATTGGTTCATCTTTCATAACCTTTAACCACCACCACCTCGTGGAGCTCCACCACCACGAACAGCAGCACCTCCTCCCCCTCCAAAAGTCCGATTGCCACCCAAGGCGCTAAACGGAGAGGTACCAGTACTCGTTGTGGTTGTGGTGGCGGCCGTTGAGCCAGTCACAACCGTATCACCTTCATTTAATCCTGAAGTGACTTCGGTATCAGTATCATTTGATAAACCAGTTTCGATGCTAACAGAACTGGGCTGATTATTTTTCAAAATACGGGCACTCTTAGCACCACTTTGAGTTTGAATAGCTCCAGAAGGAACTAATAAAACATCATCTTTAACTTGAGTAATAATCGTGGCATTAACCCCCATATTAGGGTAAATGTGCGCATCGTTATTATCTAGCGCAATAATGGCAGGATAAGTCGTGACGCCTGAGCTAACTGCCCCAGTTGTATCAATACTAACTATCTTACCGGTAAAAGTTTTATCTGGAAAAGCATCCAGTGTTAAGGTTGCTTTTTGGCCAACCGAGGCTTTAGTAACATCGACTTCGGCTAAATTAACACTAGCTTGAATAGGACCACTAATGGCCACTGATCCCAATTTTTGAGTTGAGGTGGTCGTTGAACTCGAGCTACTTGAGGTCGTAGAGGCAATTGGTGTTCCCGTTGAAAGTGTTAAATTAGTGACAGTTCCAGAAATCGGGGCCGTCACAATCGGCGAAACTTGCTGGTAGGCTAACCAACTACTACTTAGCGAAGCGTTAGCCTGGGCGATCGAAGTTTGTTGATTTTTATAATCATTTTCAGCTGCCATCCAAGCCGCATTTTCCTCAATATATGTTGGGTCATCAGTTGTTAAACCTCGAGCCACCGCATCATTAATAAATTTTTGGTTAGTTGTAAACTCAGTATTCTGAAGAGTATTTAATTGATTATTGGCGTTATCAAGCGAGGCTTTGGCTGATAAATAACTTGCCCAAGCCGATTGCTGTTTTTGTTGAGAAGCTTGATCGAGCGTAATCTCAGCAATATTCTGGCCTTGAGTGACTTTATCACCGTTTTTAACATAAACATTACTAACAACTCCCGAAGCTTGGGTGGTAATATCGACATTATTACCACTTGAGATTTGTCCGGAAGCAGTAATACTGGTTATTAATTGACCCTTCGTAACTTGGGCTGTTTGGAAAGTTGGGGTTTGAGATTTTTTATTAAAAACTTTGGTAGCAATAAACCCACCAACAATTAGAATCAATACTAGAGCGATAATTTTTTTATGTTGCAAGATTTTATTCATTCTTAAAAAGTTTACTCATCCAAACTGAGAACTCGCTGAAACTGTTAGGCCGCTGGGAAAGTTAAAGTAAAAGTTGTGCCAAGACCCAGCTGACTTTTAACATCAATTGCGCCATTCATCGAGTTTGCCATCTTTTTAGCAATCGCCAATCCCAACCCGAAACCATTTTGAGAATCCTTTGACCTTGATTGATCAGTCCGATAAAAGCGGTCAAAGATTTTAGAAAGTTGATCTTTATCTATCCCAATTCCTTGATCAATAATCGAAACTTTAACTTGACCATCAGTCCGATCGGCTTTGATAGTAACCGGACTTTTATTTGAACTATATTTGATAGCATTATCTAAAAATATAACTATTAAGGCAATCAGACTGTCCTGATTACCAAGTATATAAAGATCTTTAATTTGAGTTTTAATTTTAATATTCTTTTTGTTTGAGCTTACTTCAACCTTTGAGATCGCGGCCTTGATAATTTTTTTAAGTTCGAGTCGTTCTGATTGATCAGTTCTTAATTTAGCATTCGGTTGCGATAAAGTTAATAATTCATCTGATAAGACTTGCATACTATTGACCTCTTCAAGATTACTGTTTAATAAACTTTTGGCTTGTTTTAAATTTAAATCTTGATCTCTTAAGTTAACTTCAATTGAAATTTTCATCGAAGTTAAGGGAGTTCTTAACTCATGTGAAGCATCAGTAATAAATCTATTTTGTTCATCGACCATCTCTTTAATTGGTTTGAGAGTTCGACCGGCTAAAAAATAACCGGCTGTTCCGCTGATTATTAAAATACCTAAGTTTAAATATAATAAATTCCATTTAAGACGATCTTCGCTATCTTCAAGCTCACTCGGATCGCTAAAAGGGGGCGGCGGTAAGTTAATAAATTCTTGGCGGGAATTATAGAAGTCACGAGAACGCCTAAAGTTTCGATTTAGCTCTCGGTCAATCTGATAATAGATTACAAAACTAAATAATAAGCTGATAATAACAATAATTAGTAAATACCAGAGAGTTAACTTAATTCGGGCTGAATAAAACATTTATTTATCCCCTATTTTATAACCAAACCCTCGAATAGTTTGAACAAGTTTTAGCCCGTTAAAAGGTTTATCAATTTTACTTCGCAAGTAACCAATATAAACCTCAACCGTATTGGGCAAAACATCCGAATCATAATTCCAAACATGACTAATAATTTGCTCTTTAGTCACTATCTTATTTTTATGACGCAGCAAATATTCAAGTAAAGCGAATTCCTTAGCGGATAATTTAATTGGTTTTTTATTTCTTTTAACTTCCAGATCGCTAGTATTTAAAGTCAGATCAGCCAGCTCTAAAATATCGGCCACGCTATCGGCTGGACGGCGTTTTAAAGCTCTTATCCGAGCGAGTAGCTCTTCGAAAGCAAATGGTTTAGCCAGATAATCATCCGCTCCAGCATTTAAACCTTCAACCCGGTCTTGAATTTGACCTTTAGCGGTCAACATCAAAATCGGAGTATGAACTCCTTCTGCCCTAACTTTTTGACAAAGTGTTAAGCCATCAATTTTAGGAAGAAGCCTATCTAAAATAATTAGATCAAATTCGCCACTTAACGCCAGTTCTAAACCCTCTTCTCCGTCAAAACTTAAATCAACCGCATAGGATTCTTGGGTAAGCCCCTTTTTAAGTGATTGAGCAATCTTATGCTCATCCTCAATAATTAAAATTCTCATCGTGGCTATTATAAACCAATTTAACTGAGAATTAGATGAGAATCGACTTAAATTGGGGAGACTTTAAAACGATTATCATTAGCGTTGTTTAATAGCTCTTGAGCTTCTAAAACTCTTTCCAGACCTTCAGATCGATCATTAACGCCTTCAGAGCCAAGGTAAGCATATCTAATCTCGCCTAATTTTCGACCCTCTCGAGAATCTTTGCCGTAGATAATAATTCTGGTACCAGTTTTTTGCTCAATCTCGTCTACACCTTCAACCTCTTTCCCAGCCGATTTAGCACCCAGCAAATTCAACATTGTTGCTTGAGTAACTCCATCCCTAAATTGAGTCGAACCAATATCTAAGCCATATGCCATTCGATTGGTCTGTCCAAATTGAGATTCTTTAGCTCCTCCCTCTGTCCAATGATGAGAATTATGGGGACGACCAACACAAAACTCATTAACATAAGCTCGACCATCTTTTAAAAACATTTCCACAGTTAACAAGCCTGCTCCAGGAAGTTTTTTTGAAACAAGCTGAGCCAATTTTATAGCTGAATCTTTGGCTGTTGGATCTAAATAAGCCGAAGCTTCGGCTAAATATAAAATACCATCGTGATGAATTGAAGTAGTTGGTGGGTAAACGCGATTATTGCGACCTTGTCGACCACGGACAATCTGAACTGCCATCTCTGCATCAAAATCAACAAACTCCTCTAAATAAAGTAAGCCCTTTTGACCGAGCTTATCCCAAGCCACTTGAATATCTGCTTCCGAGAGGATGACCGCATTGCCCTTGCCATCATAGGCAGCATTACCAGTTTGCAAGACGGCTTTACCTCCCAACCGGCGGACAGCTGATTCTAGATCGTCAAATCCTTGAATCGGATCAATAAAGTCGGGCATCGGAATACCATGTTTTCTCAGAAGTTGATGTTGAGCTAGTTTATTTTGAGTGTACGGCAATAAGTCTGGTGGGAAAAGTAAAGCTGGATGATGTGAACGTCTTAAGTATTTTGAATCAACATGTTCAGTATCTAAACCCACCGCTTTAGCACGAGCAACAGGATAGTCTAAATCAGCTGGAGTATTAACATTCCCAACATAAAATATATCCGCCACCTGACCGGCCGAACTATTAGAATCCAGCCCTATTACTCCTAAAACTGGCGCCGCATGACCTGGTAATCTAAATCTACGGGAAGCCTGAATAATCATTCGACCTAATTGGCCATCACCTAAAAGTAAGAGATCCGGCGTTGGTTCCTCAGAAAACTTACCACGGTCATAAATAACTTCCATTCCAGTAAATTACTTGAAATACCAGTCCGTGTCAAGGTCATTACTGGTCTATAATCGCCTGAGCTTGATCAATCTGATCTTGAGCAGCTTGCTCTGCTGAATCAGCATCAGCCTGGGCCTGTTCAGCCAAAACATGAGCTTCATCGGCGGTGTTTTGAGCTTCTTCTAAAGCTGCCTGAGCGTTGTCTTTATCTTGTTGAACCTGATTTAAATCTGCCATCTTCGGCCCCCCTTTCTATAAAGTAGTATACCGCTAGCATATTGACGGTCAATTAGAATTATGTAAGAAAGAGGTTAAAAACCCGGGAAGAAATCGGTTTTAATTTTCGATTCTGAAACACCCATTTTAGTTAAGAGTGATTTAAAAGTTTCAACCATCGCGCTTGGACCTGATAAATAAAAATGTCGATCTAAATAATCAGGAGCTTGCTCGCGAATTAGGTGCTCAGTAATATAACCCTTATGACCGGACCACTTAGCTGGAGCATTGTCTTTATCCGTTAAGACATAAACTGTTTTGAGATTAATTTTATGAGCAGCTTTATCAAACAAATCTTGATAAGCAATATCTTCAGTCCTTCTATTTGAATAAAACAGTACAATATCTCGACGTTGATCTGAATCCACTAAATATTTAATCATACTTCGAAATGGTGTTACCCCAATTCCTCCGGCCATAAAAACTAACTTTTGATTAGGATCATCTGGTATTGTAAAATCACCAGCCAGTTGACTGGCGACAATCTCACTACCCGCTTTAATATCTAACAATATCTTTTTAAAGCTACTCGAACTTTTATTAAATTTAACCCCAATCCGTAACTCATCTTCAGTTGGACTAGATGCAATCGTAAAGTAACGTCTATTGCCTCGAGAATCAGGTTTAGGATAGCCGAGTGTCCACTCCATATACTGACCTGGCCTAAAAGCTAACCTTCGATCAGGACTAAATACAAAATCCCATGTATTGTCCGCAATTTGAATCTTTTGCTTTAATTTCAAAATCAATTTGGCTTTGGGACTAACTAGATAAGAACAACCGTTACCAATAACTAAGGCCAATTCGGGAGTAAAGTTAATCGTCCCGAAATGAACTTGCGGGCTAAACAAGAAACCAGTTATCGCGCCATAAGCAATTTGGAGTTTTTTAGTCGGCGGGGTTGTCAGTGGTTCGGTTAACATAATCGTCGCAAAGAAGATAATCGGCGTATCAACGATAATTCTTTGAAGTGTTTGCCATAAATCGATACCGTTTGACAAATTGTCCAATGAACTAGTTAAAACTGAAGTTATTAAAAAACTCAAAACCAAGTTCCATCGTTTAATTTTTCTAACAATTAAAAATCCACCAATCGCCACCAGAGGCAACATTGGTAGAGTGCCTACCCACCAGTTAACCGCATGATTTAGGCCTAACCCAACAATGACCAACGAGATCGCGACCGGATTGAATAGATGTTTTTTATTAATTGCCAGAATATATTTAGACGCCACCATCCAAACAGCCGCCCAGCCCAAAAAACCAATTTGGTCAATGGACCTAGTTGGGGTTAAGATTAAACTCAATATTAAAGCTGAAATATAGACTGATTCAAGGTTCGTTGGTGATTTAAAAATGTAAGCAAACAGACGATTTGTCAGCCAACCCACCGCCAGGAGAAATGAGGTTGATAAAATTAAAGTGACGGGGTTATACGGCAAGATTTTGAAAAGACTAAACAGAATAGCTGCGCCAACTAAAACGATCAGTTGGTAAAGCACCAATCGATACATGGTAATGTTATTTAAAAATTTATCAATAAAATTCATTATTCTAAGCAATACTCTTCAAAACCCGAAGTTAAAGTTGCAATTCCGTCTTTGTCAATTAAATAGCCTTCAAAACCCCGTAAGCTTTCAATAAAATTAATACCTTGGCGACCCATCGCAAAGGCGGCTGTCGCAAAACGGTCAACCTCATAAATATTGGGGCCAACCACAGTAAGGCTAACCACATCATTAACTGCTTCAGTCATGGCGACAGGATTATAAATATGTTGACCTCTTTCATAATTACCGGAAGTGGCAACTCCTTGATTATCAATCACAATCGCTTTAACAATTTGTCTGAAGTTAAATGGATTACGAATCCCAACTACCCAATCTTGACCTTTATCATTTTTACCACAGGCCTCGATATCACCGCCAGCATCAATATAAAAGTTATGAAACTCGGCTTGTTTAATAATACCCGCCGCATTATGAATCGCCCAACCTTTAACTAAACCTGATGGATCAATCTTTCCCGACGGATGGGTGATATTAAAGTAACCATCAGTTTCTTGTTTTGTTTGCTCAGCTAAAGAAAAAATCTTTTGCATATCCGGGCTAGCATCAGATAACTTTAGTTTTCCCGAGTTTATCAGGGAGATCTCACTGTTTTTTTTATAAGTACTGAATTTTTTATCTACGTAGCGGAAATAATCAAAAACTTTTTTAAAGATTTTATTACTAACTCCCGGACCAATTATTTCAACCGTAATCGGCATCCCCATTAATATCTTTACTTGCTTCATTGACTAACCCTGTGCTTGAGATAACGCTGCTTGTAAAGATTGTTTAAAGGCTTCACTAGTTTGAGTTGCCCCAGAGACGATATCAACTTCCGCAGTCTGAGCTTTAATCGCTTCAGATTTAAGAATTGGCATCGATTGATTACTGATCTCGAGTGAATTATCACGATCCTTCGGATAATCTAAAAATTGAACGTCAGTAATTTTACCTCCGGAGATAACAGCTTTAACCTGGACATTGCCATAAGTAGCATCAGCATTACTGCCGGTATACTCTCCATCCTTGTAGCTGATTGAAGGGTTGGAGCTACTTTCGGTCGTTGTTTGACTCGAGTTTTCGATAGGTAAAACCGCAGTCTTGGTTGGCTGGTTCAAAGCATAAACAACAAAAGCAATAATGACTCCAACTGAGAGTAGATATTTATTCATGATTAGATTTATTGAGTATATCTACTATAACTGAGAACCATCTGAGAATAAAGCCGAATTAACTACTTGTCAAATAGTTAGACCAGATATAGACTAAAAGTAATGGTTGAAGCTACTGAGGTTGCTAAGAACATGGTTATAGCCTTAACGCTTTCGTTAGGTGGAAACAGTGCTCCTTCTTTAGTTGACAAACTCCATAATCCTGGTTTTTTACAGTTACCAGTCACCCAAGAGTTTTTAAATGCGGCGTTTGCACCTGAAAGTAAACCCTGGAAACCCCAACAAACTTCTGGACAATCTCCAGCTGAAAAGATTGCAGCAGCTCAAAACCAAAGAAAAGCAGTATCTAGCGATCATGTTCTACATCTAAAAACGAACCGGTCGAGTGCTCAAGTCTTTGCTTCAACTGGTAATCCGATGTTTGTAAAAAGAGGTTAATTAAACAGCTTTTTTCAACATCTCTGTTTCGGGGATCATTTTGCCAGAAGGTAATGCGGCAACGTCGTCACTTACATTTCGGCCAGTTTTAATAAATCCAAATTTTTCATAAAATTTAATGGCTTTATCGTTATAGGTAGCCACATTTATATAAATATCTTGATCTTTATTGAGCCAATTAAGTGCGGCTTCCATTAATTTTCGGCCCAAACCTTTACCTTGGTAAGTCGGTAAGAGATAAATCGCTTGGATTCGACCATTATTTTCTTCTTTAGCAGCAGCACAAAATCCGACAATTTTGTCATCATCCTTGGCCACCCAAGTATGTCGATTGTCGTTAAAGAAGCGCTTTTTGCGATCTTCGGTTCTTTGTTTACCTAAAGGAGTATCATCATTGGCAAATTGAGACTCAACATCCTCAACCGAAATACCGGCTTCAATATTCGGATAAGTATCAAGCCAGGTTAACTTTTGGACGTGGCGAATGCCATAAACATCGTCTGGAACAGCATCGACAACTTGAAGTAATTCAGTCACAAAAATCTAGCGACCTTTTCGAAGAAGCATTGAGGTAAAACTAATACTGAAGAATCCAGAAGCGATCGTCACTAGCCAAACTAATTGATTACCAACTCCTTGTGAAAGTTGCATAATTGAAGCTATAAAAGCTAATACATTAAAAACCGTGCCCATAATTAATGGCCATTCAATCTCGTCCCAAACTTTTGACTTAAGTTCATAAATTCCCATCACGGCATATCCTAAAGTCGCTGCCCCAGCAATTTTTAATATCCCGGCATCAACACCACCATAACCAAAAATGGGAATAAAGAGTCTCGGAATTAAAGGTACTATTCCAAAGATTAAAGCCGACAAAATCGATAAATTCAAAGCCCGAATTGCCCAAGCTGATAAAGAACCTTTACCTTTTAAAGAATACGGATGGGCTCTTAATATTTTAATTGTGATTAAGACAATAATCACCGACAAGACCGCCATCATGTAAACAGCCGGATTAGCCCGGCCTCTAATCATTTCCGAAACAGTCACATAAATTGCTGCTAAATTAAATGCTAAAGTCGCATTTATTGAGAAACGAGTAGCTCTAAGATTGCCATCGAAAACGGCTACATATAAAGCGAACAAATAGCCCAAATTAGCTGCCCCAGCAATCTGATAGATATATCGATAATTACCGGTATAACCAATTATGTAAGCAAATAACTCAGGGGCAAAGAATGGCAAAATTCCAAATATTAAAGATCCAAGTAATGGAACTATTAATAAAGTTCTCTCCAGTTTTGTTAATTGATCAGCTTTCATATTTAAATTATTACCCTTTAATATTTAATACTTTTAGAGACCGGTGTCAATCCCATCGTTAGCACTGGCATTAAATGACAGGTCAGGCAAATAATCCCCATTAATATCCCAAGTCGCCCCACCAAGATAATTTTTCTCATCGACAGACCCAATATATAAATAAGATCCAGGAATGGTTTTAAAGAAATCATTTAACGCTCCTGTTGGGACAGATCCTATATAAACATTTCCATATTGTAAAAATTTATATTGGCCAAGCCCTTTTTGCGAATCTTTATGTTGATTTTGATAAATTACTAAATTGGGATCAAGTTTGTCATACACCGGATATGCAAACTCCATATCATTAATACTGGCTGATAAAATTATATATTGGAATTTAGTTTTATTCTTTATAGCAATTTCGGCAGCTCTTTTTGCTGGATAGGACCAAGAATTAGTATTTTTATTTGGAGCCACAAAATAAAATTTATCAACGAAGATAATAAATTGAAAAACGAACAAAACGGATAACCCTAAAATTAAAATCTTTTTATGTTTAACTTTAGAATTTGTAAATATTTGTAGTAACCCAAAAGCGCTTAATAAGATTAATGGCGGAATCATAAAACTATCTCGGAGGGCATGCGCCGGGCCAATTAGCGAACTTGCTAACGGGGTTATAAGTAGCCACACAATTAACAGATTCGCAATGGTGGGTTTTTTCCTATACATAAAATAGATCCCAAAAATCACCAGCAAACCATCTATCCAATAAAGCTCACCCATTTCAGAAGGATTATGCCTTGGATTTGTATCGCCTTGAATCAATAAAAAATTCGGTAAAATAGTTCGAGAATAATATGTTGCTATTTGAGCTAAATACTCCAAAGCACTGTTATGTAAAAC
>JBEPVZ010000024.1:0-14035 GCA_041690695.1 Candidatus Daviesbacteria bacterium | reverse complement strand
GCTCGGCACACCAACCTGACGGGCGAGCAAGATATGCTCACGAGTCTGAGGCATTGGTCCATCTGGAGCAGATACAACTAAAATAGCGCCATCTGTTTGAGCGGCGCCAGTAATCATGTTTTTAATGTAATCAGCATGGCCAGGCATGTCGATATGAGCGTAATGTCGTTTTGTGGTTTCGTATTCTTGGTGGGAAATATTAATGGTAATACCACGAGCTTTTTCTTCAGGAGCGGAGTCGATTTGATCGTAAGCTCGATATTCAGCTAAACCTTTATCAGATAAGACTTTAGTGATTGCAGCGGTTAAAGTTGTTTTACCATGATCAACGTGACCCATGGTTCCAACGTTTACGTGTGGTTTTGATCTATCAAATTTTTTTGCGTCAGCCATTTGTTTTTTCCAATTAAAATCCCAGCTTTATTAAAGCTGAGTACTAGGTAATATACCAGAGCACTTTTTAAAATGCAAGGGTCTATTTTGAGATTGCCCCAACAAGCTTTTCATGAATCCAAAGGCCGGGAATGATCGCACCAACCCCCACCAGAGCGGCCGCGGGCTGAGAAGCGCCTAAAAAGACCAAACTATGGTAAGCCAAGACAGCTGTTGCCAGAGCTCCGGCTGTAATGAGAACTGGCCGGCCCCATTTTTTCCAAACTGGTGTTTCATGTTCTCTTATTCTCCGCGCCAGGGTTGGAGGCTGAATACTCTCCGATTGATAGATTGAGATTTCAGGGCTTAACATAGGAGGTCTATTCTAACCTCATTTGAGTATAAAAGAAAGCTATTTTTTAGGTGCTACAACCGGTTTAGGAGTGAAAGTAGGTACCGGGGTGGGGGTTGGGCTGCCCTGAACATTAATTGGCACATTATCACTAGTAGGCAAAATCTGGATCGCCGAAATTTTGGCATTATCCGTTACAGTCGTAAAACCGATACTTAAAGTGTTCCCAGTAACCTTAACATTATAAGACTTATCTAACGCGGTGTTTGGACTGACCTCCTTTAGAATATCAAAGTTACTTAGTACAGGGCTATTGTTAATTGAGACATTAAAGACCCGTTTCCCAGCTTGCGTCCAGTAGATCTCAGCGAATTTTAGGGTGACTTGATAAGTTCCCGGGGTAACTAAAAAGTTGTAATTAAAGTTACCAAATCGTTCTGATTGATAGAGATTTGGAGTACTGGTTCCGACAATTGAATGAGTTGTTGAGTAGGTATATCCCCCACTAAAGCTATTGTCAGTTTTCCAAGTCAAACCACTTGGATCGTTATATTGGCTACCACCCGTGTTTATCAAACTGGCGTTGTTTGGCAATGGTGTTGGCGAAGAAGTTGGAGTTGGACTCGGTTTGGGAGTTGGGGTCGGTATAGCATTCGGCACAACCTGAATGGATGAGATCTTAGCATTATCAGTCACCGTTGTGAAGGCAATATTTAGACTATTGCCTGTTACTGTGACGTTATAAGTTTTATCGATAGCCGTATTCGGACTGGTTTCTTTTAGAATATCGAAATTACTTAAAACTGGATTATTGTTAATTGAGACATTAAAGACCCGTTTCCCAGCTTGGGTCCAGTAGATCTCGGCAAACTTCAATGTTACCTTGTAGTTTCCAGGAGCAACCGCCAAATTGTAATTAAAGTTACCAAATCGTTCCGATTGATAGAGATTTGGAGTACTGGTTCCGGCAATTGAATGAGTTGTCGAGTAGGTATATCCTCCACTAAAGCTATTGTCAGTTTTCCAAATCAAACCATTTGGATCGGCATATTGGCTACCACCCGTGTTTATTAAGATCGAAGTACTCGGAATCGGAGTTGCCGTAGGAGCAGGCGTCGAAGTTGGCACCAAGGTCGGGGTTGGCGTTGGTTTGATAGTAGGTGCAGTGGTCGGACTAGGCGTCGGACTAAAGGTTGGTGTAGGTGTTGGCAAAGTGGCACAATTATCACCATTGCCAACTGGAACACAAACATAACTAGTTGGCAATACTAAGACTCGGTCAACTTCAAGTCCCGGCGTTTTACCAATTAGATTAAGAGTATGACTCCCGGCCGTTAAGTTTAGAACAATTGGAGTATTTTGAACACCATTACTATAGTTAACCCAGGTCCAATTACTGGCCGGAATTGCTAATGAATCACCGACATCAATACCACATTGGTTATCAACTTGCAGCCAATAGGAGTTATCGACATTATCTTGAGGCTTTATATGAGAGTAAATATTATAGGTCCCCGTCGTAGTAACATTAATAGCGAAGCTAACTCGTCCAAGATTTGTAGTGATTGTCGGACATGGGGTAGATGTCGGTGTGGGACTACCTGAAGCCATCGGTAAACTACTCAAATGATCTTTAAAACCCTGCCCAAAACCAGCTGTTGGGGTACCACTATAGCTTGTAATTAAGGAAGGGAAGCTTGAACAATCATAAGTATCCCAAGCCCAAGCCAGATAGCCCGTCCCTTTTGAGTCTAACCAATTCATTGCGGTATCAATAAAGCTATGCTGACAATCATTCTCACCAATTTCTCCAGCCACAACTGGCACTTGAGTTACAACCGGGCCAACTTGTTGGTCAAAACAGTTGACACTATTACAAGGATTAAAGTTGTAAAGATGCCATGAAGCAACTAAGTTATTTGCTGAATCAGTAGGCTTATAGGCCAACCACTGACTCAGATCATTTGAATACTCTAAGCCACCTAACATAATCACATTTGATGAACCCGCTGAGCGAACAGTATTGACCAGCTCCTGCATACCAGCTACTTGGTAAATAGTTTTATGTGAGGCATTATCCCAATATTCGGTACCAATACAATGGGATGTATTACTAACATCCGTTGGGTCAGACCCATCTCTCCAGCAGGTCCAACCGTTAGTACTATCCTGATTCCAATATGGAAATGGTTCATTAAACAGATCGAAAATAACTCCAGGATTGTTCTTAAAAGTTGAGGAGACTTGTGACCAGAAGCTAATTGAATGATCTCGATCTGGCATGGGGGCAAGATTAATAGCTGGTTGGGTACCTGGTGCACTCCAATGGAGATCTAAAATAGCATACATTCCGGCCTGATTAAGGAGATTAACATAATTTTGAATAGCCTGAATATAATTTGTAGTCGAATATTGTGATTTAACACCATTAATACCTAACCAGCAATCTTCATTGAGGGGTACACGTACCGCATTAACATGCCAGCTAGCCATCGCTTGAATAGAAGCACTATCAGCGGGACCATCAAAAATGCCCGAATTACTTATACACATATATTCAGTGCCACTTCTATTTACGCCGTGTAAAACAACTGGCTTACCTTGAACATTCACTAACTGATTTCCTTGAACATGCAAAGCAGTCACAGCAGGAGGAGTAGTTGGAGCAGGCGTTGGTGTTAAAGTCGGAGTCGGGGTATTGGTAGGAGTTGGACTACTTGTCGGATTCGGTGTTGGCGAAACACCATTGTAAACACTCGCCACCATAGTATTGACCCACTGCTGCTTAAGAGCAGTATATCCTACAGAGGTTGGATGAATATCTCCAGAATTAATTAAACTAGGATTATTTTTAAAGAAGGTCCATAAATCTGGCCCATGAATTATTTGAGGAAAATCCGAATAAAGTTGGGCAATTTTAGAGTTATACGCCGGAATATTGGCATTATGGGTTGAATCATTAGTATAAGAGATTGTTGGAATAACTGGAATTTTCCCAGCTGCTAAGATTGCTTGAACCAACTGCTTCATATTATTGTAATAGCCCGTCTCCCCACCTGAACCAGCCGCATCATTCATCCCATAGCTAAGTCCGACATATCTTCCTGGAAAAAGGGACAAATAACCATTCGTTCCCAAAATTCGATTAACCGCATCCGAGCTCTTATCAAATGGTTCTCCCCCATTTTCTGTAATGGGCCAGCGGTTACCTAATGATTGATTAACTAAAGCTCCAATAGAATCCATTCCACCAGCCGTAATCGAATCTCCGTAAAAGATCCAGTCATCTGCTAATCCTTGGCTAGCATCATAAAGATCGAAATTGACAAATTGAGCATCAAAATTTTGAGATGAACCATCAGAGGCAGTCACATTAATTCGAACCCAGTTATAGCCACTTAAATTAATTAGATGTTGTCTTGAATGCAGAGTATTCCCGGTGACAGTCGCAAGCGTTGTCCAGCCACTGGTTGGAACGGTTGCTCCTCCAGGAGCACTATTACCATCGATCGTGTAAGCTCCCAGATTGCTATAATGAGCTCCATGAATCGTATTATAAGCATAAGAAAGGTTATACCAAACTGCCAAAACTTGCTGTTTTTGAGAGGCCGGAACGGCTGAAATATTATATGCGATCCACGCTGGAACTCCATTTGATCTCCAATAATTTGTATAACTATTATCATTCGCATTATTAGCTGAAGTACCAGGGTAAATGTTAGTGGAAGCAAAAGCCGGAACTCCTCTATTAATTAACGGCACTACAGCTGGACCAGTGAGAGCTTTAACCGGATGTTGAAAAATACCAGTAAGGACAAGCCCACCTAACAGAAGAACTGAGCACAATGTTATCAAATATTTTATATTTTTAGGTCTGTTCATATTTTTTAATGAGCAATGCTTTGCATTGTTGCATAACCATTCTTTAAAGTCGTATCGTTGTGCTGAACCAAGCCCCAAGCGTTCCCTTCTCCACCCGAGATAGGACAACAGTTTCTAGGTAATTCATCTCTGAGAGTGTACCAAGTGATTTGTTGAACCCCAGTTTGATTGGCTAAATTCTGAAGTAGCGCAACATGGGCAGTGTCATTAGTCGTAAAATCTTGGGCTCCTGACGCGGTTTTCTGCTCAACCCCAATTTCTCCAAGCCAGATTGGTTTACTACCCATACCATGACTATTTAACCAACTTTGCATTTGAGAAATCTCAGAGCCTTGAGCATTTGTATAGCTATGGAAAGACAAAATATCAAAGGAGTTACCTCCACCGGCCGCATAAACACTATCAAACCAAGCAGTATCAGCATGGTCAGGTCCAACAGTCACTTTGGCAGTCGGATCGCCGGCTCGGACAGCAGTATATCCTGGATTTAATATATGAGCCGTAAAATCCTGGGCTCCAGTTGAAGATCCGCTCCACCAATAATTTCCACCATCTGGCTCGTTCCAGAGCTCCCAATAATGAACAGTATTTTTATAGCGAGACACAACTTTTGTTACAAAGTCAGTCCAGTATTGATCGTTGCTGGCTGGAAAGCTAGCCCATGATGAAGTATTCCCGGGCTGAGAAGATGCCCATAACGGAGTAAAAACCAAAATAGGTTGGAGCTGTAAATTATATTTTGCAGATTCTTGAACGATATAGTCTGCCCGAGACCAATCATAGCTATTTTTAGAGGTCTCAATCAGTGGCCAGTCAAACTCAATTCGAATTAGGCCAACTCCTGACTGAGCAGCTAGTTGCATTTCACGATCAATCATAGTCAAAATACCCGATTGTTGATAGGGATTAGGATTAGCTGGATCATTTAAGCAACTACCTGGCCAATTACCCTGTCCAGCATCGTCACAAAACCAGCCATCTGGTTGAGGTCCATTATAATGCCAAGGTCTCATGTTAGGTTCAGCATTCGTGCCCCATTTATTCTTCAAATTCGCTGACGTGATCGGAAAACCAGAACCTGAGGGAAAGGGCGTTGGACTAGTCGTTGGTAGAGGTGTTGAAGTTGGTGTGGCAGTCGGAGTGATAGATGGTAGGCTGGAGGGCTTAACTGTCACAAATTGAACAGCCTGACCGTTGTAGGCAGTAGCATCAGCAACTAAAACAGCATTTCCTTGAAGTTGGCCTGCCGTTGGAACTAGATCAAAAATACCCCCCGTTGAAGCATTGGAAAAGGCTTTAGGATATAAAGCGTTAAAAAGTGGATTATGAAAAGAAGCACTAGAGGCAATGATTCCAAAGGCTAATACGCCAACCGTCGCCACCAAAATACCGATTCGAGTCTTCTTGTCATATTGAGCTAAAAGATCATTAATATTTTTAGGCACTTGATTCACAAATCGATAAACTCTTTTCACAATAGTTTTAAGCTTCCTATCAAAATAATCCTATACTCTAAGAAGTCTGTCAAGCTATCAATTCATGATTAGAAATAGCTTTTATCGACGACCACATTTGAGATAATCGATAGCAAAAGAAATTGCTCCGGTAGCAACCGTTGCCACAACAATAAAGGTGCCGATTTCAGGACTGATTCCAGTCATACGAACAAAGTTATGAGCCTCATCAGTCAAATTAGGCCAAACACCGGGGTGATGTAAGGGTGAAACCCACCCAGGAATATCCTTAAGTGAGAACGAGGGTATTTGCCGCCGCCAGTGCTCGAGTAGAGATTGTGGTTTAGGAAAATCAGCAGATGGGGACAAATTTGACTCTTGATTTGGTGCTATCGTTTCAAACATTTAACAAACACCTACAAAAGGACTTTTATTTCTTAGAATCCGACGCTATGGTCCGAATTGCATCTTGAACTGTCGTCATAAATTGAGCTGGGAAGATAATTGTTGAATTTTTCTCAGTTGAAATCTCAGCCATAGTTTGAAGAGTTCTCAGCTGAAGAGCAACTGGATGCTTAACAATAATATCCGCCGCCTCCCCTAGTTTAACGGCTGCCTGAAACTCTCCTTCGGCAGCTACGATCTTAGCTCGACGTTCTCGTTCGGCTTCGGCCTCTTTAGCCATCGCCCGCTGCATATTGTCAGGAAGTGTAATATCTTTAATTTCAACGGCGGTGACTTTAACTCCCCAAGGCTCGGTATGAGCATCAATAACTTTACGGATCTTATCGTTAACATCGGCGGTACTTGATAATAGTTGATCCAAGCTAAATTGACCGATAATATTTCGAACAGTCGTTTGAGAGATCTGATTAACCGCCATATAGACGTTTTCAATAGCTATAATTGATTTTTGAGAATCAACAACTTGAAAATAAGCGACGGCCGCAATATCAATCGAGACGTTATCTTTAGTAATAATCTTTTGAGAAGGGATCTCCATCGTGACAGTCCGAAGGCTAGTTTTTTGCATTCGCTCAAGAAGTGGAATTAATAAGATTAATCCTGGCCCACGAACTCCAGTACAACGACCGAGAAAAAAGATAACTGCTCGTTCATATTCCTGAACGATTCGGATACTTAAAGCCAGTAAAACAACGATAATTCCTAAAACAATCCACATCATGAGGAGATTATAGCACTTTTCTAGGGAGTCGCGGTATTAATCGAGCTAAAGTAAGCGGATGATCCGAATTGGTTAATCGGTAACGACATCGTCAGAGAAGAAACAAACTATAAACTGCCGTTCCCCTTTAGTAAGTTTATTTCCAAGGTAAAATCAAAGCTATTAAGAACCCCATCGTTATTAAGGTCTAAATGGGTTGGGAAATCAGCTTGGGTAGAGGATTTTAAGAAGTTTGATAACATGACCGATAAATCAACCAATCCAACCGTTCCATCGTTATTACCATCTCCCGCAACTCCAGGTTTTGGAGAAGAGGTTGGAGCGGAGGAATTATTAACTTGGGCTTCAGGATTAGCTGATTTAATAGCAGCCGTCCCGGTTGTCGGACTATTTAGCGTCGCTGTAAAGTAATATTCTGGCGGATCAAAAGTTCCGAAGGGCCCATCAGGATGATATTCTGCGACCCAGCTAGTGGATGCGGTATTACCAATAAAGGTCGCGTTTGATGGGTTTGTCGTAACGCTTCCTGAAGGTAAAATTCCATTATCTTGAGTAACGACCAACGAAACAGTTTTGCTAGCACAATCGCCGGTTGAGTTAACTAATAAGTTCAAAGTCGTCCCCGAATTGACTGGATTAACAGACAAATTTGACCAAGTCGCTGAAGTTAAGCTACAGGCTACCGGCAAAGGAGTTGGCGTCGGTGTCGGCGAGGGAGTTGGGGTAGGGGTCGGAGTTGGAACTGCCGTGGGCTTAGGAGTCGGAGTTGGTGTCGGCGTTGGCTCCGGCTTAATAGTTAAAGATAGTGGCGTTGTTTGGGTCAAAATATTAGTGTTATCAATATTTCTAAAAATTGAAGACTTAGCATCAAACTGAATCGTGGCCACTCCGCCATTCGTCGTCGTCAGGCTCTTAAAATTAATCGTTGCCATTAAAGCGTCCGCTCCGATTGTTTCAAAACCAGGAGCCGGCACACCTCCGACAATCGAAATACTCCCAGAAGTATTATCAAAGATTGACTCTCCCCAATTAGTCACAAAGCTACCGGTTCGATCAATCGATTGAATTTGTAATAAATCTTTTGAATAAGTTAACTTAGCTGTAAATAGGTTTGACATGTCAGTGCCAGATCTGACTTTAAGTGGAACTGCGAAGCTGGTATTTGGAGCAATTGGTGAGCTGACAGTCGTTGATAATAAGAATGACGCAGACCCAGGCTTAACAGTTGGAATCGGGGTCGGGGATGGGGTTGGCGTCGGAGCTAGCGTTGGGATTGGAGTAGGCGAAGGCGTGGGGGTGGGAATAGTTTTTGTAAAATTAACCCGATATTCATAGATACCGTAATGACTCCAGCTTGAAGCAATCAGATACATAGTTTGACCATTATTTTGTAAAAATGAATCAGTCACGTAGGGCGCATAATACCCCCAAGGAGTCGCGGGCATTGGCATAGTCATAACCTGACGAGTACTCCATGGCCCAGTGATATTATCTGCGGTGTAGTAATAAATCCCACCAGTTAAACAATCACTGCCGTTCATCAATAGGTACTTCTGCAAATAAGGGTTATAAATAACTGAAAATTCGCTGACAGTCAGATAGGTACAAGCATTGGTGCCTGAAGGAAAAGAAGAGGCATTGCCATAGTCTTTATTAAGCGAGAAGCTGGGATCCCGAGGCGAAATCAACCAAACGACCTGACTATCAATCGTCGATTCGTTAACAGTCGGCGGGGACCAATTATTATTGCCTTCGTAATAGCTAAAACCATTGGTATTATTGGTATCTAAAAACTCACTAATTGGAATCCTGGCCAACTTCACCCCTCCAAATCGGTTGGCTAAGCTACCGACCATATATAAATAACCAGCGTTATTATCGACAATAAATGAATCTTGGGCAAAGTTATATTGGAGTGTTCCTGAAAATGATTTTTGCCAGATAAAGGTACTGTCCTTATACGGATGGAACAACCCATCATTGGGATTATATTTAGCAATTTTAGTTAAGTCTGACCAATGGGTCGATCCACCCAAATTCCCTCCCGACATAAAATCGGCAAACATCGATTCAGTGCCCCCTTGTGATAAGGTAAATGCGCCATTGGGTAACGTATACGTTGTATCCGGAATACCTTTCCCTGCGTAAGTTCCGAATTGTGGATTGAGGAAGTTATCGACATGAATTCCTTGATCAAGATTTGAGGTAAAAGGCGCACTCAATACTTTAAAAGGATCTGTGGTGAGACCAACACTATCACCCAGCACAAAATACCAACGATTATTGTATAAAGTTGGAGCACCTAAGTCGGCACCCTGGACTCCACCGATAGCCGCATTATCAAATTGGGTCACAGAGGATGGATCTAATCCTCCGCCATTAAAACTTTGGGTGCCTGTACCAATAACTTTGCCGATTAAAGTTACTGATGTCGTAATAATCGGCTCACTAGCTAACGAAGGGTGAGCTCGATTGTAAATTTGTTCAAAAAGTCCACCTTTGAAAGTTGCAAATAAAGAGACGGCTAAAAAAATCATCAGTCCAACCGCTGCGACCAAAATTAGAACAGAAACTACACCAGACTGATTACTAAAATACTGACGGGATTTGGGCATTACTAACTAATTGTACACGTTAAAGAACTATCGATCCATACGTCCGGTAAATCCAGACTCAGCCACAATCTTTTGGGTGATACTGCTTGGCACAGGTTCATAATGACTTGGCTCAATATAAGCCGTCGCCCGACCTTGAGTTAATGATCTGATTTGAGTAATATAGCCACCCGCGAGCTCAGCCAATGGCACTAAAGCATTGACGACGCTTGAGTTGCCCCGTTTTTCAGTTCCTAAAATTTGAGCTCGTTTGCTTGATAAATCCCCAATGATATCACCCATAAACTCTTCCGGCGAGGTCACCTCAACCTTCATAATTGGCTCAAGCAAGATTAAGTCAGCTCTTGAAGCAGCATCCGTTAAAGCCATCGAAGCCGCAATTTTAAAAGCTACCTCAGACGAGTCAACATCATGGAACGATCCATCATAAACGGCGACTTTAATATCAGTAACCGTAAAACCAGCTAAAATACCTGTATCTTCACGCTCGATAACACCTTTTTCAATTGGAGCAATAAACTCGCGGGGGATAGATCCACCAACGATCTCTGACACGAATTCTCGACCTTGTCCACGCGGGAGCGGTTCAATTCGAACTAGACAGTGTCCATATTGTCCTCGACCACCAGTTTGGCGAATATATTTACCTTCACCAGTCGCCGCTTTATTAATAGTTTCTCTATAAGCAACTTGGGGAGCTCCAACGTTAGCTTCAACTTTAAACTCTCGCTTCATCCGATCAACGATAATTTCAAGATGTAACTCACCCATTCCCGAAATAATTGTCTGATTAGTTTCCGGATTACTCTTAACGCGGAAAGTTGGATCTTCCTCAGCTAAGCGGGACAGGGCATATCCTAATTTTTCCTGATCCGACTTAGTCTTAGGCTCAATCGCCAAGGAGATAACTGGTTCGGCAAAAGTAATTGATTCAAGGACGATTGGATGAGCATCATCACAAAGGGTATCTCCGGTAATTGTATCTTTAAGTCCAACTACCGCAATAATCTCTCCGGCATAAGCTTCTTCAATCTCTTCTCGTTCATTAGCATGCATTAATAAGACCCGACCAATTCTCTCTTTTACTTGCTTTGAAGCGTTATAAACATAAGAGCCACTTTTTAGAGTTCCCGAATAAACTCGGACATAAGTTAGCCGACCAACATGAGGATCAACTTGAATTTTAAAAGCTAAAGCGGCTAATGGAGAATCTTTAGTGTTTGAGCGTTTTTCTTCTTCTTCGGTCTGGGGATTTTTACCAATAATCTCGCCGACGTCTTGAGGTGAAGGGAGATAATTAATGACGTTATCAAGCATTGGCTGAACACCCTTATTGCGGAGCGATGAGCCAGCCATAACAGGCACAATCTTACTCGCAATAACGGCTTTGCGAAGAGCTAATTTCAGGTCATTAATATCAATCTCTTCCCCATTTAAATACTTCTCCATTAAGGCGTCGTCTGATGCGGCAATCTCTTCAACCAGCTTTTCACGATGTTCCTTAACCTGATCGACCATGTCCGAGGGTATGTCTTGTTCTGTAAACTTAGCCCCAGTTTCATCTCCCAACCAAATAATAGCTTTTTGAGTTAGAAGATCAACTACCCCTTTAAAATCATTTTCTGAACCAATTGGCAAATTGTAGGCGATAGCGTTAGCACCCAAGCGATCACGAGCTGATTGGATAGTTCCCAAAAAGTCAGCCCCAACCACATCCATCTTGTTAGCAAAAGCAATTAATGGCACACCATATTTATTAGCTTGGCGCCAAACTGTCTCAGTTTGAGATTGAACTCCAGATGAGGCATCTAAAACAATGACTCCACCATCTAAAACCCGGAGTGATCTTTCAACTTCAACCGTGAAGTCAACGTGGCCCGGAGTATCAATTAAGTTAATCCGCATCTCTTGATCAACAAACGGACCTGATTTAGCTGTCCAGGCTGCGGTAATAGCCGCTGAAACGATCGTAATTCCACGTTCTTTTTCTTGTTCCATCCAGTCGGTGGTGGTTGTTCCATCATCAATATCTCCAATTTTGTAAGTTTTACCAGTGTAATAGAGAATTCGCTCGGTGGTCGTGGTCTTTCCAGCATCGATGTGGGCAATAATCCCAATATTGCGAATCCGATCAAGTGGAAAATTACGATTAGTTTTAGTTGTAGTGGCCATTATTTTTCTTCCTCAAGCTCTTCTTCCGAAACACCTAAATCTCTTAAGATTTTCTCGACATCAGCAATTCGAACTCGCCAGGTTTCGGCATCTTGAGTAGCCAATTGATAGGCTGCATTCTCCCGTAAATCACCCTCACGGGCGGCTTCGCCTCGCTTGGTTACGATTGCTTTAAGTTCTGTCCGTAGCGTAAGCAACTTCTTATGCCACATCTCTATTTTTTGTTGTTTTAAATCGTCCATATTTTGGTATTACCCAGAAAAAAAGTCTCCCAAACTCTGCGGGAGATAAGGCTAATATTAGCTAGTTACGCTCGAAAAGTCAATTCGAGAGGATTTGGAGGAAAGTTTTTCAAAGCATTATCATAGTAATGGGCAACTATTAAACCAGTTGAATCAATTGGTCGAACCAGCCGAACCATCTTTTCAGCTCCGATAGGTTGGTCAGGATATTGGTAAGTTTCAACTCGATAATTATTCCTCTGACCTGGAATTTCAAACCTTCGAACTTTGAAATAGTTCGTTTTTTTCTCCAAGACTGAGAAGTTCTCGGCAAGAAAACAGTCTAAGGTGCCAATCTCACCAAGGCTGGCTGGCCGTTTTTCTACATACAGTACAGCTGATCTCCTAATCCGATTGATCTCCCACATTAACTTGACTCCCTCAAACCGCAACCAGAAATGGTCTGGTCGTGGATGGCCATAATCGGTAATCTTGTCGGAAACAACCCGTTCAATTTGAAGTGACATTTAGAGGGTATTTTAGATCGACAGAACTGATAAATCAAATAGTAATAGTTGACCGGACTGCTACAATAAACTTATGGAAGATTTTTTGGGAGGGATTGGTCAATCAGTTTTTGTAGCCTTTGGGATGTTTTGGCAAGTTTTATGGAGTTTAATTTTAGGATTAACGATCTCGTCCTTTGTTCAAACTCAAATTTCTAAAGAAAGAATCACCAAATCTCTCGGCAAAGAAGGCTTCAAAGAGACTGTCCTAGCAACCTTTTTAGGCATTTTATCTTCGAGTTGTTCATATGCCGCCGCCTCGGCCAGTAAAGCTTTCTTTAAAAAAGGCGCGGGTTTAATCCCCTCCCTGGCTTTTTTATTCAGCTCAACTAATTTAGTGATTGAGCTTGGAATATTACTCTGGTTACTACTTGGCTGGCAATTTGCATTAGCTGAATGGCTCGGTGGAATTTTGTTAATCGTCATTATGTCGGGAATTGTTAAGCTAACCTATCCGAAGAAACTTGTTACTCAAGCTCGAGCGTTTAAAGACCAAGTTAGTATCGATCATGACCATAGCATGATAGGGAGTCATAATAAAATCCAATCTATTGCTCAAAACTTTGTCATGGAAGGCTCAATGCTTCAAAAAGACTTAATTTTAGGATTTATTATTGCTGGCTTAATCGCTACTTTTGTACCAAACAGTTTTTGGAGTTTGTTATTTTCAAACGGTCAACCTGGGATAACTCAACTGTTAACCAGTTCAATTATTGGTGTTGGAATCGCCATCCTAAGTTTTGTCTGTTCGATCGGCAACGTTCCGCTCGCCGCCATTTTATGGACACGTGGACTCAGTTTTGGTGGAGTTTTATCTTTTCTATATGCTGATCTAATCGTAATTCCGCTGCTCGATCTTTATAGGCGTTACTATGGAACCAAGATGGCGGTTTATATTGGAGTCATCTTTTTTGTAACGATGGTTTTGACTGGAATTATTGTTGATCTTATTTTTTCCAGCCTCAACTTGATCCCATCACAACAAACCAGTATCACCAATCAATTAACTAATTTCGACTTTAACTATACTTTTTGGCTGAATCTAATATTCGGAAGCTTAGCAGGATATTTTATTTATCTAAGTAAAAAGAACACTAATGACCACGCACACCACCATTAGTTATCACTAATATATTTTCCAAATCGATTTTCATTCAACCCATTGCCCCCATCTCACTTATCCCAGCCAAATTCGGAGAAGGTCACCCCATTTTG
>JBEPVZ010000023.1:0-14297 GCA_041690695.1 Candidatus Daviesbacteria bacterium | reverse complement strand
AAGAGACAGATACTAAGTTAATTAAAGATAACGTCGTCGAAGAAGTAAATAAATTAAAAGCCGAAGACGGTAAAGATCTCGCCATCTTTGGCAGCGGCATTTTAGTTCAAAACTTTCTCAATCTCGGCTTGATTGATGAACTCAGATTAATGGTCAATCCGGTTGTTCTAGGAAAAGGTAAAATTCTATTTAAAGACATCAAAAATAGGCTCAATCTCAAATTAATTAAGACCCGCCAATTTAAAAATGGCAACGTTTTATTGACTTATTCAGTTAATGAAGCGAGTGTAAAACAAGATTAATCTCTGGAAAAAGTTCCGAATAAACGTAAAATTTGACAAAATAGCATCCGACTGTTAACGTATAGTTAATGTCCAATCTAACTGACGATCTTCAAAAAACTCTCTCAGCACTCATTTCAGGAACTGGCGATGTCGCCACGACCGTTCAAGAAGTTGTTAAACAAAACGTGGTTAGCCTTCTCCAAGAAGCTGGCGATGTGGCTTCAACCGGTCTCCAAACTGTTGATCAAGTTGTCCGCGAAGGGTTAGAGACGATCTCCTCTACTGGAGCTTCTTTAACTGATGGGGTGACTGGTCTAGTCAGAGGTGTCATTGATGGTACCAAAGATACTGGAGTTGATGCTACCGAAGCAGCTGGCGAAGCAGCCTCTCAAGCTGTCAAATCAGGCGCTAAAGTCGGTGGAGATGTTGGTGAAGTAGCTATCTCATCTGTCAAAGGAGCAATTGAAGCAGCTGGTGATATTGGAGCTGATTCTGGAGATTTAGCTAAGAGCGCAGTTGTGGGCACATTAAAGGCCGCGGATGAGATTGGCTCAGAAGCTGGCGGGTTGGTCCGAAAAGCCCTTTTGAACGCCGCCGCACTCCCTCATGATATTATCGACGCGCTCTTAACCGGTAATACCGAATAACCTCACTTGTAGATCAATCTCTCAACTTGCTAAGATAGTTTTAGTGAAACTCCATTATCGTGATGACAATCTAAACTGGCGGAGAGTTAAAAAAGGCACCGGTTTTGGATTTGTTAACGAAAATGGTCAAACAGTTTCACCAAAAGATCGGCAGAGACTTTTAGAATTTGGCATTCCTCCAGCATGGAAAGAGGTCGTCGTCTCCTCAGATCCTCTGGCCCACATCCAAGTTATCGGCACTGATGCTCGTGGTCGACATCAATATATTTATCACCCAGAACTTGTTAAACATAATCAAAAGGCTAAATTTGATCAGATGATTCATTTTGGTGAAGCCCTCCCAGAGCTTCGTCAAGCGGTCAGATCTCATATGCAAGATCAAACTCTAACTCGAGATCGAGTTGTCGCAACGGTCGTCTGGCTTTTGGAACACACCTTTATCCGAGTTGGCAATAAAGTTTATGCGGTTGAGAACCAGTCTTATGGCTTAACGACCATGCGCAATAAGCATGTCGAGGTCGAAGGCAACACCATTAATTTTAGCTTTATGGGTAAAAGTGGCATTTTTCATGAACTGGGCGTCACCCATCCCCAAGTCGCCAAAACTATTAAAGCGTGTATTGATCTCCCCGGCTATGAGCTTTTTCAGTATTTAGATCAAGATAAACAGCGCCAAGTGGTTGATTCAGAAGATGTTAATAATTATTTACAGGTTTATGCTGGAGCAGATTTCTCGGCCAAAGATTTCCGAACTTGGGGGGGCAGCGTCATGGCTGGAGAATCATTTTATGAAAAAGGCCAGCCAGAAACACCAGCTGATCTCAAGAAAAATACCCTTGACGTTATTAGTGAAGTCTCAAAACATTTGGGTAACACTAAAACTATCTGCCGAACTTACTATATTCATCCGACCATCCTAAAATCGTATGAGAAGAAAACTTTAATTCCTCACTTTAAAGAAGCTTACCAACATAATCCACGCAAACCAGCCTTAAACCAGGAAGAGTATGCGACTTGGAGCTTAATTAAGAATACCTAGCGCCGTTTGGTGAGGTAATACCAGCGGTGATTAACCTGAATCTCCAGGGTTGAATGTAAATTTCGACTAGTTGGTTCAATAAACTTAAAATCTTGAACTTCTGTGGTAACAAGCGCTTGTAATAGGTCTAACTCCCAAGCACGTCGATCTAACAACTCATCTAATGTAGCCATCGCTCGGGTTGCTCTACAAACAGATTTAAGAGTACTTTTGTATATACTATCTACCGCTTTAGGATCTTTTAAAGCTGGTTCAGAATTGCCAAGCTCTTCTAGATATTTATCTAAACGCACTGGTCCAGACTTATCCCGCTCATTCATAAGAGGAGATTATACAAAATTAATAAGTTTTTTTCTGTATAATATCGAATTATGGAACTAGAAAAGTTTACCCCAGGGGATGTTGAAACTAAATTTGCCACCAAACGATGGAGCATTCGAGCTTCAAAAATCCATACACCAGAAGGGACTCAGACTTGGGAACAGTTGGTCAGTAAAGCGCCTGGCGTCGTAGTTGTAGCGGTGAATGATCAAAACCATATTGCCGTTATTACTCAAAATCGGCTGTTAGCAGATGGCCAACTTCACTTAATCACCGAGTTGCCGAGCGGTTGGATGGAAACTGACTCAGTAGATGTAACGCCGGGTCAAGTTAAAGAGGATGCCAATCGAGAATTACAAGAAGAACTTGGTTTTAAAGCCAATAATCTTGAGTTGCTAACTCAATTTCAATTAAGTAATTTTGCAGTTGTGCCCTATTACGTCATGCTTGCGACCCAACTTGAAGAAAGCCAGTTACCAGGTGATGAAGATGGTCATATTAAAATTGAATGGTTGCCACTTGAAGAAGCTGAAAAAAGATTACTGAAAGATCAGATCCCAACCGCTCAAGTCTATACTGCAATTCAAGCTTATAAGGAGTATTTGGCTACAGAAGATTACTCTAAATAGTCTCGGAGTTTCTTAGCCCTGGTTGGATGTTTTAATTTTCGAACCGCTTTAGCTTCAATCTGACGAATTCGCTCACGTGTGACTCCAAACTCTTTACCAACTTCTTCCAAAGTCCTCTGTTTACCATCATCCAAACCAAATCTAAGTTGTAATACTCTTTTCTCTCGTGGAGATAATGTGTCTAAAACCTCTTCAATCTGATCTTTTAAGAGTTGACGGGTAGCTTGATCTTCAGGTTTTAATCCTGGAGCTTCGATAAAATCACCAAGTTGTGAATCATCTTCGTCTCCAACTGGCGTCGCTAAAGAAGTTGGTTCTTGAGAAACTTTAACGATCTCGCGAGCTTTAACAGGATCAATTCCTAAAACTTCGGCGACCTCTTCAGGGGTAGGCTCACGACCGAGCTCTTGCATCATCCGACGCTGAGTTCGGTTAAAACGGTTGATCGTTTCAACCATGTGAACGGGAATACGAATCGTTCGAGCTTGATCAGCAATGGCGCGAGTAATGGCTTGGCGAATCCACCAGGTCGCATAAGTTGAAAACTTATAACCTCGGCGCCAATCATATTTCTCAACCGCCCTCATTAAACCGATATTACCTTCTTCGATTAAATCGAGTAAGCTCATTCCCCGACCAACATATTTTTTGGCAATTGAAACAACTAGTCGAAGGTTAGCGGAGATTAATTGATGTTTGGCAGCTTCTTCATTATTTTCAGAGCGTTTGGCCAATTCAATCTCTTGAGCGGCGTTTAAAAGTGGGACTTTACCGATATCCCTGAGATATTGTCGAACCGGGTCAGTGACAGATCCTTCTTCCAAAGCCGCCAGAACTTCCAGTTCTCTTTCCAAGTCAGTCGTTGAATGAGGTTCACCATCGGTTAACTCCTCAGAAGTCGTTTCAAAAACATCGATCTCAGCATCAATCAGCTTTAGATAAAAGTCGTCAACTTCGTCAACCGTATCTTCAGGTTTTGGAAAGACTTGCAAAACTTCTTCCTGAGTGACGAAACCACGTTCACGGCCCATCTTAAGAAGGGTTTTTGCGTCTATATTTGCATTTTTGTCTGCTCTTTTGGCCATATTGCTATTTTACAATCCTAATTTCCTTTTTAAAAGGCTTATTCTTTCGACTATAAGTTCTTAAGTTTAACAGATAAGTCACGAAAACGCTTGTTTAAGATTTCAAGAGTCTCTATTTTATCAAATGTTTGAGCATTTTTAATCTCCAAAGATAACTTTTCAAGTGAAGATTTAACTAACATCTTCTTTAACTCAGCCGTTACTAAATCAAGCTCTTTTTGCCAAGCTTTTGATTCAAGTAATTTCTCTTCAATTTGCAAAAGATAAAGCTTATCAACTTCCTCAACTAACTCCTCGGGCAAAAAGTTTACAAATTCGCTAATTTTAAAGCTGGTAACTTTAAAAGCAATGCTATCTAAGAAAAAGACTAGCATCATATAAATCTGCCGCAAGGTTTCTTGGGTAAAAAGCGTTTCGGGAAAATTAGGTACGTAGCTATAACTTGTTGGAACATGCAGCAATAAAGCAATTAGATATTCCTCAAGCAAACGACGACGATCTTTAATAACTAAAACTTTAGCTTTCGGCAGAGCCGCTGGCATAGTTGCGGCTTTTAAGGGATTCGTTATTGGTGTCGTTTTAGTTAACTCTTCTTGAATAACTGACTCTTTAACTTGAAGCATAGCAGCCAATTTTTCAGTGTAATGATCCCGCATAATCGGATCATGAATCTTTTGCCAGATCGGTTTTAGTTCAGTAAAGATGGCTCTCTTACCGTATGAGGTTTTGGTATCAAACCGTTTATTAGTCGAGTAAAGATAATAATCATAAATTGGTTCAGCTTCAGAAACAGCTTGTTTCCAAGCTCCTTGATCCTTTAGGGCAACCTCACCTGGATCTTTACCGCTGGTTAATTGAATAATTTTAATATTAAAACCGGCCTGATCGGCGAGTTCAATACCTCGTCTGGCAGCACTATCGCCGGCTAAATCTGTATCAAAACACAAGTTTAAAGTTTCGGTATACTTTTTTAAAAGATCAAGTTGATCATGAGTTAAAGCCGTGCCCTTTGTCGCGACAATGTTTTTGACTCCCGATTGATAAGACATTAACATATCCATCTCGCCTTCAACTAAAATGGCTTCTTTAGCCTCCCGGATTGAGCCTTTTGTTAATTGCAGACCAAATAAAAATTTGCCTTTATCAAAAATGACTGTTTGGGGAGTATTAATATATTTGGGTAAGCTATTATCTAAAACCCGACCAGAAAAACCGATCACCCGAGATCTTACATCTAAAAGTGGAAAGATCACTCGGCCTCGAAAACGATCATAGCAACCTTTGCGAGATGGGACGGCCAGTCCTGAATCAATTAATTCTTGGTCCGTAAAGCCTCTTTTTCTTAAGAATTTAGCCAAAGTTTCCCATTCTTCAGGCGCAAAGCCGATTTGAAACTCTTTAATAGTTTCTTTAGTCAACCCTCGTTTTAGTAAATAATTTAAAGCTTTGCGGCCACGAGTATGGTCAGTCAAAATATAATTATAAAATTGAGCGGCTTTTTGATTAATCTCAAATAAGCGATCAGTACTTTTATCTTTAGTTCGAGTCTTTGTTAGAGTTATTCCAGCTTTATCAGCTAAAAATTCTAAACTTTCTGGAAAAGTTAAACTCTCTTTTTCCATAATAAACTTGAAGATATCGCCACCCCGATCACAGCCAAAACAATGCCAGATGCCCCGTTCGGGTGAGACCACAAATGAAGGAGTTTTTTCTTGATGAAATGGGCAAGGCGCTTTAAAATTTGCCCCAGTTTTTTTTAGAGGAAGATATTCCGAAACTAAATCTACAATCCCAATTTTTTGCTTAATAAGCTCTAGGTCATCCATAGGTTGGTAGTCACCCAGTCGCAATTATAAGAAAATTAGCCACCAGGGATTACAGTAGCCGAATTCTACCCCAAACTAATCGGGAAAGCAATCGAAAAACCACCTAGTTTTGCTATTTCTGAGGAGAACCGTAGTTATTCTTGCCAGCTACCCCAGCCTTAAAAACTAAATAAAGCCAAACAAAAATATTAACGAGAGGAATTAAAAGTAACAAAGTCATCCAGCCTGACTGGCCTAGATCATGCCATCTACGAATATAAAGAGAAAAAGAAAAAACAATTACAAAAATGCTAATCGCTATTGAAACTAAAGTTATTAAGAGCGCAATACTGGCTGCATCTGGCAAAAGACTTTTCTGAAATGAAGACATGACCGTCACATTAATAATTTGAGTAATTCCGATAACTAGACTTTGCCAAAAAAAGGTTAAACGATTAATTCGGCCTTGAAAATTAAACATCTAAATGAATCGTCACATATTAGCTAAGGGCTGTCAAGAAATACAGGTTATTTGTATAATACTCCCTGGAGAGGTCGCATAGTGGTCTAGTGCGGTGGTCTTGAAAACCACTGAGGTGCAAGCCTCCGAGGGTTCGAATCCCTCCCTCTCCGCCATCTGTAAGGTTGTCAGTCTCCACGATTCAAGCTAAAATAGAAGAGCTCATGAATCCCAACATTCCGATTGCACCACCACCCTCCTTAGACTCCGCTCCGGACCTCCGGCCGGCTACCTCTCCCAAAGCACCTGAAGATTCAAATAAGAAGATCAAATTCTTAGAAAAATTAATCGAGGTTGAAGTTGGGTTTTTAATTTTGGGAGTGGTAATCATTGCTGGCCTAATTTCCCTGGCAGTTTATGTCGTTAATACTAAAATAAATACTTTAGATAAATCGCCTCAACTAGAAGCTCAGTCTGGACAAAATAAAAATGTAGTCGGGATTGCCGGTCAAAACAATCTACCACAGGTCTATATTACTGAACAGAGTTTATCAATTGATAAAGCTTTTAACGCCACCCCAAATCAGATTAAGCTAACCGTTAATGGCCAGTTTAAGAAAGAAGTCTTCGGCTATATGCCTTATTGGGCCGTGAGTAAAGCCGATGATATTAATATTAAGGTCTTAACTTCGGTCAGCTATTTTGGTCTAGATGTCAACTCAAAGGGTGAGATTGTCAAAAGTGGTGATGCTTGGAACACCTGGCAAAATGATCCTAATTTGGTGGCATTTATTCGAAAGCTAAAGAAAAATAGGGTTAAAGCCATGTTAACTTTTAAATCATTCTCCAACCAAGACATTGAAGGCTTACTGAATAGCCCCGATAGTAATCGTCAATTTATTAATAATGTTCTTTATCAAGTTAGCTCGAAATCGCTCGACGGAGTTAACCTCGACTTCGAATATTCTGGCACCCCATCTGAACAAACGCGTGACAAGTTTTCAATTCTAGTTAGTAATTTAAACCAAGCCCTCAAACAACAATATCCTAAATCGATCTTAACTATCTCAACTTATGTTACTTCAGGCACAAAAAAAGATCTCTTTGATATTGATCTATTGTCCCAAAACAGTGACGGCCTAGTTATCATGGGTTATGATTTCTCAACTCCTAATTCAAGCTTAGCTGGAGCAGTCTCTCCTCTCGGGGGCTCAAGTCAAAATTTAACTTCATTTATTGATGCTTATTTAGAGACAGTTCCGCCAGAAAAGATCATCTTGGCGGTGCCATATTACGGTTATGACTGGCAGACCAAAGATCGCAGCGAGAACTCAGCAGTGGAAGGCGACCGCTCAACCGTCGGAGTTTTACCCTATGCCGTTATTATGGATGCAACCAGAAATACGACTATTAATTGGGATGAAGACAGCCAAACACCTTGGTATTCTTATGTTGATAACTCAGGCCAAAATCATGTTGTCCATTTTGAGAACACCCGGTCACTCGGGATCAAGTATGATTTAGTTAATAAGAAGAAGCTTCAGGGTGTTGGGATCTGGGCACTGGGTTTTGATGGTCGAAATACAGATTTAGCCCAACTCCTGGCAGACAAGTTTGCAAATTAATTGTACAATTCCACTAATGCCCAAGTTCTACACTCCACCAGAGGATCATCAGTCTGAATATCAAAGCTCTCCCCCGAGCCAATCAAATGACAATCCTATTCAAACACTCCTTGAATGGAAAGCTCCCTCTCGACCATTTCGAAAACGAGATCGTTCTTTTTATACCACCATCATTATTTTAATTGTTTTAATCTCTTTAATTGCCATCTTAGCCAGCCAAATATTGCTAGTTGGAGTATTATTCGCTATCGGATTCGTGGTTTATGCGCTAAATTTTATTGCCCCGGATGAGATTACCTATAAGATTTCGACCCAAGGGATTACGATTGGAGATCATTTTTATCATTGGCAAGAACTAGATTCATTCTGGATTACCGATAAGGATGAACATAAGATCTTGTCAGTTTTAACTCATCTGAGGTTCCCTGCCCTACTCATGATTATGCTTTGTAACGTCGATGACCAAAAGGTCAGAAATACTTGTGCTAAATTCCTACCATTTGAAGAGATTGCACCGAAATCGATGATTGATAAATGGTCAGACAGTCTCCAAAAGCATTTTCCTTTGGAAAACCCCCATCGGTAAATTTGGGTGAAGCCACGCTTAGCGGGGCGGTGGGGGTGGGATTCGAACCCACGGTCCGATAAAGGACATCGCTTTTCGAAAGCGACGCACTAGACCAGCTATGCGACCCCACCCTGAGCGCGGTCGAAAGGTGCCCCCGGCGGGAATCGAACCCACATATCAGGATCCGCAATCCTGTGGTCTATCCGTTAGCCTACGAGGGCATCAAACCACTGAGATTCTACCAAATTAATGGATATTTAGATACTTTATTGATAATTTCCTGAAGAAGTTGAGTTTTGGTACTGATATTGATAATGAACTTGAGTCGGTGGACGATGAGTTGCGACTAGTGATCCTACGGCAATTAATCCGACAATCACTAAAATAAAGAACAGCACTGGGAGTGAGATTAAAACTTTGACCCAGGTGGGCCAAAGCCCCCAAACCCACATTAAGATTAAGCCGACCGGATAGAGGAAAAGTAAGAGTAAAACTGTTAAAACTACTTTAGTATCGTAGGATAGTTCACTTGAAGAAGGATTTGAATGTGCAGGTTTGTGATGTTTAGGCATTAAATTTAGTGTAAAGAAGTTCTCTACTAAATGCAACAGTAATCAACTAAAAACAAAAAATCTTGCATTGAAACCAAGGCTGTAAAGAACTTAAAGGATTTGTTGTTAGGGAAACGCTTCCCGAGGGGCTCCCGACTAACAAATCCGAACAAGTTTAATCCGACTTTCATGCAAGAGTGTTTGGCGACACCTCTGCGGCCAAAGGTGTCAAATAAGAAATAAATACATTATGAATTAAAATAGTATTTTGGTAAAATCATCCATGAGCTAGCTTCCGTAGTTCAATGGATAGAACACTTGGTTCCGGTCCAAGCGGTTAGAGGTTCGAGTCCTCTCGGGAGCACAATCATATATAATCTCAAGCAATGACTACAAAAACTTTTGTTTCTAGAGGTGGGATTAAACTCCAAGCCGCAATTGATGAGTTTAAGATTGATCCAACGGACTTAATTTGTTTAGACGTTGGTTCTTCAACCGGTGGGTTTGTCGATTGTTTACTCCAAAATGGAGCTAGCAAAGTTTATGCGGTTGATACTTCATATGGTGAATTAGCTTGGAAATTGCGCAATGATCCCAAAGTCGTGGTAATGGAACGAACTAATGTCCTCCACCTGACGGAGCTTCCAGAGCAGGTCGATCTAATCACCCTTGATAGCGGCTGGACCAAACTTGAGCTAGTTTTACCCGTCGTTCAAAAGTTTTTAAAGCCAAGTGGTCAAGTTATCGCACTTCTTAAACCTCAATACCAGATTGACCAATCCAAACTCGTTAAAGGCATTGTCCCAGAAGAATTGGTTGAGGATGTAAAAAAACAAACGCTCAAGACTCTTGAAGAGTTAGACTGGACAGTTCTTGAAACTATTGACTCCCCAATCCGAGGTGGCGGCGGCAATAAAGAGTTTTTAACCTGCATTGACTTTTCCTGAGACCCGACTAAATAATAGCTTAGAGGGGGTGATTATAGAATATGAATCCAAAACAATTTTTAGTTTTAGGTGGAGCAATCCTCTTGTTGGTTGGAATATTAGGTTTTGTCGGTATTATTGGTCCAACCCCTGCTCAGAGCTTATTCCACGACTTTTGGTGGTTTGATAATTCTGAAAATATCGCTCACACCTTCTTAGGCGTGGTGGCGTTAGCAGCCACATTCGTTTTACCAGCCTCATACCAAAAGCTCTTAGTTTTAGTTGTGGGTATATTTGCACTTTTGGTAGCAGCTTATGGTTGGGTTATCAGCCCATTGCTGCTTGGAGCCATGCTCCAAAATCCACCAGATGATATTTTGCATCTCGTGATCGGTATTTGGGGTATTTATGCTAGTATGGTGGGTGGAAAATCAGTCGCGAAACCAGAAACAGCTACGGCTTAGTACGGGAAGTTGGATAATTACATTGGAAGATAGAGCTAATTGCTATCTTCCATTCTCTTGGCGATATGTTCTCAATATTCTTAATCATTCTTTTTTTAATTTGCTTATCAATTCTGGCGACTTTTTTTGCGCTGTCCGTCATTAGCGAATTTCGGGGAGCCCCCTATGTTGGCACTCGATCCAAAGTAATTGGTCAGATTCTAGCGGAGGCTGACCTTAAAAAAGGTCAATATTTTATTGAACTCGGCAGTGGGGATGGCCGAGTCATCATCGAAGCGGTTCAAAAATACAAAGTCCAGGGCTTAGGAGTAGATATTCATTTTCTGCTGGTTATTTATTCGCAGTTTAAAGCCAACCTTCACCACATTGATCTTAAGTTTAAATATCAAAGTATGTATAAAACAGATTTATCAAAAGCTGATGTTATCTTTATGTTTTTAATGCCGAACACTTTAACTAAATTAACTAACAAGATTTTAAATGAATGTCGGCCTGGCACATTAATAATCTGCCACGGCTTTAGATTTAAAGATCTCGACGAGTATTCAGTTAAAGTTACTCCTAGAAAACCCTTTCCAACTTACTACTATAGAATTAAATAATTAAGAGACAAGAAATCGTTTGTATCTTATATCTTGTTTCTTGTATCTTTAGCACATGGCTTTATTTTATATAATACTGGCTTTACTTCTCTCACTCAACGGTCTGATCGGACTCGATCCCGACTTAGGTTGGCACTTACAGATGGGACAATTAATTTTGAGCTCGGGGGTACCGCTGACAGATCCTTTTTCATACACCATGCCGGGGTTTAATTTCATTGATCATGAGTGGTTAACTAATGTCATCCTGTTTGAGCTTTATAGTCATGTTGGATTAATTCCAATTGCCCTTTTATTTGGAACTATTAGCAGTTTGACTCTTTGGATCATTTCAAAAGAATGGCCAAAGCTAAACCTCGGGTTAACTAGCCTTGCTGCAGCCGTGTTAATCACCTTCACCGGTATTAGACCTCAGATGATAACTGCCCTACTCTTTGCCATTTTGATCCAGATTCTATTTAGTAAAACTAATTACTTAAAGTTTAGATGCTATTTACCAATCTTCTTTGGCTTTTGGGTAAACCTTCATGGTGGGTTTGCTGCCGGAATTATCACTTTAATTATTTTCAACCTGATTCGGTCAGTCCAATTTAGGAAAGTTAACTTCGTAGATTGGCTAATTACTGGTTTGTCAGTTGGAGCAACTTTTATTAATCCCTACCATGAACAAATTTGGGTAGAAATTTGGCGACAACTTTCCGATAGATCACTTCAGTCAAACATCCAAGAATGGACGCCGGGTGTCTTATCATGGAACTTAATTTACCTGGGCTTAATCACTCTATCATTAGCTCTAATTATTAAATATCGCCGAATCTTTCAGGTAGAGCAGATTGTAATTTACTTCGCTTTTCTTATTTTATCTTTATCAAGCCTTCGCCACATTCCGCTCTGGCTAGTTATTGCTTTACCCCTAATCTTTACCGGTTTAGAATGTTTTTTAAAAGAGCTGCCAAATCAAGTAGCTAGAAATCGTTTTAATGAAATTTGGAGAGTTTTTACGGTCATTAGCTTGATTATCTTAAGCTGTGAGGTGCTTTTGGACCTTACAGGCGCCTGGTCACTACAAGAAAGCCGGTTTTATCCAAAACAAGCGGTCGAGTTTTTGAAAACTCATCCTGATTCAGGCCAGATCTTCTCAAGTTATAACTGGGGGGGTTATTTAATCTGGAAACTACCTAATCAAAAAGTATTCATTGATGGACGAATGCCTTCTTGGCAACAATCTCCCCTACCTGGTCAAAGTACCAATGCCATGAAAGATTATCTTAAGCTAATTAATAATCCGACTCAAGTAGCCTCGGTGCTCGATCCATACGGTGTCAAAACAATTGTTTGGTTCTCGCCGAGTTATCACCCCAACTTATCGGTTCCACTTTTACCTGATCCACCGCCTTCTCAACTATTTAATAATGAGTTAAAAGGCCAAGGCTGGAAAGTAATTTATCAAGATCAAACAACCGTAATTTATCAAAAACCCTAATTCGTCTTTCGATATTCAATATCACTCCAATTTAAAATTTGAAGAGCGGGATCATAGTAGATCGTATATGTTGGTTCATTATTAAAATTAAGTTGTAGAACATTATTTTGACATGAATATGAACCATTCTCGCTTACATCTGAATGGTACCAATCAACACTATTAGCTTTAAAACTCAATGCATAGTTAATTAGGACTGCTCCATTGGGACCAAGTCCACCTTCATATTTACTAACGGAGGTGAAATTAGATCCATTTATTAAGTTACAACTATCTGGCTGGTGTTGTAATTGAGATTTCGATGTAAAAGTAGCTACAGGTGATGAATTTAGGTGACTGGCGAAAACAGAAAAACTAATACATAAACCAACAAGAATAAATACAGCAATGAAAATAACAATAATTGTAGAAAAACCACCTTTGGACATTGACTAAATAATAACACTAGCTGACAACGTTGGTTTGATGAGGCAGAGTCGCATCCGAGAAGGCCGACCATTTCGTAGCTATAAATGAAGGGTGGCGGAGCCACGCTGAGCGGAGAGGGAGGGATTTGAACCCTCGATACCCTTGCGAGTATACCTGCTTTCCAAGCAAGCGCAATAGACCACTATGCGACCTCTCCAGGAAGGCGGAGAGTACAGGATTCGAACCTGTGTGGCGCTTTCGCACCAACGGTTTAGCAAACCGTCCCCTTAAGCCACTCGGGCAACTCTCCAATGTGGTTAATTCTAGCAAACCAAGCGCCACTTATCTAGCCAATGTTACAAAATGATATTTAAGCTTATGAATGGCCTTGCGGAGCGGATCTTGATAGAGTCCCAGGCTCCAGAGGCCATCCAAAGCATATCTTTTTTGACAAAGAGGATGAATTTTACCTCCAACTGATAATCGCTCACAATTTGGACAAACTAGTTCAGCTTGAATAATCTGGCTGATACATTTTGGGCAAAGGTAGGCCCCAGGCTGGTGACAGCCAAGACAATTCTTGGGGAAGATCAGAGACACTAATACATTAATTACTGTCGTTCTGAATGACAAATGACAAAAGAAAACCTCAAACAGAATTGTTTGAGGTTTTTTGGTGGAGACGCCGCGAGTGACGCGGGTCTGAAATAGTTTTTAAAAATTCGGATACAAGCTTAGCTAGGATATAGTTTAGATTTTAGGGTTAACCTCCTAGCAGGAAGTCTAAAATCTGATTGAGTTATCTTTTGTTTTTATCGAATCAACCAACATCAATAAAAACAGCACCTTGACTGGGTATATACCTTAGGATTCCGTCAAGGAGAGAACGATCTAAAGCAACTCTTAAGCAAACGCGAACGCTGGGCCAGAGTAACGAGCATTTTTGGTGCCGTTTAAATTTGAAACAGTCTTTTACGCTGTAATGTTTCCTGGAGCGGCTTGGAATTTTCAAAGGGCTATTCCGTCGAATCTATACGTCCCCAACTACGTATATTAGCACAGAATAGGCATAAAAGCAAGTTCATGAGTTAGGGAGATTAGGCATGTTAGGGGTGTTGGGGTTAAATCCCTAATCTCCCTAATTTTTCTCACGTAACTCTTGTTCCAACTTTCGTCTTTCATCTTTCTCCTTAATCGCTCGTCTATGATCAAACTTCTTTTTTGAGCCTGCTAAAGCCAGTTCAATCTTGAAATAATTATTAGCTGTAAAATTCCATGCAAATACGCAAACAACTGCAAGGGCTTTTGATACATAAAAATTAAGCTTTACTTTCTCATTGAATAACCATACAAAAAAGTTATTTAAACCCAAACCAACAGCTGATATAAGTATAAATCTT
>JBEPVZ010000022.1:0-15671 GCA_041690695.1 Candidatus Daviesbacteria bacterium | reverse complement strand
ATAATTCCTTTATCTATAACCTTTGGCTTGAAGATTAAATAATTTGGCGTATTGACCATCTAGTTTCATTAACTGTTGATGACTACCTTGTTCGGTAATCTTACCTTTATCAATTACATAGACCTTATCGGCATTTCGAACTGTCGAGAAACGGTGGGAGATAATAATAACTGTTTTATCTTTAGATAACTTCTCAACTCGCTCAAATATCTCCGATTCGGCTTTAGCATCAATGGCGGCTGTTGGCTCATCTAAAATTAAAATCGGAGCATTTCTAAAGAAAGCCCGCGCCAAAGCAATCTTTTGCCATTGTCCGCCTGATAAGGCCAGCCCTTCATCAAAAATCTTACCTAAGATTTGATCATAACCTTTATCAAAGTTGCTAATCATCTCGTGAGCACCGGAAGAGCGAGCCGCATCAATAATTTTGTCAGGTTTTCTGTCTTCCCAAGTCCGACCAAAATAAATATTGTCGGACGCACTATAGTCATATTTAATAAAATCTTGGAAAAGGACTCCTAGACAACGCTGCCAACTTTCTAAATCTAAATCCTTGAGATCTATTCCATCAATTAAAATTTGGCCGGCGTTAACATCATAGAATCTAGCTAAAAGCTTAATTAAAGTTGTTTTACCCGAACCGTTTTCGCCAACTAAAGCAATCTTTTGACCCTTTTCTATAACTAACGAGAAATCTTTAAAGATATCTTTTTGACTGCCAGGATAGCGGAAACCAATTTTGACAAACTCAATTTGATGAGGTTCATTAAAATCAATTTTAACGGGATTTTCTTTAATCATAACTTTTGGTGAAAGTTTTAAGACTTCAAAGATATCTTTAACGTATAAACTCTCTTCAAAGATTCGGCTCAAAGTTCGAAACAAGCCACCAATATTATTATTAAAATTGCTAGTCACGTTTGAATAAAAGCTGATATCTCCAACCGTAATTTTACGAGCAATTGCTTGAGTAACAATAAAGAACAAAATTCCGGCCGACACCGCGGTATCGATTAAGCTAAGTCCGCTGGTCGCTTTGAGCTCTCGTTTATTATTTTGTTGGTTCTCATTAAAGAACTTCAATTGAGTTTTGATTAAGTCTTTAACAAAGTTTTTACCGGTCTGAAATATCTTTAACTCTTTTATAGAGTCCTCATTATTAATTAGCCGCAACAGATACCACATCTTTTTACGCTCAGGAGTATTGTGATGCCAGATCCCCCAAGAAGATTTAGAAAAATAAAACCGATTGATTAAATCCGGAACCGCCACTAAAGAAATTAATAGCGTTAGCCAAACATTTAAATGGATGATGGCAATTAAAGAGATAGCCACCCCAGCCACACTCTGAATAAAAAAAGATAATTGATAAACTAGTTGTTGAGGATGGGTATATAAACTATCCCGAACTTTTTGAAGCTTATCGTTAAACTCACTATTTTCAAAGTACTCAAGGTCTAACGTCGCTACTTTATTTAAAACGATCTCCGACATCCTGATCGGTAGTTTGGTATAAAGAGTTTGGGTGGTGTAATCCTGAAAAGCAAAAGCCAACATATTTAAATAAGAAACTCCGACTGATAAACCTAGCAACCAATAGACTTGGCTGTAATCTAGGGGGTGACCAATCAAGACACCAGCCACCAAATCAATAATTAATTTAAAAATATAAGCAATAATAAAGGGCGTAATGGCCGGAATTAAAACTCCAACTAGAGTTTGGATAAGTAATCTGGCATCCATTTGCCAAACAATTTTTATGATTTGCCAAGAAGTATTAACGGTATCTTTAATTTGATGAAGCTTTGGTGCGGCTTTATTTTCCATATTCCTAATTTTACCAAAAATATCCGTGAGTATCGAACTTTTCTCAATTTAAAACCAGTCTTTTATCCTATAAATAACTCACGTATAATGTATCTATGAGTAACGAAGACAAATTAAAGTTAATTACCCAAAACCTGGATGAGACGCTGACTGAACCTGAGTTAAAGACCCTAATTGAATCCGGAACTCAACTTCGTCACTATATCGGCTTTGAAATTTCCGGAAAAGTTCATATCGGAACTGGCTTCTCAAGCATGTTAAAAATTCGCGATCTTCAAAAAGCCGGTATTAAAACAACCGTTTTTTTAGCCGATTGGCATACTTGGTTAAATAAAAAATTAGATGGCAAATTAGAAACTGCCCACCGAATGGCGCGGGAATATTTTGAAGAGGGCATGAAAGCCGCCGCATTATGCGCAGGAGCTGATCCAGACAAGATCGAATTTATTTTAGGTAGTGAGCTTTACGAAAAACTTGGTCAAGAATATTGGTCAACGATGATTAAAGTTTCAAAAGCCACCACCGTTGCCCGAATGCTCCGCTCAACAACCATTATGGGGAGAAAAGAAGCTGAGGTCTCGGACGCGGCTATGTTAATTTATCCCGCCATGCAAACCGCTGACATCTTTGAGATGGGCGTAACCATAGCTCATGCGGGGACTGACCAGAGAAATGTCCACGTCGTCGCTCGTGAAGCTGCAACTGAGATAGGTTTTCCAAAACCGATCGCCATTCACCATCATTTACTTCAAGGACTACTTAAACCAGCGATTTGGCCTATCCCAGAAGGGGATAGAGAAGAGTTGACGGTCGCCATGAAAATGAGCAAATCAAAACCTGATAGCGCCGTCTTTATTCATGATACGCCTCCGGAGATTGAGCGAAAGATTAATAATGCTTTTGCTCCAGAAGGTGAAATCAGCTTCAATCCAATTTTAGATTGGGCAAAACACCTGACGTTTTATGATCAAGATTCGACCCTTTTAGTCGAGCGCGACGACAAATTTGGCGGCAATATTGAATATAAATCATATGCTGATTTAGAATCAGATTATGCCGAAAAAAAGCTCCATCCGATGGATCTCAAAAAAGCTTTTTCCAAATGGTTAATTGATAAGCTCGCTCCAGCTAGGGAATATTTTGAAGATCCCAAACGCCAAGCCGCCTTAAAAGAGATCGAGGAACTAACTAAAAAATAATGGACAAATTTATTCACAAATATCGAATTATCTGGATTATCTTGACCTTCATCGCCACCGTCTCAATCCTATTATTCTCACTCCTGCCATTATTTACTTATCAGCAATAATCGGAGCGATAGATCCCTCGACTACGCTCGGGATGACAAGTTGTATAATCACAGCTAATGACCCTCTCAACTCCCTTATCGAGCGTTCCCGGAATCGGCTCATCCTATGCTGAAAAACTAAAGTATCTTGGCTTAAATACAATCAATGATTTAATTCATTATTATCCATTTAGATATGAAGACTTCTCAAACGTTACCACCATTGAAAACGTCAAGCTTGATGAACCTGTAACTTTAATCGGAGATATCTGGTCAATTACGAGTATTCATACTAAAACCCATAAAGTCATGACTCGAGCCATCTTTAATGATGGCACCTCTTCGATCGAGCTAATTTGGTTTAACCAACCTTGGCTAAGTAAAAGTATTAACGCTGGCAATAAGATCCAGATTGCCGGTAAAATTAGCAAATCCGGGAATAAGTTGACATGTCTATCCCCAAAATGGGAAAAAGTTCTTGATGAGAGCCCCGCCAATAATTCTCTCCATAGCGGACGGATCGTACCAATTTATTCCGAAAGTTTAGGAATTACTTCAAAATGGCTCAGACAAAAAATCGGAGATTCTATAAAACAAGTTTCACCATTAATAGTTGATCCAATTCCAGAATCAGTCCGACCAGGTTTATTACCATTACCAGAAGCACTAGAGCTAATCCATTTTCCCAACACTCCAGAAGATATTGAAAAAGCCAAGCAGCGATTAAGTTTTGACGAGTTATTTTTCATCCAAATAGCCGTTTTAAAAAAACGAGCCGAATGGCAGCAAAAAAAGACGACTTATTCCTTAAAAATTAATCAAAAAAAGATTGATCAGTTTATCAAAGATCTACCATTCCAGCTGACTGATGCTCAAAAAAAAGTCACATCTGAAATAAGCTCAGATCTATCTAAACCGTTTCCAATGAATCGGCTTGTCCAAGGAGAAGTTGGTTCAGGCAAAACCGTTGTTGCCACAATTGCCATATATATAAGTTACTTAAATAATCTTAGATCAATCTTAATGGCTCCCACCGAAATTTTAGCCTTTCAACATTACAATACCGCTCAAAAATTACTTGAACCACTCGGTGTTAAAGTCGGACTTTATACCGGTAGTAAAAAGTTCACAAAAACCGATAAAGACTTCCGACCCGACTTACTAATTGGGACTCATGCTCTTTTATCAACTAAGTTAGCCACGGATCAAGTCGGACTAGTTATTATTGATGAGCAACAACGGTTTGGAGTTGAACAAAGAAGTTTTCTACGCTCCCGCCCAGATACTCCACACTTTTTATCAATGACCGCCACTCCAATTCCAAGAACCGTAGCTTTAACTCTGTATGGAGATCTTGACCTGTCAATTATTAATGAGCTTCCTAAAGGTCGAATTAAAAACAAAACTTTTTATGTTCCCAATCATAAGCGTCTCGATGCCTATGAATTTATTGCCAAGAAGATGGGGGAGGGGGATCAAGTTTATTTAGTAACACCACTCATTGAGGAGTCTGAAACATTAACGACCGTTCGCGCAGCCACCGTCGAATTTGAAAAGTTAAAAACCACTATCTTCCCAAAGTTCAGGTTAGGGCTACTTCATGGTCGGCTAAAGCCTAAGGACAAAACTGACATTATTGATCAGTTTAAAGCCGGAAGAATAGATTGTTTAGTTTCAACTTCTGTTGTTGAAGTTGGGGTCGATGTTCCGAACGCCACCATTATGGTCATTGAAGGAGCAGAGCGGTTTGGGCTAGCTCAGCTTCATCAACTTCGTGGACGAGTTGGGCGAGGCAGTAAAGAATCATTTTGTTTTTTATTTAGTGAGCTTGTCGAACCCAGCCTGGTTAGTCGATTAAAAAAGCTTGAAACAACCTACGATGGATTGGCCTTAGCCGAACTTGATTTAAAAATCCGAGGCAGCGGAGACCTGTTTGGAATTAGACAATCAGGTCGTTGGGAATTAAAGATTGCTTCATTTACAGATCTGGAATTAATTGAAAAAACCAGAGCTGCGGCCCAACGAATCTTGCACGAAAATCCAAAACTTGACAAATACCCTAGTATTGCAGCAGAATTAAGCCATCTGGTATCTCAAGTGATGCCGGATTAATCTATGCCACACGAACCGAAAAAGAAACATTCGAAAGCCGCTAAACGAACTCGACGTGCGTCGATTAGTTTATCAAGCGTAAAATTAAACGTTTGCCCAAATTGCCAAGAAAAAACGCTGGCCCATATGGCTTGCCGCAATTGTGGTTTCTATAGAAGTAAACAAGTCAACGAAAGCCAAACAGCCGTTAAAGTTACTAAGGCGTGAAATCCTCGTACGACCCCCGCCATATAAAGCGGATTAAGGTCATGCAAGAGTTATTCGCCTGGGAGATTAATAAGCAAAGTCAGTTTGAAACCGAGGAAGGTCAAGAGATTGGTCAGAGAGTTGAAGAAATTGATAATTTAATTAAAGTTTCTGCACCTGCCCGTCCACTAAATAAGATTAACAAACTCGATTTGGCTGTTTTAAGACAGGCGGTTTATGAGTTATTATTAGTAAGTAATACTCATACACCAATCAAGGTAATTGTCGATGAGGCAATTGAACTAGGTAAGGAATATGGTTCGGATTCCTCACCGTCATTTATTAATGGAGTGCTCGGACAGATTATTAAGAAATTATGAAACAACAAGCTGATATTATTGACGCCATCGCCAAACATTTAGGTGTTACCCCTCAAGATATTGAGCCAAACGCTTCTTTGAGAGATGACTTAGGGCTCGGTCCAATTGAGATCAGTGATCTTTTAAATGACTTGGCTACTCAATTTAACATTATCTTTGATCCGACAGAGATCGAGCAGATTAATACGGTTGACGATCTGATTGTCGCAATCGAAGATTTACTGCTAGATTAAGGTTAGTTTATGTTTGATGAGAGCCTCCTCCAAAAACCAATTTTTCAGATGGCTTTTACCCATCGCTCATTTTTAAATGAATCAGCTGAAAAGATCTCATCTAACGAGCGCTTAGAATTTTTAGGCGACGCAGTTTTATCTTTTATTATCTCCTCATTCTTGTATCAAAAACGACCCGAGGATAGTGAAGGCAAGTTAACCAATCTTAGGTCTTATATCGTTAAAACAACTTCTTTAGCCAAAGCGGCCCGAGAGCTGAATTTAGGTAAGTATTTACGACTATCGACTGGGGAAGAGATGACGGGCGGGCGAGAGAATACTCAATTATTAGCTAATACTTTTGAAGCATTGCTTGGAGCGATCTTTTCTGATCAAGGAATTGAAAAAGCCACCGAATTTGTTTACGAAGCCTTATTACCCCTTTATGAGCACGAGATTCTAAGTGGTCCACCTAAAGACGCCAAATCCTTACTCCAAGAGATCTCCCAAAGTAATTTCCACCAGTCACCGCGCTATAAAGTTATTGAAACTACCGGCCCTGATCATGCTAAGAAATTTACGGTTGGAGTTTTCATTAACAACGACCAACTCGGAGTAGGAAAAGGTTTATCTAAACAAGTGGCGGAAGAATTAGCAGCCGAACAAGCCGTAAAAGGGATTAAAAAGACGGATGATTGATATGCGCTTGCTAAATGAAGCAGGCTCGACTATACTATGAACTCATTATGCCAGTAAAAATAAGATTAATGCGAATAGGTTCGAAGAAACGTCCATTCTACCGGGTGGTCGCGATTGACGAACAAAAAAAGCGCAGTGGTAACTATCTCGAGCTACTTGGAACATACAATCCGTTAACTGAGCCAAAAGAGATTATTTTAAAACAAGATGCTATTGACGCTTGGGTTAAGAAAGGCGCAGTTTTAAGTAGCGGTTTTTTAAGAATTATTGGTAAAGCCCCTCAAAAACCACCTCGCAAGCCAAGAAAAGCACCTGCTGAACCAGCTGCGCCTAAGGCACCAGAAGCTGCAGCCGTATCGGATGCTGTTCAGGAAAATAAAGTAGAGGAAGTCGAGTCAAACTCGATTTCTGAAAATAAAGATGAAGCTACGTCAGACGTAGCAAACTCAGAGAATGTTGCAAATACAGAAGAGCCAGTAGTGGAGAGTGAAACATCTGCTGAAAAGAATGATGAGTCAAGTGAAGTAGCCGAGTCAAACTCGGTTCCTGAAGATAAAGTCGAGTCAGACTCGACAACTGAATAGTTATCTAACCATGAAAGACCTTGTAGAGTACATTGTGAAAAAGATCGTTACCAACCCAGATGCCGTCGACGTTTTAGAAGACAATCAAGGCACTGAAGTTAAATTAATCCTGTCAGTTGATCCAGTAGATATGGGTTTAGTAATAGGTAAAGCCGGCCAAACAATTAAAGCGATCCGCAAATTGTTAACCGTCCGAGCAATTGTTGAAAACGTCCAAGTTAATTTGCAACTTAAAGATCCTCAAGCAACGGTATAGAATAGGTTTAAGGATCTAAGATCTAGATCCTAATTCCACAATATGACGATCTCCATCATCACTCTTTTCCCGCAAATGTTCGATGGTATTTTAAATCAATCAATCCTATGGCGTGCCCAAAAAGAGAAGCTCGTCACTTTTAATGTTATTAACCTCCGCGATTTTGGATTAGGCCAACATAAAACAGTTGATGGTAAAGCTTACGGTGGAGGAGTGGGGATGGTTTTAAGAGCCGACGTCATGAGTCAGGCCATTGAGACCACCATTAAACAAGTTAAAGCTAACACCAAACCTTATGTTATTTTGACTTCTCCAGGTGGACATGTTTTTGGACAACCCAAAGCCTGGCAATTTTCAAAACTAGATCACTTAATTATTATCTGTGGACATTACGAAGGCGTCGACGAAAGAGTCCGGGAGCTTTATGTTGATGAAGAGATCTCAATCGGAGACTATGTTTTAACAGGTGGAGAACTACCTGCTTTAGTTATTGCCGATTCAATAACGCGTCTGGTCACGGGCGTACTCGTTAAGCCCGAAGCAATCCTTAAAGAAAGTTTTGAAAACGGTTTACTTGAACATCCTCATTACACTCTACCTCAAGAATTTAAAGATCTAAAGGTACCAGAAGTTTTAAGATCAGGTAATCACCAAGCCATTGAAAATTGGCGCAATCAACAATCGGAAGATAAGACTAAAAGTATTCGGCCAGATTTACTGAAAAGGATTTGATTTACCGCGAGGGCCGGTAATACTATCTGAGGAGACTGCTGACGAGGTACTGACCCGAGCTTCAATCTTAGCCATAGTATCGAGCTCTTCTTGGGTTAAAGTTGTTTTGGTTAAAGTTGGTAAAGAGCCGGCCGATGGAGGTAAGTAATAAAACGACAGACTCATATTCGTTTCGGCTTTATTAGCGTCAGGTTTATCATCTGTGGCATCAATTGAAGTTAGCTGAGCCAATAATGGAGTACTTCTCAAATCGGTGATGAAGTTCTTCAGTGAAGCCAAACTACCCGTTATATCAATTTTAAAGTCGTAAGATCTATTAACTGAAGTCGTCTGATCCTCGGAAGCTGCGGCGTACGTTAAATTAGTCAGTTGAAGTTGGTTATCACTAATCAGTCTTTGAATTTGGTTAACCGCCCCAGTCAAATCGGGATGATCTGGCAAGGCTAATAAAGCACTTTTTAATTCGCTATTAGTAGTCGTTAGATCAATTTTTTGAAGCTGATCAGCGGTGGCAGTTAAATCTTTAAGCTGGGCTTCATCTTTTGTAAGTTGGCGCTGTGAATCAAAATAAGCATTAATTTGAGGTAAAATCACAAAAAAACCAACTAATCCGACCACAATCAGACTGACCACAAAAACTTCAATCGAAGAGTTCTTTTTTAAATCAAATTTAGCTTTTTTAACTTGTTCGTTTTTCATTTCATTGACAGACTTAAATCAACCGAATAATCACCATCTTTTGCGATATCTAAAGTATTCATATTCACATTTAAAATATAGCCTTGATTAAGCTTCGGATCAATTAATGCATTCAGGAAGGTTTTTATATCATCCAGACTTGAAGATTTACTGGTTAAAGTAATTAGCCCTTTTTCATGAGCACTAAAAGCCGAGAAGGTTACATTTTGAGGTAAAAGAGAGCTTAATAAGATATAAGATCTTGAGGCGATAGAATCTTGGCTAATTAAACCACTCGCAATATCTAAGCGCTGAGTTAAAGAAGCTAACGCCGTCTGCTGTGGACCAAAGCTTGTAATTCGGGTTTGGGTAGCCGAAACCTGTTGTTTGACAGCTTGGAGATGAGTATTTTGATTAAATCGAACAAATCCGACCCCCCTAAAACCACAATTAAGGCCGTAATGAGAGCGACACTTAATTTAAAAAAGATTGGCCGGCGCGTTGCAACTTTAGCGTCAGGTAAGTTTTCTTTTGGAATTAAATTGATTGAGATCTTGTCCATATTTAGCCCTCCCGCAAGGCCAGCCCAACTGCCACCGAATATAAAGAACCTTGATTAATCAACTTTTGTTTCAAGTTAGGATCTTTAGTTAAAGCTGCCCAAGGATCAGCTTCTTGAGCTTCAAGACCTAAAGTATTCGCTAGATAAACGACTAAGCCTGGCAATTGAGCACCACCGCCGGTTAAAACGACTCGCTTAACTGGGCGCTGGGGATTTTGAGATTCGTGACTTTGAATAACTCGGTGAGCTTCGGATAAGATAATATCAATAATAGGCTTTAAGATTTGAAAGAGTTTACCTTCTAATTGATCTTCAAGTAAACCGTAAACTTTTTTGTACTCTTCCGCTTGAAGAAGTTCAAAATTGAAAGCTTGAGCGATCGATCTAGTCAAAGCAATTCCTCCGGTCGCAATCGAGCGAGTTAAGAGGATTAACCCTTCTGAGACAACCGCAAAGTCAGTTGCAATTGCACCCATCTGAATAATCAACGTCGTTGGAGAATAGGGATTATAACTAACCAGTGACCTTGAAGCCGCCACCAGCTCAGTCTCAATTGCTACAGGCTTAAGATCAGCCATGCTTAAAATTTTAAGATATTTATTAACCAAATTTTTAGGAGAAGCCACCACCAAGATAATAGTTCTGCTTTTAGGACCTTTATCGGGGGAACGATACAAAATCTGGTAATTTAAATTAACCTCAGTAATTGGCATTGGCACAAACTCTTCAGCTGCGTAGTGGATAGCTTGGGCGAGTTCGGTATCAGTTAAATAAGGTAAATCATAAACCACTCGGGTAAAAATATGTGATTCGGGCAAAGCGATCGAAACCTCCCGAGTCGGCGGCTTAAGTTGGGAGATCAACTCTTTAATGGCTGAAGCCATGGCTTCTAAATCTAAATCAGCGTCCGACATCAGACCAGGTTGAGGGGAGGCCACTTGACCAAAATTAATCAACTTAGGAGGAGTTTCGTGGTGTGATAAAACAACGGCTTTAATTGAAGAGTAACCTAAATCGAGTCCCGTAACCGTACCTTTGGCAGACATATAAATTAGGATAACACTAGTTTGATACTCACGACAAGAGGTTAATGTAATTCATATTGGAATAGATATTAGCGACTGATGATTAAGGACATCTAGCAGGCTTAAATTGCCGGCTATTTAAGTCTTAGGCCTTTATTTACTCAGATCAGATGCTGAGAAGATCGCAAAGTCAAAATAAGGTGGGACGACGTACGGTTGTCTAAACTCTTGGAGCTTTTGTTGAGAGGTGCCAGACATACCAACAGAGCTATAAATATGGGCTAGCGCAGGAAGTGAAGCGCCACCAGAAGAAGGTGATAACGCCAATTTCTGAGGGGTATCGGAATACAATATTCGAGCTCTAATCATGATTGGTTGGCCAATAAAAAATAAACCAGGTAGTCGACAATAGAAAACACTCCCAGATTGATTAGAAGTATCAACCGTATTAGATGCATCATCGTCACAAGACAGTGGAGTACTAAAACCATTATTTAATCTCCGACTTGAATCTGAATCATAGAAGTACTTTGTAACTTCATAACCACCTCCTATTGACTGTGAGATAAAACTAAGCTCGACAGCGGGCTTAACCGCCCCCGGTTTGGGATCCGGGTTACCAAAGTAAAAATAAACAGGATCCGCCTGAGGATAATCACCAACCGGAGTTGTATCCGGATTAATTAACCAAAACTGAGCGTTGGTATCTTTGCCAATCGGAGGATATTCTAAAGCTTGACCGACATCAGGCAGGGCTGGGGAAACGTAAGTTAAAGCTGAAGCCTGATTACCTAAATCTAGAGTCGTTGTCGAGTAGGTACCTCCATTTTCAGTCACTTCAATGGCTTGCTCAAGCCCGGCTTGAGAGGCTGAGTAAGCTCTTGAGGACTCTTCTGTCTTTGAAGAATTCGATAGGCTAGTAACTGAACGAGTAACAACCCCCAAGCCAATTGCCAAAGTTATGACCATAATCATCACTAAAATAATAATAGCCTGACCTGACTCGGAATTTTGTTTAGTTAGTTTAGTCATATTTTTTATTTATTTCACCATCCGATTATTGTAGTTGAACTGATGTTGTAAATTCTAGGCCATTAGCATCACCAACTTGCGAAGTGTAATCTGTAGGCGCCGATACACCAGCTTTTATATGCATATCTACTTTTACCACATCTTGAGCTCCTGGAGCAGGTGCCCAGGTAAAAACACAATCAGAGACTGAGATACCAGTCGAGGGATCAGTATCAGTTAAAGTTGTTGGAGCAGAAAGAGGATCTTCTATATAACCTGTTGGCCCCCCTCCATAATTAACCCAGCTAAGAGTCGAACAAAACAGAGTTGGATCAATGGTCGGATCAGGAGGGGAAGAATTATTATTATAATCAACCAAAAATTCATGCTGAATATAACCATTAGTCCCAGCTGTTGGTGGGTAAAAATGAAACCGACCGTATCGGCCATCTTTTTCTATTATAGTAATGACATTTGCTGAGCTGGCCATAATAGTACCTGCACAGACAACTTTAGTTGATTGACGCATCGTATCAATCATATTATTTAAAGTCACCTGACCATTTTGTTTAACGTTATTGAGTAACTCAGTTTTATTACCCCCATTAATCGTTCGAGATAAAAGATCAGTTAAAATCACGCCCATAATTCCAACAATGGCCGCCACAACTAAAGCCTCAACAATTGAAAAACCTTTTTGAGAAGACCAAAGATCCCTTTTGTAACTTGTAATTTGTAATTTGTTTCTTAATTTATCCATATTTAGATATTTGCCAAATAAGTAACCAGCGTTGATTGGTGTGAGCCTTGAGCATCAGTCCAGGTGACTAAGGCCGTGGCTTTTTTAAGATTAGGATCGGGTGAGGAAGATGAGACATCTTCAATAATTATAGATCTCTCAAAGATGGTATTAGGGACTGCTTCAGGAGTGCTGATTGAAGCTAAATAGGGTAAGGGAATAACAGCCCCACAAGTCCCGGTTGTACGAATTGAATAAGTTGCGGTTCCGGTTTGGCTCCAGATATAGTCATTCCAACTATGCGGGACATCCGACACACAAATAGCTCCATTGGTCGCTTTAATACTCCTGACCTGGTCAATAGCTTCTTGGGCTAACTGGGTGGCCGTAACTTGATTTTGAGCAAATTGGCTATTTTGTAAACCCTTGGTTGTAATAATTGCCAAAGCACTAACAATTGCCACGGTTGCTCCTAAGGCGATAGTTAATTCAAGTAATGATTGACCTTTAATTCCCAGCACTAATTGATCCTCCTTGATCTATCTTAATAGTACTCGTATTTGAGCCTTTTGTTAAAGTCAGTACCTGAGATGGAGTTAAAGAACCACAACTACTGGTAATTAGGTAACCACTAAAACTAAAGGTACAGGCTGGACTAAGAGTTAGTCCCACTGGAAAAGTCACCGGTGAACCGGTCGTACTGCCCGTTGTATCTATACAGGTTGTAGCATAGTCGGTCGAACTAATAGCTAGCTCCCAAGTAGTAGCCGGTTGACCATCCCGACAAATAACCCCGTTTTGAGCATTAGCTTGGACGGTCCGAAGAGCTGACACTAAATCTTGGGTAGTATTACTGAGCGAGCTATCATCACTAAAACGATGGAGATTAGGAATAGCAACCGCTGCTAAAACTCCGATAATACCAATCGCCACTAAAACCTCGATTAAGGTGAAGCCATGTTGAGAGAAATTACAGATTTTTGATCGAAAGTTAGATTTGGGCATTACATTTAAACTTATTGTGGTCCGACTGAATAATTATAGGTATTACCACCGCAAGAATAACTGGGTGGAGGGGGACTAGTTGGTGGGTTTTCAAGCTGGGCATAAACCCCATAACTTTGACAATGATTAGCTTGAGAGGGATCAGTATTATCACAACCGGTGGTTACTCCATCAGCTTTAAATGCCGTATAACAATAGGGAGTAGCGGTTCCCTGGGAAGGATCAGCCGGGATACTTGAAAGATAAGTATGCCCGCCACTTGAGATAGAGTCACCTGAACTGAGAGTTCCTGATGGATAACTTATCTGATCTGCATGATACTCTTCAAGAGCAGTTTGAATCTTGGCTAAATCTGATTTACGAGTCGTATCACGGCTACCTTGTTTAACAGCTGAGCTTGAGGTGATAATCACTCCGAAGACGACTGCCATAATCGCAATCGCGACCATGAGTTCGATTAAGGTAAAACCCTTTGTGGCAGACATACATTAAATGTACTAAAGAAGGTGTTAAGGAGTCAACCCCACTAAGCGGGGCTAAGGAAATAAACTAGCGTGAGCTGTACCGACAATAAGTTCCACCTTTTTCTAAAGCCGCACAGACACTCCATGAACTACCACCTGAAGGAATTCCTGGTGCCACAACTGTGCAATCGTTACTATAGGCACCAACACAATAGTGACACATTGTTAAAGGTGAAGAAGAGTCTGGCTTAGATTGACATTGAGCACCCGAAATAGGATCTTGAGGAATGCCAGTCGAAAATTGCTTAATCTGAAGAGGAGTATATTTACCAGTCACATCATCGTAATGAACTTCCATCGTTAAAGCGATTGAATTAATATCGCCTTGTCGTCTAATATCTCTAATGGAGGCCTCTTGACCAAGGTAGAAGAAAACACCAATACCAGATAAACCTAACATGAAGACTAATACAAGAGTTAACTGGACTTTACCGCCCATAAATTGTGAGTGAGACTAAATAATTATCTTGAGTTGGAGCGACAGTAGACATTTACACCAGCTCCACTTTCCAATCGTGCGCAAACAGTCCAGACCCTAGCGAGAGCTACTGGCTGAGTAATACTAACAATTTGGTAACCACCGGGAGTAGTAGGAAGAGGAGTCGCAACCACACAGTTAGTCCAAGCTGTCGGAACAGTTGGTATCGCAGCTCCAACTACTGCTGAAGAGGCGACAGCATACTGATCTCCACAAGTATCTGTCGGAATTACATTACCAGCAAATTGATTGGCTGCTAAAACAGCATATTGACCTGTAGTCGGATTATAATTACCTTCTAAAGCTTGGACTATTGAGTCGATATCTGCTCGACGTCTTGAATCACGTGCCGATGCTTGTTGACCATTAAATAGAACCAGTCCAACGATCGCTAAGATTGCGATGATCGCGATAACAACCAATAACTCAATTAAGGTAAACCCTTTATTATTTTTATTTAATTTGTTCATATTTTTATTCATTTTATCTTTGATTAGATAGACAATAATCGGCAACCTGGTTTTCTAGTTCGGCACAAAACGTGTAAGTCTTCCCTGCAGCCGTTGGAACAGTCGCATCAAAAACAATTGGACTACCTGGACAATTAAGAGTTCCTGATGCAACAGTATAACAATAATTACAAGCGGTCACACCAGCACCATTGACACCTCGACAAGTTAAAGAACCAGCAATTGGATCAACTGGCTCAGTCTGACTTGTAAACATTACACCAGTTAAAGGGGAAGGATATAAACCAGTACCATTATTATAATTCGCCTCCATGGCAGCAGCGATTGCCTGAATATCAGATCGTCGTCGACCATCTCGAGCAGCTCTTTGCTGACCTGAGAAAACAGTTAAACCGATGACCGCTAGGATTGCGATGATTGCGATAACAACCAATAACTCAATTAAGGTGAATCCTTTAAAATTCAAACTCTTCTTACTTGATATGTCAGTATGTTTAGATTGTAAGTTTGTCATATTATCTTGAATTGGATCTACAATATACCGTATTAGAAGTTTCTAAATGAGCACATAGGGTCCAAGCCTTTGAATTATTAACTGGAGCCGCAGCACTAATAGTAGTCCAGCCAGCTGGATTAGCCGTACAAGCCGCCCATGGTGCAGCAACAGGATCAACATTAGGTAGAATTGCATTCGAAGCTGCTGAAGACTTTTCAATATAATTCTGTCCACAAACATCCGTCGGAATAACATTGTTAGCAAACATCGTAAAGGTTATGCCAGTGTACGTGCCAGAATTTGGAACATAAGTACCCTCAAGAGCCTGGACCATCGCGTCAATATCTGCTCTACGTCTTGAATCACGTGCCGATGCTTGTTGACCATTAAATAGAACCAGTCCAACG
>JBEPVZ010000021.1:0-20993 GCA_041690695.1 Candidatus Daviesbacteria bacterium | reverse complement strand
GCTTTAAACAATCCTGATAATGCCTTATGTGTCGAATTTACGGATCTGTTTATTGCTTTAGCTCGGGCCGATGGTATTCCAGCTCGTGAGCTTGATGGCTATGCTTATACTTCAAATACTGATATTCGACCATTATCCTTTGATGGAACGATCTTACATGCCTGGCCAGAATACTATGATCCGATGGTTGGTTGGGTGATGATTGATCCGACGTGGCAAAATACGACCGGAGGAGTCGACTATTTCTCCAAGCTAGATCTAAACCATTTTGTGTTTGTAACCAAAGGCTACTCTTCAACTCGACCTAACACAGCGAGCCAAGCGACCGTGGCATTTTCAACCGCCAACTTCGAGCCTCATTCGGAAGTTTCATTACAAGTTAATGCTCCGAACCAAGTTTTTGCCGGATTCCCGGCTGATTATACCGCTACACTGGTCAATAAAGGCTCGACTGATCTTTTGCCATCAACGATGACTTTAAATTCCGGTCAGGTTCAAGTAGTTGGCAACCCAACGCTTATCACAACCGAAATACCACCTTTTGGCCATCAAGTGTATAGCTATAAGTTGCGAACTAGAAACTTTTGGGAATCATATAACGATAATCTGATTTTAACTTTTGGTCAAAAACAGGTTAGTCAACCCTTGCTAGTTCGACCTTTCTTTGCCTTTAGATTTTTCCCACTTTTAATTATTGCTGTAATTCTAATAATGCTCGGGAGTTATATTTTTATTTTAAAGAGGCATATTTCTAACCCGCCTGTAAACGGACCTGGTTATCCTGTTAAATAGTTATGCTACCGAAATTTATTGATAAGTCGCAAATTCCCCATAAACCTGGTCTTTATATCTATAAAGACGAGTTTGGTAAAATTCTCTATGTTGGTAAAGCCATTGATTTATATCACCGAGTGAGCTCTTATTTTAGTGGCCCATCCGATTCTCCTAAAACTGCTCGTTTAGTTACTAAGATTCGTCAAATTGAGACCATTATTGTTGAATCAGAATTGGAAGCTCTTGTTTTAGAAGCCAATTTTATTAAAAAATATTTGCCGCCATTTAATATTCGATTAACTGATGACAAGGATTACCTTTATATTAAAATTACTAAAGATTTGTTTCCCGAGGTTGTGACGGCTCGGAAAACGGATTTAAAAAATGCTAAAAAATATTTTGGACCATTTCCATCGTCACGAATTGTTAGAGAAACTTTAAAGAAACTAAGGCGAACTTTTCCTTGGTGTGCCAACCCACCAAAAACTTTTCCACCTCTCGTAAAACGGATTAAACCCTGTTTTTATTATCATCTTGGACTTTGTCCGGGAGCCTGTATTGGTCTAATTTCGCCACTCGATTATCAAAAAAATCTGCGACATTTAGGGTTATTGCTGGAGGGTCGAAAAGAAAAATTAATTGAAGATTTAACTAAACAAATGAATAAATATTCAAAGAATATGGAATTTGAAAAAGCCTCCCAAATTAAAAATACTTTGGAAGGAGTTAATTATCTGACTCAACCAAACCATATTCAAAATTATCTTGAAAACCCAAACTTTTTAGAAGATCAAAATAGCCAAGCGCTCGAAGAGTTAAAACTAGCTTTAAATTTGCCAACTTTGCCAGAGCGAATTGAATGCTACGATATCTCAAACCTTCAAGGTAATCAGGCCACAGGCTCGATGGTGGTCTTAACTCATGGCGAGATCGATAAGTCACAATACCGCAAATTTAAGATTCAAGTTGGGGTTGGTCAACCTAACGATGTCGGTATGCATAAGGAGATGATGAGACGGCGCTTAAACCATCCTGAATGGCCGATGCCAGATTTATTTTTAATTGATGGCGGGCGGGGACAGGTTAGAGGTTCGGAGGAAGAGCTAATCAAAAAGGGTATTAAGATCCCAATTTATGGGCTGGCCAAGCGTTTAGAGTGGTTATATCCTCCCGAAGGTGAGGTTGTTAAAATCCCTCATCGGAAGTTATCACTCCGGATGCTCCAGAAGGTTCGAGATGAGGCTCATCGCTTTGCAATTACCTATCACCGTAAACTCAGGAGCAAGGCTTTCGTTATATAATACTAATATGAAGTCACTGCTCAGAAACTTTCTAATCAATATGGTGGCACTGGTTGTAACGGCTCATGTTTTACCAGGATTTACTTATAGTGGGGGGATTAGAAGCTTATTTATTGGGTCGGCCATCTTCATGCTCATTAACTTAGCGGTCGTTCCTTTACTAAAAGTTTTATTTTTACCTCTAAACTTATTAACACTTGGCATTTTTGCCTGGATAGTTAACGTTTTAGCAGTTTATTTTTTAACGGTTGTATTCCCGGAGTTCCAATTATTACCATTTACATTTTCTGGGTTAAACTTATCCGGGATAATTATTCCTTCAGTTGACCTGACCGTTTTGCATGTAGCAATTTTATCGTCATTTTTGATAGGATTAGTGGCACATTTTCTACAATGGCTTGTAAAATAATATGAACAAAGCAGTTATCTCACTAATTGAAATAGTTTTAGCGTTACTTTTAATTGTCCTAATTGTCATTCAATCTAAAGGAGTTGGTTTAGGCTCAACTTTTGGGGGGGATATGGGTTTTTATGGAACAAAGCGGGGGGCGGAAAAACTTATCTTTATTATAACTATTATCGTCGTGGTCTTGTTCTTTATCGCTTCAATTATTGGAATAATAGTTTGAAAAAACTACAATATTTTATATCTTATAATTTTAGACTTTTGGAAAGATACAAAAAATATCTTTTCCTGTTTGGTTTTGTCGTTTTATTGATTGGTTTTTTTGTAATTAGATGGCAACAAGATAAAACGTTAGTAACTATCTCAGAAGGTATTGTTGGGACTTATACCAACCAAGACCTGCCACCTCAAATAACTTCCTTATTATCGCAGCCATTAGTTAAGCTTGATGAGACTGGCCAACCTCAACCTGGAATCTTTAAAAGCTGGCAAGTGGATAAAGATGCTAAAGTTTATGACTTTCAGCTAGCAGATAACTTAAAATGGCAAGATGGCTCACCAATTGTGGCGTCAGATATTACGATCCCGGTCGGTGAAACTGAGGTAAGCGTTAAAGATCCCAAAACGGTCGAAGTTAAATTAGCTGATTCATTTAGCCCGCTACCCAGTTTATTAAATAAACCTGCCTTTAAAAACTCGACTAATATTGGAACCGGGCCATATTATATCGATAAGATGGATACTGGCCAAGTTTTTATTAGTCGAGTCATTCTAAAGTCTCACGATAAAAATTTGCCTGAAGTAGATATCCGTTTTTATGCCAATGAAGAAACGGCTAAACAAGCTCTTCAAATTGGGGAGGTTTCAAGTTTGGTTGGAGTTAATTCGACTGATCCTTTTGATAGCCAATCGCCATTTAAAGTTTTTGCAAAAACTGATTATTCTAAAATTGTGAGTGTTTTTTATAATACTAAAGATCACCTATTAGCCGATAAAAATTTAAGATTAGTTTTTAGTTTTGCCGCTCCTTCAATCGCTGGTCAAACCGAAGCTAAAACCTCGATTTCACCGGCTTCATGGGCTTTTAATAGCGATGTAAAAGATTATTTAGATAATGCTGATCAAGCCAAGACGTATATGGACAAAGTTAAAATTGATAAGGGCACTGAATTTACTTTGACCTCCACTCAACCGCTTGAAGATGTTGGTAAAGAGCTAGTTCAAAAATGGAACGCCTTTGGATTGCCGGTTAAGTTAAAAGTTGAAAGTGGGGTTCCTCAAAACTTCCAAATGTTGTTAGTTACCCAAAATATTCCGACTGATCCAGACCAATATTCGCTTTGGCATTCAACTCAATCTGAAACAAATGTCGCTCAGTTTTCTTCACCCAGGGTTGATAAAGATCTTGAAGATGGTCGTAAAGATACTGACCAGGCAGTTCGCTTAGTAGCTTATAAAGACTTTCAAAAAGTTTTGCTTGATGAGTCGCCGGCGACATTTTTATATTTTCCAAAGTTTAATGTCGTTTACTTAAAAAAAGTTGAAAATGATCTTTTACCAGTTCTTAAAATGCAATTTCCCAGTCTTCATATTTAGATGTTAACAACTCGCCATGGCAATCTTAGCCTGCCGACCTTTTTTCCAGATGGAACAAAAGCAGTGGTTCGGAGTTTAGATTCCAAAGATTTAGAACACGCACAAGTTGAGGGTTTGGTGATGTGTGTTTATCATCTCTTAGCCGAAAATATTGAAGAGCGGATGAAGGGGGTTTCTGGCATTCATCAATTTATGAATTGGTCGCGTCCGATTATTACCGACTCGGGGGGATTTCAAGTTTTGTCACTTATTCATAATAATCCAAAACTCGGGACAATTGATGATCAAAAGATCACTTTTTTGCTAAATGATCAAACCATTATTCTAACTCCGGAAAGTTCAATCGGTTTACAGATTAAACTTGGCACGGATATTGCGATCTGTTTAGATGACTGTACAAAGCCTGGAGCTGATATGGTCAGTCAGATTCAATCGGTTGAGCGAACGATTGCCTGGGCCAAAAGATCAAAAGATGAGTTTGTCAGATTAACCAAAGATCAAAAAATTAAACCGCTGTTGTTTGCGGTTATTCAGGGTGGAGCTGATAAGGAGTTAAGAACGAAGTGTGCCGAGGCATTAATTAAAATTGGTTTTGATGGTTACTGCTACGGGGGATGGCCGGTTGATGAAAATAGAGTGTTATTAACTGATATTTTAGAGTTAACTGCTAAATTAATGCCAGATAATTTGCCAAAGTATGCTTTAGGAGTCGGTAAGCCCGAAGATATTGTCAAATGTTTTAAGATGGGTTATCAGATCTTTGATTGTGTTATTCCAACTCGTGAAGCTCGCCACAAAGCTTTATATGTTTTTAATTCTGATCCTAAAGATTTGGATTTAGATGGAGATTTCTATACTCGATTATCTCTTCAAAATTTAAAATGGCAAGGAAATCCTGAGCCATTATCCAAGTTTTGTGATTGCCATACCTGTCAGAATTTTTCAGCTGGTTATTTGTGGCATCTATTTCGGATTAATGAAACTTCGGCCTATCGATTGGCGACAATCCATAATTTGAGGTTTTATAGTATGTTGATGGAGAGGTTGAAAGCTGAGTAGGTAAGGGTTTTAACTTATGGAAATTTCATCAGCTGGTTGGTGAGTGGCCATTTCTAAGGCGGGCAATGATTGAGACGACCGCTTGATTAGTTTTTTCTGAAAGGTTAAGGTTTCTTCAATCTGATCAGTCAACCTTTCGAACATTTTATTTGATATACCATCGCCGTACTCATTAAAAAACTGAGCTTGGAGTCGGAGATCTCGTTCTAAGGTTGTGGTCGCTGCTTCATGGAGAGCCCGTCTTTTGTCAGTTTCATTTTCCTCCAAACTCCCAAACACATCCTGATATTCCTTAGATGCCAAGATATATGCCACGACACTAATTGGTTGAGTAAGTGTCTGCATATAATCCATTCCAGCCAGTCTTAATAAAGCTGTTGATCTGGGTTGGCCGGCTTTTTCTTGTTCATCGGCAAATTCATCAAATCCCAGCCGAATTAATTTTTTACTAGCAGCTGATTCTGTGTAAACAGGCACAAATGGCCCCATTAAATCTCTTAAGGAATACTCATATTTAGGTTCTTGCTCAACATTGTCCATTATTATTAGCTTAGCTGATCTAGATACATTGTCAAGGCAGCCTACTTGTTGATGGATAAATTTAAAGGATAGCTTTCAAATGACTTCCTAAGGACTTTGTGCGGTGCTCACAAATACTTCTTGAATTTTCCGCTTTTTGGATGCTATCAGGATGTGAAGCGATAAGATTTGCTAAACTGTGTAAAACAGCATTAGGGACAGATCCTTTTTCAGTCTCCCAACAGATTGCTTGGTTACTGTGTCTCGCGGAGATATATTTTGCGGTGGATGATCTTCTTAATTGATACCTGGCCGGGATTGGGGCCGGAAGAAGAAAAGCTTTAGTGTCAAAAACGACTTCCTCTCTGTCATCGCTAACAATACTTCCTCTCGTTTTATTCTCATATCCCGTTCGTGAATCTTCAGGTGTTGTAACGGAAATCTCTGTATAGCTTGCCCCAGCTGCAATTCGCCAAATATTAATCGACCGAGCTCTATAAAGAAAACCAACAAACTTTGTAATTGGGTCTGGTACGGATGTAATTCTTAAATCAAGTATGACTGTGGGTTCGTAACGATCATCTTTAAATATCCTTTCAACCTCCCGTTGGCGTTGCCTAAAAATATTAGCTAAGCTTTCTTTATAAGCAAGATATGCAATCAGAGCATCGCCATCTTGTCCAAATCCTGGTTGTATTTCCATAAAATTGATGTTGCATATTATATAGATATTTTGATTGAGAACAAGGGGGTGACCCGGGTGGGATTTGAACCCACGACAAAGAGATTAAGAGTCTCCTGCTCTACCACTGAGCTACCGGGCCGTTACCGCATATTATATTCTGCCCAGTGGCTAAATTACAATTTAAACTAAGCAGCTTCTTCCTCGTCGATGGGTAAAATTGGAGCACTACCAAGTTCTGTGGGATGTTCTTCATCCACTAGCGGTATAACTACGCCATCACCATCGTCGCCATCGGCAACGGCGGAACTATCAAGATAGGCTTCATTGTTGTCTTTTTTATTAGCTGTTTCTAAATCTGATAAGACAATAGGTTTGTCATCATTCATAAAAATCTCACCTCCTTTTCGTTCAAGTATCTTACTATACAAGCAATTGGAAATAGTGTCAGAAAAGAGTAAGAAATGGTAGAATATGTTTACTATTAGCATGAAAACGTGTAGTAGTTGCAATAAGGAATATAGGGAAGAGTATTTTAGTTACAAAATTAAGTCTAACCAGACTAGACAATCGCAGTGCAAATTTTGTACGAGGATTCGAATTAGGAATCACTACGACAAAAATAGAGAGTATTATTTATTAAAGGCTAGAAAAAGAAATTTAGGAGTAAGAAGTGAAGTGCAAGAATATGTAGCTAAATATCTTATGCTGCATCCATGTGTTGATTGCAGAGAGAAAGACATTTTAGTTTTAGAATTTGATCATAAAGGAAATAAGTTTAAAGATGTTTCAGAAATGGTTTCTGGATATTATTCCCTTGATAAGGTCATAAATGAGATAAGTAAATGCGAAGTTAGATGTGCAAACTGCCACAGAAGAAAAACAAATTTGCAATTTGGTTGGAACAGATCTAAGTTGCCCTTGTAGCTCAATTGGATAGAGCGTTTCGCTTCGGACGAAAAGGTTTGGGGGTTCGAGTCCCTCCAGGGGCACCATTTTAGTTAATGTTTAAAATGGTTTAGCATAGTTTGACGGCTGTCAGTGCATACCCTATAATACGTATTCATGGCTTTGGAACAGTTTGGTTATTCTTATAAACCTGGGATTGGTGGAATAAATTTTACAGATCTTACTTTAGATTATACGACCGAACAATTATTTAATGGTGGTTCCGGACGCCCACTGGGGGGGCTAATAAGCCCTGAATTTGTGTCAATTCGGGATTTAGAGTATGACCAACTTCTAATGTATTCAAGAGCTACTCCCGTTGAAAAAAAGCAGGCTGCTAGTATGAGCTTGTCAATTTATACACGTTCATTAAATTCAGAATTAAAACTTCATCCCGATTTTAAAGGTCGAGAATTTATAGAATACTGTTTAAAATTTTATAGACAATACTTTTATCCTATTAGAAGTATCAGTTGTAATTGGCTAGAAAGACCAGGTGAAGTTAATGCGCCTATGTATTGGGCAGCCATTGATCAAGGTTTATCCGAAGTTGACGCTGCCAAACAAACTTGGACCGGACGAGTCTTATCTCAACTGAGTTTTACTAAAGTTGGCTCAGTTGTTAATGAGCTAGAAGCCATTAATCAAAAAGGTATTCAGGCTACTTTTTATCATCAATCAGTGCCAATTGAGAACCGAGCCCAATCCCACTTATGGCAATCTTTGTTTGGGGCAATTCAATAATCAACGAATATTTAGGATTCCAAAAGAAGATTCGATTGGGCATTAAATTAGATTTTAATTTGATAACTTTATTATTTTTATCCAAAACAATAACATCAATCGGTTCTTTTAATCCAAAGGTGTGAATTCCAAATCGAGTTTTGAAGATTAAATAACGCGGATTTTGGGTAATTAATAATCCAAATAATTTATCTTTTAGAGAGCTTGCTAACTTTGCCTCTTTGCAAATGGTTTTCTTTGTAGTAATATCTTTGACAATCATATGGCTAGGCCGAAAAAAACAACTACTAAGACAGTTTCTAAAACAACTCTTAAGCCAACAGCTTCAACTGTTACTAAGACACCTAAAAAAGTAAAGTTAGTCAGTCCTGCAGCTTTACCAAATCGGGGTAGCCAAGTTATTTTACACCGAATTGGTTTTTTAGCTAGTCGAGCTAAGTCTCAACGCCGAATCATTATCCCGATAGTTATTTTGGCAATCTTAATTGGTTTAGTTTTATTGGCTCAAAAATATTTAGTAATTGCTTGGGTAGATAATAAACCGATTACTCTTTTTCAATATTACCAAAGTATGGACAGCCAATACGGTTCACAAACTAAAGATGAATTAATTCGTGAACAATTAATTTTGGATGAAGCTTCAAAACGTAAGGTGGCCGTTTCTACTCAGGAAATTGATGCTCAAATTAAAAAGTATCAAGATCAATCACAAGGAATTGATAACTTTAATCAAGCTTTAGCCGCTCAAGGTTTAACTTTAGAAAGTCTTAAAAAACAAGTTAAATTGCAACTTTTAATTCAAAAGATGTTTGGATCCAGTGCCACTGTTAGCGATGACGAAGTTACTAAATACATTTCCGATCATAAGGATCAGCTTCCAGCCGATATTACCGATACTGTTAAACAAAGCGTTAGAGATCAACTTTCACAACAAAAATTGGTTGATGCCTTTCAAGCCTGGCTCGCGACTGCCGAAAAGAGTTCTCAAGTTAAGAAATAGTGGATAACAAACTGCTCGGATTCATTGGACTTGGAAAAATGGGCCAGAACATGGTCAGACGTCTCCTAAGTCAAAATGTCAAAGTTGCGGTTTGGAATAGATCTCCCGAAAAAGTTACCGAAGTTGTTAAGTTAGGTGCTGTTGGTGCAAAATCTGTTGAAGAATTAGTTAAAAGTTTACCTACTCCTCGTTTAGTTTGGTTAATGCTTCCTCAAGGTCAAATTGTTGATGAATTTATTGATCAAGTCAGTCCCTTTTTAGAAGCCGGGGACTTATTAATAGATGGCGGAAATTCGTTTTATAAAGATACATTGAGAAGAGCTACTAAATTATCTGCCCTAGGCATTCATTTTATGGACGTCGGTGTGTCAGGCGGGCCCGCTGGCGCTTTAAATGGGGCGACATTGATGGTTGGGGGGGCAAAAGAGGATTATGATAGGGTCGAGGAGTTATTAATCAAATTAGCTGCTCCTAAAGCTCTAGCTCACTTTGGACCGGTTGGGGCGGGCCACTTTGCCAAGATGGTTCATAACGGTATCGAATATGGGATGATGCAAGCCATTGCCGAAGGGACGGCGGTTTTAAAGGCTAGTCAATTTAATTACGATTTAGGAAATGTTTTTAAACTATATAATAATCGCTCAGTTATTGAATCAAGATTAGTTGGCTGGACCGAAGAAGCGTTAACTGAAGATCCTGAGCTATCAAAGATCTCATCTAAAATTTCGGCGACAGGAGAAGGGGAGTGGACTATTCAAACCGCCCAAGAATTAGGTGTTGAAGTTCCAGTCATTTCTGACTCGTTTAAAGTTCGCCAGAATTCTACAGAGGAATCCGAAAACTTTCGAGATAAAGTTGTCTCAGCTCAAAGAGGCAAATTTGGTGGCCATGCTGTCACTAAAAACTCTGAAACTAAATAGGACAAAAGTCCATTGATGGTAGTAGCCAACTTCGGCCATCGTCTTCGATCAATCTATCTGCTTCGTCAGGACCCCAACTAGCGGTTTTATAAAGATGAGGCTTGGTAATTTTGGCCAGCAGTGGATCTACAAATCTCCACTGGGCTTCGACTTCTTCGGCATCATTAAAAAAGGTTTGATCTCCAATAATGGTATCACCGATCAAATGTTCATACGGATCAACAAGCGGATTGGATAAATCTTTATAACAAAACTGCATATATGCTGGCTCAAGTTCCATAGTATGGCCGGGACCTTTTACAAGCATTTTAATTACAATCCCGGCATTTGGGTAAATTCTAAAAGTTAGTACATTTGGTTCAGTTGAAAGGCTGGTATTTTTAAAAATGATATTAATCTCAGTAACAGTTTCTTTCAAACATTTTCCGGAGCGAATATAAACCGGGATATTTTTAAAACGATCTAAGGTTAAAGTCGTTTTAAAAGCAAAATAAGTATCAGTTTGGGAGTTTTCTTGGATATTAGCTTCTTTAAGATATCCCTCATATTGTCCAAAGATAATCTTCATTGGATCTGGAACAAGTGATTCTAGAACTTTCGTACGCTGTTTGGTGATTTCAGAGTTGGTAAATGATTTAGGCTTATCCATGGTAATAAACGCTAACATTTGTAAAAGATGATTTTGACCAAAATCTTTTAACGCTCCGACACTATCGTAATAACCACCTCGTTGGCCAACGCCGAAACTTTCAGTAGCCGTAATTTGAATGTGGTCGATAAAATCTTTATTTAATAAATGGTCAAAGATACTATTTCCAAATCTGAAAGTTAAAATATTTTGAATAGTATCTTTACCAAGATAATGATCAAGGCGATAAATTTGATCCTCTTTAAAATATCCTAAAAGAAGTTTATTTAACTCTTTTGCACTTTTTAAATCATTGCCAATCGGTTTTTCAATCATTAGCCTGACAAAGCCTTTTGATTGATCAGTTAAGCCAAAACTTTTTAGGCTATCAAAGATCATCTTATAAAGATCAGGGTAAGTTGCCAGATAAAAGATATGATTTGATTTATTTAATTTTTCTAGGGTTGATTTAAGTTTCGTATAAAATTCTGGTTCATCTAAATCACCACTTAAGTAATGAATCTTTTTACAAAGACGCTCAAATACTTGTTTATCAATTGGGTGATCGTGATGTCTATTTTCTGAATGAATAGCAAGATTAAGAAAGTTTTTAAATTCCTCATCACTTAACTTCCGACGAGCTGAGCCGATGACTGTAAAATTATCCGATAACATTCCAGCTGCTTCCATGTCATAAAGAGCTGGTAAAAGTTTAATTTGGGCTAAGTTACTGGTAATTCCAAAAATAATTAAAGCTAACTTATCCATTTGTGCTTTTCATTTTGCCCGGAAGTGTCAACGCTGTCAAGATAGCCAAAGAGCCACCTAAAAGCGCTCCGCCGATTACATCCGTTGCCCAATGCTCACCTAAGTAAACTCTTGAGATATACATGGCGATTAAAAAAATAGCCAAACCGATCTCAATAAGTTTATTAAGATGATGACGATATTTAAATTCTAAAAGTAAAACCAAAAATAATACTAAAAAAGTCGTCCGGGTAGCGTGACCGGAAGGATATGAGTAACTACTTTGGATAAACTCACTTGGAAATCTAAAATCTAAAACTCCTCTATAAAAAAGAAAAGGCGGGCTGGGGTGATACAAGAAAAATTTACCAAAAACTTCAAATAACATTGCTCCCCAGAATAGAAACATGCTTAAAGCTGTCCAAAAATAGCGTTTAATCATTAAAAAGATAAATACCCCAAGCCAGATAATTCCTGTCACTTCAGCCGAACCGATAATCGAAAGAATTGAGAAGGGAAAATCGACTCGGCGAGAGAGATGATCTTGTAATTTAACGGTTGTATCAAAATCAAATTGAGTATAACGCTCTTTGGCGACGGTATAGGAGAAAATTACGAAGCCGATGAATAAGACACATGAGAGAAGAAACAAAATTCGCTTTGGGGACATTAACTAATTCTAACATAGCTAGCTAACTGGAAATAAACTCTAAAGTGATTTTGGAATAAATAGGGAATTAAGGGTCGAGTATAGTGCGACTCACGTCCATCAACGGTTGAGATATTATTTAAACTTTGAAAATAATGCTCCTTTTTGCTCAACTCACTCATTGACTGGATTATAGCAAAAAAATTATTTTAAACTAGACAGGCAAATTATGTCCAATTTCCATAATAGGCCTAAATTGATTTAATTTCTCTAAACAACTAAAATATTGTTATGAAATGTCCAAATGATGAAGCCGAGATGGAAGAGGGTTATTTTGTTGAAGCACATTGGGTAAGCGGTGTTAAACCCAGATTAGGTGGGATTATGGCCTTGGGTAGGACCACAAAGTTTGTGACAGCTTATCGATGTGAAAAATGTGGCAAGTTAGAATTTTATACCCAGCCAGGTAATTAATGCGATATTTATTTAGCATTTTCCTCACTTTTTTTGTTGTCATGTTTTTTCTAGAAGTACAACCAGTTTTTGCCCATGAACAATACGTTTTAACTAAACAGCAACTCGAAATTGGTCTTAATGATAAAAGCTTGAATGTTTTAACGGCTTTAAGTAATCAGACCAATATTGAGATTAGCGTTTTAGTCGGTATCGGCATTACTATTTTGCTGTTAGTTTACTTCTTTTTTCAATATTCAAAACTGGGCTTAAAACTTGATCGGTTATTATCTCCTTTAGAACCAATCGGCCATGTTGTTTTAAGATTCGCTTTAGCTGCTTCGCTAATTATGTCAGCTCATTTTCAATCCTTTTTAGGACCAGAAATTCCAGTAACTAGTTTGCCTTTAAATAATATCCTGATACCGGTTATGTACGCTATCGGCATATTATTACTGTTTGGAATATTTACTAGATTGGCAGCTACCGTTGGTTTTCTGATTTTATTGCTAGCGACAGTCGTTTATGGAGATTACATTACGACTTACTTTAATTATTATGGGGAATACCTAGCTTTAATTATATTTGGTTCATATGCTTTATCGGCTGATAAAAAGATATTTGGGAGATCACCTTTAGTTAAAAAATACAAAGATCTTGAATTATTGATTATTCGTGTAACTTATGGAGTGTCAGTTCTTTATCCGGCCATTACCATCAAGTTAATGCACCCGAAAGTCATTGTTGAGATCGTTAATGAATATCATTTAAATCAGTTTCATTGGTTATTTCCTCAAGATCCGTTACTGATCTCGCTTGGAACTGGCTTAGCTCAAATTTTAGTTGGAGCGATGATTATTATCGGTTTTGAAACTCGTTTAGCTTCTTTGACGACATTCTTTTTATATCTTTTGTCAGTTTTATTTTTCAAAGAAGCGGTTTGGCCACATTATGTCTTGTTAGCACTGGCGCTATATTTAGTTTTAAATAATGGCGGAAAATTAAGTTTGGATCAATTGATTAAATCTAAATTGAAAAGGGTCGGCTAACTTATTTTTTATATAAACTCTTCTCTGGAGTATTCAATCTTAAATTGATAAAATACCTATTGGTATGGTGGCTGTAGCTCAACGGCAGAGCGCCTCTCTGTGGCAGAGGAGGTCGGGGGTTCGATTCCCCTCAGCCACCCATAACGAGGGACTAGCACCCTCATACTGCTTGATTAGCTTGTAAGATCGGCCTAATTGAGCAGTTCGAAATCCTGGGTAATGGTAAGTAACGTTTTTAGGGAAAATCGAACTGGTAAGCATTTTCTGTTCTTCTAGTGAGCCTATTTTCCAAGCCTTATCCAGATTCCACAGGAAGTTATTCATAAAGTTAACAAGAATATCAATATCGATCTCTTGTAGCTTTGCTTCACTCTTTATAGTTTTCTTTACTAAAATTTCATCCTCGATAATGTGTAGCTGTTCTTGGAAAACTTCATCGGAATAAATTCCCTGTAAATGTTTTTGCCCCAATCTTTTCCTGGTTTCATATAGTGCGTCAATGTCTTTATCAATATCCTTTTGCTTATTTGCTAAGTGTGAGTACCTATTTTCCCATTTTTCTTTTAACATCTCAGTAAACAAACTGATAAACTCTTTTTTTGGTTGGACTCGTCTCACGAGCAATAAGAACTCTTTCTCAAAGTCGTCTTTTGGTTTCGATGGACTGTAATGCAACTTCTCTTTACTTACTTCGTCCTTATTTCCACAGTAATAATAGGGATAATCGCCTCTCTTCTTTCTAGTATTTGCACCAGTCATTAGTTTGCGACACGTGGCGCAGATTACATGACCTCTTAGAGGAAATTCAGGATTGTATCGTTGATACTTAAGACCAGCAGTTCGAGAACGACCGTCCAAAATCGCTTGAACTCTATAAAATAAATCTTCACTAATCATTGGTTTGTGTTTACCCTTTATATCTATCCCAAACTTTTCACTCACAACAAACCCTGCATAAAATTTGTTTCGAAAGATTCTTTGTGTTTGTTGGCTTCGAGTGATGGGAATTTGACGACCTCCGTATTTGATTTTTATTCCTAATTTCTGCATTACAGGAATGATTGTTTCCAGGGTATATATGCCTTTGTCCATTTCCTCCCATGACTTCATTACAAGCTCAAATTGTTCTTCGTCTGTTTCAAAGAGCTTATTAACATTTAGATAACCTACAGTTGCCTTACCGTTGGCTAGACCTGACTCTAGGCGTTTACGCATTCCATCAAGAGAACGAAGACTTTTAGTGGCGTTATCCAATTTTGCACTTGCGGCAAGTAGTGTCTCTAAAAATTCACCAGTGGGATTATTTTCAGTGGGTTCAGTAACTGAAATGATTCTAATTCCATATTGGGCAAGCTTTTTCTTAATTGCTAAAAAGTCGTAGGTTTCTCTTGAAATGCGGTCAAACTTATATATAAATACCGTGGATATTTCCTTTTGGTTTTTTCTACAGTCCTCGAGGAGCGTTAGTAGTTCTGGTCTATTTAATGTTTTTGCACTTACACCTTCTTCACGATATATTTTTACTAAATCGTATCCTTGTCGCTCAGCCTCCCGTTTACAGTAATCAAGCTGGTTATCCAAACTGAAGTTGGTAACTTGTTCTTCTGAACTTACTCTTAGATATGCATAGGCCTTTTTAATCATATTGTTATTATAACTATTTTTGATCTGAGCTTTTAGACTTATTTATACTAACCTCTACTTTATACTTTCTTTCAAACTGCCTAATACCCACTTCTATTAGAGCGTTAAAACAAGCAATGATTTCCTCAACTTCTTCATCAGTTAAAGTCTTTGCGCTTTCTCCTAGTATTTTACGTGCCTTTTCAATAGTCATAGTTTTATGAAAAAATTCCTTTGATTTCTTGATCCGTAAGGTTCATACCCTGCGGATTTTCTGTCCCACTAGTTTTTTCTATAAACTCACTGGGTGAAAGTAGAATAAAATCGTAAAAGCTATCACTGATCTTGTAATCCGTAGCTGTAGTTCCTGAGCCTTTAGTCTTCTCTAATACCTTTAGTGCGCAAAGCTCATCTAGCATTCGACGAGAAGTTTTACTGGATCGTTCTGATAATTCTGAAAGCTCCTTCGCTGTAATACGTCCATCATGTGATTTAATAAAACGTAAAGCCTGAGCTCTATCTGCTGGCATTGATGACAGTACGACGTCTTTAACAATTTGCAGTTCTTCGGATTCAACAAGCGACTTAGCTGATACAAAAGCTAAATAACGAGAGAGGGAAATAAGCTGTTGCAGGGCTCTCCAGGGAAGTTCAACCTGAATATCACTTACATCATAGTATTTAACATCTTGACCATTCTCATCTCTAAAACTAACCGCTTGTAAGGAAACTATTCCTCGACACTGAGAGATAAGTTCGGATGCAATCTTGAAATAATTCTCTGTTTTACGATCAAAATCTTCTATTTCTAAACTCTTTTGCGAAAGTTGCTTAAGGTAAGAAGCGGTATATGTACGAGCCTCTTTTTCCAAAGCAGATCTATCTCTACCAGAAAAGATTATTTCGTAACTATTATCTTTCTCTTTCTGGGTTGCTTCAGGCATAATGTAACAAAGAAAGCGAGGCCCGACCATGTTCATATACGAGCTATGTTTATTTAGTGTCGACGGCGTGATCGCGCCAAGTTGAGAAAACGAACTTGCATAGGTTATATTGCCTCTACGTGAACTAAATTTTGCAAATTCTTTATCATATATGCCTACTAAGTCACCTAGAATTTTTCGTGTCATTTTCTCATCAAGAGAAAAGATTGCAGTCCAGTCTTTGATAACCAAACACTTCGTATTAAGTAATGGGAGTAAGTCGTAAACCTTATTGCTCTCTGATGAGCGTTCGCCTGATATAAAAGCATTTTGTGTTAGGTTATCAAGAAAAAAAGCGATGTCTGAATCTTTTATTAGTCGCACTAATTCAGTCTTACCCGATGAAGGAGCTCCTACCAACAAAAGCCACAGCATGTGTGCATTTTCAAACTGTGATGAGATAGCTACCGCTAGAACAAGCTTTAGTCCTGTTTGGTATCCAGGAAGGAACTCAAGAACTTTTTTCTCGACTTCCTCATACATTAAAGACTCAGTTATTAGCGGTAGCTGTTTGCTACTCTGCGGATTTTCTGTCCCGCTGTTATTTTGGTTATTCATTTTCATTTTCTTCTTCAGCTAACATCGTTTGGATTTCTTCGACTTTATCGTTGATTTCCTCTATTGATTCATCGAGTTCTTCATCGGTAAGATTCTCATAACCTTTAAAGCCAATAATTAGCCATTCTTCTAATAAATTGGTATTGTGAGCATCCACCCATTCCCAAATTCGATCTCGAATTAAAATGTCTATTTTTTCTTCTCTAGTCATATTTATTCACCTCCTTTACTACGTATGTATGCTTCGCGTAGTAACTTATATTTTTTTTGGGCAATGCCGTGCTTAATTCGTTCGCTTCGCATTTCGGAATCCAACCGTACAAGACTAGGTATAAATGCCCACATCAAGTTTTTATCTCCAGATGTAATTGACCCAGAAGGCATGACAACTTCGAGTTTTCCTTCTTGGATTAATTTATAATATTTCGACAGATACTCGACGTTTCTCGTTAAACGGTCGATACCTACGCATAAAATTCCATTTATTTCTCCTTGTTCCACTGCTTGGATCAGTCTGTCTCGCTCGAAGGTTTCATTTATCAGAGGTCCAAATTCCTTGCAGACTAAAACAACATTTAATGACTTTTCTTCAGCCAGATCATAGAGAGTCATTAACTGCGTATGGTTACTCTTTCCACGGTTACTTCCTGATGCTCGGACAAAAATAGCGTATTTTTTCGTTTTCATAATCATATTCACATCCTTTTATATTGAATAAATTCGTGATTTTGCTTCACGCATAGCGTTAAAGTATTTCTTAGGCAAAACCAGACGAGTATCATTCCAGAAGTCGGTAACCGACTGCTCTAGCTCGGGAGATAGTTCAAAGAAAAAAGTGACTCGTTTCGAGGATGTTTTATCGACTGATAAAATGGGGAAATCCCAAGCAATAAGCGCACAAACCAAAGAGAGTTCGTGGCTTTCGAAAGTCTGTTGTATTAATCTTTTCGTAATCATGAATCTAACGATTCATTTGCGATATAAGATTGTCAACATATTAATTTTAAGGCTAAGGGGAGAAAAATATCGTCGCAGACGTCGCAAACTGCTTGCGATGTTAGCACCAGTTATATTTCCATGAATCAATTTCGTCCATACGAGTAAATTCTATGCGATTTATCAAATGAGGTTTTTTGTTAATTTTTCCTCTTATATGGGAAATCAAATAGGCAAAATGTCGTTTATCTATTTCTTTCCCATGTAGCTTTTTATATAAAGATAACGCATCTTCATAAGAAATAATGTCTCTAAGAGTTCTTCTCTTATTTTCCCAAAAAACATCAAATATCTTCTTCTGCGTAGGTGCTGTACTAAAATCAATAATGTCATGAGTACCGTCTCCAAGTTTGAAAAAAAGAACTCCATTTTGATACAGGGTGGTTTCACCTTCGGGAAAAACAATTAGTGAAGATACTTTTTGAGCATTTATCTGGCTCACTAAATATGTATTTACTTGATTTAAATAGTTAATATATTCACTCTGGACAAAAATTGAGCGTGACACATCTTGTAAAGAACTTTTTCTTCCCGACTCTACCCAAAATTCGTATTCCTCATTGTTCCTCTCGTTGGCTTTTGTATTTAAAATTATGTCCAACTCTGTCACGCTAAGCTCGTATTGTTGTTGTCCTCTAGGTGTTTTCGAATATATACTTTTTGCTTTATTTCTATCGTGAACGAGCATCTCTAACGTCTTGAGCCTCATCCATGCATGACTTGCTTCTGTTTGTTCTTTTATGAAAGTCTCATCTAAAGCCTTCTTCTTTTCAGCTAGTTTTAATCCTTCCTTAACAAAATCTGCCATCTTCCAATTCTTTTTAAGAGGTGTGTCGGTTTTCTTACTCAATACCTCGATAGTTTGATCGTAGTCTGATAAGGCACTCTTGGATAATTCTGTCTGTAGGGATACTAAGTCAGGATTGTCTAAAACCCCTCTTGCGTAATTTGCTAAAGCAACAAAAAAAGCTTTTTCTGGGAGAGAAATAATGGTTTGATACTGACGAATTAAGTCGTCGCTTAACTGATTTGTGCTCATATTAATTTTAATCTTCCCCATATTATACATAAATTTGTAGAATAATGTATAATTATGTATAAGTTATGGACAAAAACCCGAAGCTATTACGCATAAAGGAGGCCGCCGAGATACTTGGAGTAAATCCCGAGACGTTACGCCGTTGGGATAATGAAGGAAGACTCAAGGCCGTGAGGATGGGCAAACGTGGTGACAGGAGATACAAAATGGAAGATCTCCAAAAGATTATCGATACAAAGAAAGTTTAATCTTATCCGAATTATTAAGATGAATATGAAAAATGTTGTAGTAAAAAAAACACAATCTCAGCCTTTAACTGTTACTAACCCTGAACTTGTAAAAGAGTGGCTACAAGAGAAAAATGGCGATCTTTCACCTGAGAAGTTTACTCATGGAAGCCATACAAAAGTCTGGTGGAAATGTCCCAAAGGAGAAGATCATATATGGGAAGCACCAATTAATAACAGATCAAAAGGTGTTGGGTGTCCTGTGTGTAGAGGATTAAAAGTTGTCAAATCGAATTGTTTAGAAACAACTAATCCTGAAATCGCTCTTGAGTGGGATGTAGAAAAAAATTCTCCTCTTACTCCTGCTCAGGTAACAAAAGGAAGTCATAAAAAGGCGTGGTGGAAATGTAGTGTTAATCCAGCGCATACTTGGCTCGTTTCAGTTAGTCATCGTACAAACGGAACTGGCTGTCCGTATTGCACCAATCAAAAAGTTGATTCTACAAACTCTTTATCAACAGTTAGACCCGATCTAGTTCTCGAGTGGAATACTGAGAAGAATGGAGAATTAACTCCAGAGTCCGTTAATGGAAGCAGTCCACTGAAAGTCTGGTGGAAATGTCAAAAGGCAGGCCATGAATGGCAATCTTCAATAAAACATCGGTCTGTTAGAAATTATGGTTGCCCATTATGCTCAAACCAAAAAGTTAGTCATACAAATAATGTGCTCGCAATGAGGCCTGATTTAGCAAGAGAGTGGCATTCTACTAAAAATGGCAAACTAACTCCGCAGGATGTAGTTTACGGAAGCAATTGGGACATTTGGTGGCAGTGCTTAAAGGAAAAAGATCACGTTTGGGAAGCACCTGTATCTGAAAGAAAAATCGGAAATAACTGTCCTTTTTGCTCTAATCAAAGAGTTACTCTATCTAATAGTCTGCAAACTAAGTACCCAAATCTTGCGAAAGAATGGCATCCTTTTAAAAATAGTGACGTAACGCCCGATAAAGTAGTAGCAGGAGGAAATACAAAGTATTGGTGGGTATGTGAAAAGGGAGTAGATCACGAATGGCAAGCATCGATCTACAATCGGATAAAAGGAGCAGGGTGTTTAGTATGCGAAGGACTAAGAGTAGTTGATTCAAATAGTCTTGCTACTATTTATCCTCAAATTGCGAACCAATGGCATCCTACTAAAAATGGCGAACTTACACCAGCGGATGTATTAGCGTCTAGTCAAAAAAAGGTTTGGTGGCAATGTCCTGTAGCTAAAGATCATGAATGGGAAGCAATTATTGATAACCGTACTAGAAAACATTACGGTTGTCCTTTTTGTAGCGGAAGAAGTGCAGATAGCGAACATAACTTAATCGTTACAAATCCCCAGCTCTCAATGGAATGGCATCCTACTAAAAATGGGTTGCTAGAACCTATTCAATTTTTGTCACAAAGCAGTCAAAAAGTTTGGTGGCAGTGCCCTAAAGATAGTAGGCATGAATGGCAAGCGGCCATTTACAGTAGATCTTCGGGAATCGGGTGTCCGTTTTGTAATTCAGGATGGACTGTTGAAAAAATAAGGTTGTTCGTAAAGTCGATTATAGACAACATAGGCGCACTTACTCCCGCCGAGCTATACGTTGTATTTCAACAAAATGGATTGCTAGCCACCGAAGGCCAAAGTAAGTCATTCATTAAGGCACTTACCACGGGTGCTTTCCCAAAGGAAGAATTAGAAAAATTCGCCAAAGGTGAAAATTCGCTGGTGGATGATTTTATCGGAAATCATCAACAAACATTAGAAGAGACAATGAGTCCTGACGATATTAATGTAAGTGAAACAGTCCTTGTTGATGATGAAGCTACAGATAAAGAGATGCCTTTAATTGAGACTAAAGACGTGCTTGCGGCACTAAATAATCAGGTCATATCAAGCGCAGACGAAGAAGCTGTAGAGTTTTTACTCACCTCAGCCTGTGCGAAGATTTGGAAACATGCTTTCATGGACGAAGCAAAAGCACTGGAACAGACACAACGATACGCTGGTAGTTCATACGCTGATTCTGTCAAAGAACGCTTCCTAAACCAATACAAC
>JBEPVZ010000020.1:0-21963 GCA_041690695.1 Candidatus Daviesbacteria bacterium | reverse complement strand
ATGGTAATGGTGTTCAAACCTGTATCGCCTCTGGTGGAGGTACCAATTGGGGTTCTTGTGTAGCTAGTCCAACTCAACCAGCTCCTCCGGGGAGTTGTACTCCCGGAACAACTCAATCGTGTAACAACGGTTCAGGGACTGAAACCTGTAATGGCACGGCTGCGGGGGCGTCATGGGGCGCTTGTGTCGCTAAACCGGTTGCTGCGAGTTGTAATCCCAGCGGCGGAATTGATCCTAATACTTGGGCCTATGTCGGCCAATCTTGTGATCCCGGGAATCCTGGTAATAAAGGCCAACAGTGGCAATGTTCAACAACTGTCAAATATGCTTATGATGTTTTAGATTCGAGTTGTCCGGGTGGTTCGACTGGCGGTTCTGGGAGTGGAGGCACCGGCGGAACCGGTAATGGCGGGGGTAATATCAATTCGTCTGCTGCTTTTACAGCCACAATTAACCAAACTTCAGGCCCGGTAGGAAGCTCATTTACTGTCAATACCAACAATGGGGACCCGAGTTCCAATATTGTAAATTTATTTTGGAAAGATAATACCTACGATAATTTATATATCTGCCAAAAGACTGATACCGCTTCAGCTAGCCATACCATAACTTGTCAGGTGCCATCGGTCAGTCCGGGTAGTGGCACTATAACTGTGGTGGTCGCAAGCAATCAACAAGGGTATACTAATCAAACTACGTTACCTTTTACCGTTACTGCAGGCTCGGGTGGAACTACTCAACCGACGACTGGTATACCAGCTGTCTCAGTCTCGACTCCAAGTTGTTGGCCATCGGCTGGCAGTAATGGTTCAGATATTCATGTTTCCTGGCCAGATTCGAACCCAGCAATAGTTCGATTAAATTACGGCGAGGCTACGAATGTTCCATTATCTAGCCAATTTGGCAAATTGGATATTTCTGGAACCTCAACTGATTTATCCGGCAGTGGGGTCTTTTTTCCAAATACTGGTGGCAGTAACGTTTATTACATTCAGGGTGGTAATATTGATAATTCAAGTGTGGGCCCTACGACCAGCTTTGCTGTTCCTGCATGTAGTTCGGATGGAACGGGCGGTGGTGATTCTGGTGGCACAGGCGGAAGTCCTTCTACTCCACCGGTCCCTCAAATATCTAGTCAGCCGGCTTGTTTCCCAAGCGACGGTAAAAATGTCACGATTAGTTGGACGGCTTCGACTCCAACCGTCAGTAAGATTGAGATGAGCACTAATCCTGATTTCCCGGATGGTAGTACATATAGTAAGTCTATTGAGAGCGGTGTTTTATCTACTACCGTTACCGCCGATGGCTTTACAGGTCCGAGTGGAACTTTAACCAATCTGGATGTTAGTCGAGATTATTATATTCGGACTTTTAATGGGACTTATAGTGATAATAATTTTATTAGAGTCGACCAAGCTTGTGATGGCTCCTCTCAAGCTCCAGGTGGCTCTAATACCCCACCGACTGTAACTACTGTGTCATTTAAATTGGCTGAAGATCCAGTAACTTTAGATAGTCAACCGGCCCAACCCTATACTGGGGATGGGATGTATGTTTCACATACCTTTTTAAGTAATGATCCAGGCGTTAAAACGGTTTATGTTGAATTTATCGACTCAACGGGTAAGACTGAAGTTCATAGTGCTTCAATTACTATGGTTGCTCCAGATCCGGTCATTAGTAATTTAGCTTGTAGCCTTGATTTAAGTGGCAGTGGAGTTTCATTTACCGTGACCGGTCAAGGTTTTGGAACTCAAAATGGAACTTTATCAACTTCAGGTGGTGATGGCTTAAATATTACAAATTGGACAGATAATTCAATTAGTGCTGTTTTGCCAAATTCAAGCTCAAATCAAAATCAGTCTTACCAAGTCAATCTAACACGATCCGATGGTCAATTCCTGCAAGGTCCAACTTGTAAAATTGGAGTCAGTCAACTGGTTATCAATACGGCGCCAGCTTGTAATATCCCAAGCTCAAGTACTAACCCCATTAGCCTAACTAATGTGGCTTTTCAAGCCTTAGATCTAACTTCAGGTAGCTTAGATAATGAAACAGTCAGCTTGGATCCAAATGGCGTTATCCAAGGCTTAACGACTCAACTAACTGCTAATAATAAGTATAAGATTTCAGTTAAAGCTCCGGGCTCACTACGTAAAGATGCAGACCTAACTGCTTTGCCGGGAACGTCAGTTTTAGATGTCCTTTATCCAAAGGGCAATATTTATCCACAGCCTAACCCGGATTCAACTATCAATAGTTTTGATTATACTCAGCTAAAAAGTGAATGGAATTTAGATAGTACGATCCCTTCAAATGTTCCGGGAGATCTTAATCAAGATCAAGTGGTTAACTCAATTGACTGGGCTTGTATGAGAACATTCTTTAACCAGAGTGATGATCCTCTACTAGTTGCCAGTAGTTCGGCTACGATACAATAAAAATATGGAAACACAATCTGCCCCACCATTAATTATTGAGCAAGGTTCAAATCAGTTTTTTTCATCCAAGCGAATTAGTAAGCTTGCTAAACCATTTTTTGTAATTTTAATTGCCATTATTTTAGTCGAAGTATTTTTAGCTTTTAAATCTTTAACTGTCAAAAAAGCCACTGCCCAAAAGCTTAAACCTCTATCTGAAGCAACCTTGTCTTTAATTCCTGATAAAGTTAGCTATAAAAAAGATGATAGTGTTTTTCTCTTAATTCGGGTTGATACCGGTGGACATAATACGGTTGGTTCTGATTTAAGTTTAAAGTTTGATCCCTCATACTTAAGTTTAATTGAAGCCTCCGCCAGTGCTAATTTTTTAGGCAGTTCGATTTATAGTGACTTCCCTATTGTTAAGATCGATAAAGCCCGCGGCACCATTCAAATTTCCGGAATCGTTTCTCCCTCAATTAGCGGGTTTAATGGTATTGGAGTTTTTGGTGAGTTAGCTTTTAAAGCTTTAAAAACTGGGCATACTGAGGTATCCGTTTTATCTAAGCCTGGTGGCACGACTTTATCAACAGTAGTTGAGGCTAAAACGGCCAAGAATATTTTAGGTCAAGTTAAGAATGCAGACTTTGAAATTAGTACAACTGCACCGTCGAGTACTCATGTAACTTGTAATACTCGAGTTGAGCGAAGCTGCTTAGATAATAATGGTCAACTTGGCTCTTATTGGTGTAGTACTTCAACTGATCCGTTCGCTTGTAAAAGTGGATGTTTCCAAGATAAAATGAGTAATAGAGTCGGCTGCAATGTTATCTCACAATAAATATGTTATTTAGAAAAATTAAACTATTTGGATTATTTACAGCTATTGCCTTGATCTTTCCTGGGGTTAGTTTAGCAGCAACTTTGTCGCTCTCCCCTGTCTCGGGGACTTTTAATCCAGGGTGTAGCTTCTCGGTTGATCTTAAGTTAGATACCACTGGTTCCTCAACTTCGGGAACAGATGCGATTGTTAAATATGATAACACCAAGCTGACCGCCAATTCTATTACTATAGGTCAAGTATACTCTGACTACCCGGCTCAATTAATCGATTCTCAGAGCGGTAAAATTAGTATCTCGGGCGTATCTTCAGCTAGCCAAACACCTTTTAGTGGGGCGGGAACATTTGCCACCGTTAATTTTTCAGTTTTAGGAACTGCTCCAACTGGTGCGACAGCGGTTACTTTTGACTTTACACCTGGTAGTACGACTGACTCAAACGTTGTCGATAGCCAAACTATTACCGATGTTTTAAGTTCAGTTACCAATGGTAACTATACGGTCGGAACTGGGGCTTGCGGTGCGGTTGCTTCGGCTACCCCCTCATCTTTAGGGGGCGGTGTTGGTGGCGCGACTGGTTCGGGGGCATTAGCCACTCCTTTACCCACATTACCTAAAGCTGGTGAAGGTTTACCAACACTTGTGATTACAACCGCAGGTATTCTTTTGACGGTGTTAGGAGTTTTGGGCTTGGCGCTTCTTTAGGAATGAAGGTTAATCTCTCAACGGGTGCAATTATTTTAGCTTGCTTAGCCGCATTCTTGATTGATCAACTGACCTCTTTAAATTCTATCTTTGGCTATATTGTCAGTGCGCTTTTGTTGGTTATTATCTTATTTAACCAAATTCAGCGAAATAGAAAGCTTCAATTTGTCCATGGCCCTCGACTAATTCTTTTAGATACTTTTTTAGTGACTTTTGTCATCATATTACTGGTTATATCGACTGGTGGTTTACTCAGTCCTTTTCTAGTCTTAATTCATCTTACTGCGGTCGGTTTTGCCTTGTTTTTTAGTTTTGAGATTGCTCTAACTTGGCTCGGGATAGCATTATTAATCTTTGTGGGGCAAATAGTTATTAATCCTGAGATGAGATTACTCGTCACACAATCAATAGGTGAGATTAGCCTCTATTTATTGTCATTTATGGTCACACTTCCAATCTTGGCTATTTTGACCAGGTCGTATAGACTAAAGGGTATACTCTCTCAGCTTCTCCAAGAGATGCTTGATTTAGGCAAAACAAGAGAGGACTCAATTATAGATGAGTTAGATGAACTAATCTTTGTTGTAGATCGGAATCTAAAGATTATCTCTTCCAACCAAGCTGCTCAAAGAGCTTTAGGCCAGAGAGGCGAAAAGCTAAAAGATCAGCTATTCTTTAAGGTCGTTGATTTAAGAAATCAGCTAGGTAATCAAGTTAATAAAGCAGATTTACTTATAGAACAATCTCTGATTGATAAGACTCGGCATTTTATACCTAAAGTTTATCTTTATTTGCCAACCCAGGTTCAGCCAAGCCAAATTAATATCCATATCGATCCGGTGGTGGGTGTTCAAAATGTAGTTAGTCAAGTTGTCATTATGCTTGTTCTAGTTGATGATAGTTCCCAATCTGGAAATAAAGTTATTGTTGAGCAAGCACTCAAGCGCCAACGGGTGATGATTGATTTACTAAAAAATCAATTAAATAAACTAAAATTATCAACCAGTGTGACTGAGTTAGATCTTATTGAAAGAATGGAGAACGATATTTATGATTTGACTGAGTTACGAGATCATATTATTCATGAATCGACTAACTTTCCAGATATTATTATCCTCTGTCAACAAATTATTGCCTTGAAAAATAGTTTGATTAAGTTAGAGTTACCTCAGACTGCTCAAACTGAGATCGTGCAATATGATGCCAGATGGCTAAAAGTTCTAATCGAAAAGCTGGTCGAAATTAGCTTATTTTTAACAGCTTCCGCCTCTAAAGTTAAAATCTTGGTTATTCGAGGATCAGATAGTTCAAAAATAAACCTTGAAGTTTGGCTGTCCGCTACTTTAACTCCCAGCCAACTAGATCAACTTTTTGAGCCATATTTTGGGCAACTGGTTTTGGCCGATATGCCTGATTTACCTCAAACAGGGCTAGAAGGAGTTATTGCCAAAGAAATTGCCAGACAACTCAATATTCCTCTTAAATTAGACCATCAAGACGATCAAATAGTCTTTAAAGTGATTTTATCAAGATATCCTCGTAATCAACCAATCGCTTTTTAAATGATTATCTTAAAATCTTCAAATCTTTACTAACCGACGATAGAATTGTTGATGTAACCGATAAAACAATTGCGGCTAATACGGCGGGCAGCCAACCCTCAATAACCAAGCCATGAACAATTAAAGAGACGCTCCAAAGCATAATGGCGTTAACTACAAAGGTAAATAGCCCCAAGGTCAATAAATTTAAGGGAGCGGTTAAAAGTAATAATAATGGTTTAATGAAGGTGTTAACCAATCCTAAAACGATCGCTGCTAAAACGGCAGCTTTAAAATCGGTGATTTGAAAACCTGGAACAAGGGTGCTTGTGATCATCAATGAAACTGCGGATAGAAAGAGCGATAACAGCAAGTACATTAAGTTATTATCGTAATAACTTTCGGACCATGTCAATACTATCCTTATTCGGACCTTTTTTATCAATTCCCGGGACTTCTAAAATAAAGGGTAGGTCTTTTAAGTGAGGGTGATTAATAACTTTAGAGATGCCGCCTTCTTTAATAAAACCTTGGCCGATATTCTCATGCCGATCGCGTTTGCCTGCTAATTCAACTTTAGAATCATTAAGATGGACTACGACTAAGTTCTCTAATCCAACTTTATTTGAAAATTCTTCTAAAGTTTGAGCTAATCCTTGATCGGTTGTCAGGTCATACCCTGCCGCAAAAATATGCTGAGTATCTAAACAGACTTTTAAATTAGGTTTATTAACCATTCTTAAAATCTCACCTAACTCATTAAACGAGCCGATATTGCCTCCCCCACCGACGCTGGTTTCTAAAATAAGTTGAACGGTTTGAGGGCTTTGACTCAAAATTTGATCGATTGATTGGCAAACTTGAGTGACAACTTGTTCAAATCCCAAGCCTTTATGTGAACCAATATGAAAAATGGTACCTTGGATGCCTAATTTGGCGGCCGTGGTTTGAGAATGGATTAGAGATTTAATCGACCTTTCTAAATGAATTGAGTCTGCTGTTCCAAGATTAATTAGATAACTGCCATGAATAAAATTGGGTTTGATTGCCAAGTCATTTTGTTTGGTGACATAATCAGTGATTGTTTGGGGTGAAAACTCAACTTGAAGCCACCGCTTCGGTGGGCCAATAAAAATCTGACTACATTCGGCGCCGATTAATTTAGCACGATCTAAACTGTTGGCTAAAGATCCCGCGGCGGAAACATGCGCACCGATCATTTTAGATTGGTCGACCAGCTAAGCCATAATACATCAGATCATGAGTAAAGCCGATCGCTTGATAAGGCCAGGTTAAGACTACTCCATAAAATCCCGGACTTAAGTAGGACAGTGGTGACCAGCGATAAAATAGTGCAAAGCCAATTGCAAAGATTAGACCGAGGATTAAATAGGCAATAAAATATGTAGAAAACTTTTTAGGCATTTGATTCGGTCTTGTCCGATCGCTCTGACTTTTCGATCGGCAAATCGTCTTGGGATGTCACAATCGCTGCGGCCACAATTTTCTCTTGAGCTTTAACCCTCATTAAGATCACTCCTTGAGTTTGACGTTGTAACATCGGGACGTCTTTAACGGCTAAGTTAATTAATTGTCCCTTAGTTGAGGTTAGCACTAAAGTATCATTGTTGTCATCAACGATTTGGGCGGTCACGATCTTCCCGGTTTTAGAAGTAATTTGGGCGGCTTTGATACCAACTCCTCCCCTCGTCTGGCGTTTCCAGGCTGCAACTTTAGTCTTTTTACCTAAGCCATTTTCCATAACCACTAAAAGTCCGGCGTTGTCATCATGGACTAAGTTCATTGATACCACCTGGTCTGCTGAATCAAGCTTAATACCTCGAACGCCAGAGGTGTCGCGATGAGTTGGTTTAACTTGAGATTCTGGGAAACGAATCGACTGTCCATCTCTTGAGACTAAGATAACATCATTTGAACCGGTGGTTGGGACAACCCAGGAAAGAACATCAGTTGAATCAAGTTTAATAGAAATCAAGCCATTTTTACGGATATTGGCATATTCCTCGATGGGGGTTTTCTTGACGCTACCCTGTTTTGTACCCATAAATAAGAATTTTTGAGTATCATTGGTTCGGCGAGTTAAGATTGCGGTAATTTTTTCGCCAGAATCAATATTAATTAAATTAACGATCGCTTGTCCCCGCGCGGTGCGAGAAGTTTCTGGAATTTCCCAAACTTTAATTTGAAAAACACGTCCTAGATCGGTAAAGAACAATAAATTATCCAAAGTTTTTGGGTAAAAGATATGGCTAACCGCGTCCTCATCCTTGGTGGTAATACCGGAAATACCCTTGCCTCCCCGACCTTGAGTTTTAAATGAAGTTGGTGATTGGCGTTTAACATAGCCTCCCATGGTAATTGTGACCACGGTTCGTTCATCAGCCACTAAATCTTCTTCTGAAAACTCGCCAACTTTTTGTTTATAAACTTTAGTTTTACGATCGTCGGCATAGCGGTCACGGTTTTTAGCTAATTCTTCCTTGATAACTTTTAAAACCTTTTCGGGATGAGCTAAAAGATCAACTAAATAGCTAATCAGCTCACGAATCATCTTAAGTTCCTCTTCAATCTTCTGCCGCTCAAGCGCGGCCAAACGACGAAGCTGCATATCCAAGATTGCGGTGGCTTGGAGCTCACTTAATTTAAATTTACTCATTAAGCTGCCACGAGCCGTGTCGGCATCTTTGCTTTCGCGAATAGTCTTGATAACCTCATCAATATTATCAACCGCAATCTTTAAACCTTCTAAGATATGTTCGCGAGCTCGAGCTTCAGCCAGCTCAAAACGAGTTCGACGGTCAATTACAACCTGGCGATGGTGAACAAACTCTTCTAAGATTCTTTTTAAGTTCATGAGATGTGGTACCCCATCTGACAAGGCCACCATGTTAACGTTAAAGACCGATTGCATGGCGGTTTGTTTATAAAGATTATTTAAAACTGATTGAGGTTTGGCATCTCGTTTTAGCTCAACCACAATTCGCATCCCTTTACGATCTGACTCATCTCTTAAATCGGAAATACCATCAATCTTCTTGTCTTTGACTAAATCGGCAATTCGGGCGATTAAAACGGCTTTATTGATTTGGAAAGGAATTTCTGTGACGATAATATCAAACCGACCGTTTTTAGTTTCTTCAATCTCAGCTTTAGCTTTCATTACCACTCTACCTCGACCGGTTGCATAAGCGGCTAAGATCTCAGTATAGTCATAAATTGAACCACCAGTTGGAAAATCTGGCCCTTTGATAAACTTCATTAATTCCTCAACCGAAACGTCACTTCTAAAAGCGTCCGCCGATTCGTATGAGCTTGGAACGGGAGCTGAGGGATCTTTCGGAGCGGCATTTGGGTCAACCTCCCGAATTAACGGATGATCAATCATATGAATTAAGGCATCGGTCAGCTCGCCTAAGTTATGAGGTGGAATTTGAGTGGCCATTCCGACGGCAATACCGGAGGCCCCATTTAAAAGTAAATTCGGGATGGTGGTTGGTAAAAGAGTTGGTTCTTTAGTTGTTCCAGAATAGTTATCAACCCAGTCAACCGTATCTTTATTAATATCTCGTAACAATTCATCGGCAATAGCTGATAGTCGGGCTTCGGTATAACGCATCGCGGCTGGTGAATCACCATCGACCGAGCCGAAGTTACCTTGACCATCAACTAGCGGATATCTGAGTGAAAAATCTTGAGCCATTCGGACCATGGCGTCATAAACTGCCACGTCCCCATGAGGATGGTAGTTCTTTAAAACTTCTCCAACCACGGCTGCGCTTTTTTGGTAGCGAGAGGTGTGATGCAGATTCTGTTGCTGCATAGCATAGATAATTCGCCTTTGGACCGGTTTTAAACCATCTCGAACGTCAGGAAGTGCGCGGGATACGATAACCGACATGGCGTAATCGAGGTAGGATTTTTGAATTTCTGCAACCAGTGAGATGTCTTCGACTTTACCAATATTTGCCATAAAAAAACCTTAAAAAAACGACCTTGCGGTCTAAACTATTATGCATGATTTGAGCTTGGTTAGCAAGGGTGGGGTCTACTCATTTAAAGACTTTGGCGATAGCTTCATTAAACTGTCTGCCGCGGTCAAACTCATTTTTAAAGAGGTTAAAAGAGGTTGCGGCTGGAGAAAATAAAATAATATCCCTTTCCCGGGCTATGGCTTTTATATCTTCTGCCAACAGCTCAAAGTTATTATAAGTGCCCCGTTGCTTATCCTTTTGAGTCATTAAATTTTTAACCTCCTCAACCATATCTCCTTCAAAGAAAAAGACGGTTTTAGCTGTTTTATCAAGAGCTTCTGCCAGTTCTTGATATGGCATACCTTTATTCATCCCTCCGACAATCACAATAGAATTAGGCAAAATCTTAAGTGATGCCAATGTTGCTTGGGGATTTGAAGAGGTGGTGTCATTATAAATTCTAATTCCCATCCACTCTTTAATTAATTCCAACCTAAACTCAACCCCTTTAAAATTTTTCGCAATCTCTAAGGCACTCTCCTTTGGCACACCGAACGAATCTGCTACTGCAATTGCACCTGCGATGTTTTCTAAGTTATGTTCCCCAATCAACTCGGGTTTAAAGTCCTCAGGTAGATCTGTGGCTGAAAATAAATTAATGTGGCCTCCTAAGTTGTTTTTAAATTGATCTGTATCTGTAACCTCGTCACCTTTTCTGAAGAAAACTTGACCATTTGAATCTTGAAATTCGATAATTGATCGTTTCATCTCGATATACTCCTCCATCGAAGAGTGGTAATTTAAATGATCAGGATAAATGTTGGTGATTAGGGCCGTTTGAGGTGAAATCTTTTTATCATGACAAACTTGAAGTTGGAAACTCGATAATTCTAAAATGACCATACTTTCAGGTGTAATCGCGCTAATCGAATCGAGCAGACTTTTACCAATATTACCGGCAAAAATAACGGGATGATTGCGATCTTTAAGGAGCTCATAAATTAGGCTAGCAGTGGTCGATTTGCCTTTGGTGCCAGTGACTCCGATGACCTGAGTTGGTTTAACAAACTCAAAAAAGATGCCTAAATCCATCTCAATCTGTTTAGCTTGCTCTTTAGCATAAAGTAGATAAGGATTGTTCGGTCGAATGGCTGGATTTCGGATAATTAGATCTGCCCAGTCAATATCCTCATTGGTGTGGCTCCCTAAGTGGTATTTAATATCTGGAAATTGGTTAAGTTTTTCTAAAGATGGTTCGAGTTCCTGTTCAGTCCTTAAATCAGTTACTAAAACTTCAGCTCCATTAACTGCAAAAAACCTGGCTGCTCCAACTCCCCCATCGTTTAGACCGAGTCCTAAAATTAAAACTTTTTTATTTTTAAATCTATCATCGATATTCATTAATCAATTCCTTTCCAATTTTATCAATATCTGTAGCTCCCTGGAAAACCACAATATCCCCCTCCCCGACCTGTTGTTTAATGATTTGACTAATCTCTTGCGAATCAGGCATATATTTTACGGATGGTTTATTAATCGCCTCAACTAATTGTCTTGAATTGACGAGCCCAGTATCTACTTCCCGGCTTGGGTAAATATCGCTAATAAAGATTTGATCAACTGGAAGCTCTTTAAAGACTTTGACGAAATTAGTAAAAAGAGCATGGGTTCTTGAAAACATATGGGGTTGAAATACTAACCAGATCTTTGAATTAGGATAGTTTTGACGAACAGCTTCTATCGTTACTTTGACTTCAGTGGGATGATGCCCAAAATCACTATAAAAGGTCCCCCCTTGATACTGGCCTAACTTCTCCATCCTTTTACCAAGGCCCATATAACTATTTAAGCTTTTCTGAATAGTTGAAGCTTCAATTCCTAAAATTGTCCCGACCTGGCAGGCGGCTTGAGCATTTAAATGGTTATAATCACCAATAACTTGAAGGTTTAGTTTAAAATCTGATTTGGAATAATCAAAGCAGGTGATTTTTTGATCTTTCATGACCTCTTTTAAAACCTGACTAATACCTGGATCGTGAATATTAGCGACAATCGCGTCACTCGTTTGATTTAAAAACTTTCTAAAACTACTTTGATATTCTTCAACTGTTTTAAAAAACTCAGGATGATCCCAATCGATATTAGTGACGACTGTAATATTGGGATGGCTAACTAAAAAGTTATTATTAAATTCATCAGCTTCAGTTACAAAATATTTTGATCGACCAATTCGGTAGTTACTTCCCCATTTTGGAACGATCGCTCCGAGTTCAACCGTTGGATCAAGTCCAGCATCTTCAAGCATTTGTCCGATCATAGCGGTGGTGGTTGATTTGCCATGAGTACCTGAGATGGCGATGACAAATTTATCTTGTTCAAGATACTTGCCCATAAACTCTTGCCAGGTCATCACTGGAATTCCCAACTTTTTGGCTTCAACCAGCTCGGGATTATTGGGATCAAGTGAAAAGATGGCTGGGGTGACGGCTAAGATATCAATATTGTTTAAATGATCCGGCGAATGTCCTTCAAATAAAACCTCCTTGTCAAAAGGTTTAGTAAATTCGTTAAAAGGATTTTTGTCGCAACCTGAGACTTTATAACCTTGAGACTGGGCGATGGCAGCGATGGCTGATCCTCCACTCCCCCCGATTCCTAAAAAGTGAATATGTTTCATTTGGATATCATTTTACCATTTTGTTATAATTCGCCAACTTGTATGATTGAACTTACACCTGAAATGAGAGCTGATAGTGAGGTTTTGTGGCAATTCTTACGCGTAGAAGATCCCCTTAAATCTGCTGATGCTACCTTAGTACATGGTAGTTCATCAAAGCAGACTGCCCTTCGAGGAGCTCGCATAAGTCGACTATTTAGTCAGTGGTTAATTTGTAGCGGTAATCGTGGGGTGATGACAAAAGATTGGGCAAAGACTGAAGCTGAAGTATTTCAGGAAATTGCTATTTTAAATGGTATTCGTCCAGAGTGGATATTACTAGAATCAGAGTCTCGTAATACTAGAGAAAACTTTATGAATAGTTTTAACCTCTTTGTCAAAAGAACTAAAAAAAAGGAGGCTACGATTATTACTGTTCCCCTACCTTGGGCATGCAAACGAAACGCAGCTACAGCAGATAAAGCAGTTCAAGATTTAGGATTAGAATTTACAATTATTACGGCTTGTCTAACCCATACTTTAGATGAATTTGCGGAATTTAACACTCCTTGGGAGAGGTTAATACCGAGCATGAGAGGTGAACTCCCAAGACTCGATGAATATGGTAAACGAGGGCACCTTATCCCTCAGGATATTCCAGACCAAGTTTGGCAAGCAAGTGAAAGATTAGGTAAAATTTATAATAATTGCCGATAGATTTTAAACGTCTAAGATTGCTTGTTTAGCATGAGTTTGGATGAAGCGCTTGCGAGGAGGGACCTCGTCCCCCATTAACATCGTAAAAGTTTCATCGGCTATTGTTGCATCTTCAACCTTAACTAATTTTAAAATTCGAGCATCAGGATCCATGGTGGTTTCCCAAAGCTGATCTTTGTTCATCTCTCCAAGTCCTTTATATCGCTGAATATAAATACCCGGGGTTTTTTTAGTGGCAGCTGATGGTGCGACTTCTTCACCTTCAACCAGATCTAGTACTGGAGTCGCTTCTTCAACGGCTTTAAGCGAGGTTCCTTTTAACAAGACATCTAATTGCTGATCTGTATAGGCGTAATTGACCTCTTTACCTCGCGTGACTTTGTAAAGTGGTGGTTGAGCAATATAAATATGACCACGAGTTATTAACTCTGGGAGATAACGGAAGAAGAAGGTTAATAAAAGAGTTCGGATATGTGAGCCATCAACGTCGGCATCAGTCATAATAATAATTCGGTGATAACGGACTTTATCGTATGAAATATTGTCGCCAATACCTGTTCCTAAAGCGATAATTAAATTTTTAATCTCTTCAAACTCTAAAACTTTATCAAGTCTAGCTCGCTCGGTATTTAAAATTTTACCCTTAAGCTTTAAGATGGCTTGAGTTTTGCGATCTCTGCCCTGTCCGGCGGTACCACCTGCGCTCTCTCCCTCAACTAAATAAAGCTCCGAATTTGCTGGATCTTTTTCTTGGCAATCCATAAGCTTACCAGGTAGGTTAGCTCCTTCTAAAGCCCCTTTTCGTAGGACTGCTTCTTTGGCGGCTCGAGCCGCCATCCGGGCTCGTGAGGCAATTAAGACTTTTTCAATAATTCGTCTGGCTTCAGATGGATTTTCCTCAAAATATGTATCTAAGCCTTCTTTTGTGGCTTGAGAGACGATTGGTGCCACTTCAGCATTACCGAGCTTATCTTTGGTTTGGGATTCAAATTGAAGTTGCTCAGAATCCATTTTAATGGCAATAACGGCTGTTAAGCCTTCGAGCGTATCATCGCCTGTTAAGTTATCTTCTTTTTCTTTCAGATAACCATTTTTACGGGCATAATCATTAACTGACCGAGTGAGAGCGGTTTTAAAACCAGTTAAATGAGTTCCACCATCGCCCGTTGATTGAACATTGGCGTAAGATTCAATATTTTGAGCAATAGAATCGGTGTATTGAAGGCCGACTTCAACATCAACTTCATTAATACTCTTATGGATATAGATCGGAGCACTATTTACGACCTCTTTATTCTTATTAATGTGTTTAACTAAAGCGATAATTCCCGAATCAAAATAGTAATGAACTTCACGATCTTCACGTTCGTCGTACAGATGAAAAGCCAGTCCAGCTACTAAATATGCCCGATTCTTAACTTGTCTTAAAACGGTCTCGAACTTATGTTCGATGGTCGTCATGATCGTACTATCGGCTTTAAAAGTTGTTCTAACTCCCGATTTAGTATTCCAATCAAAATAGTATTTAAATGGCAAGCTAGCGTCTTCGGATTTTTTTATCTCGGCAACATCCGCTTTCGGTTGGCCCTGATGATATTCTTGACCAAAAGTTTTGCCACCTCGACGAGTTTCAACCCGCATATATTCGGATAAAGCGTTAACGGCTGAAGCTCCAACTCCGTGGAGACCCCCGGAAACTTTGTAAGCTCCTTCACCAAACTTACCACCGGCATGTAAAACAGTCATCGCGACTTCAAGAGCACTCTTTTTTAACTTAGGATGCTCTTCCCACGGAATTCCAAAACCATCATCAGTAATGGTGACGTAGTCATCTTTATGAAGATCAATCCAAACATTTGAACATCGCCCAGCCAGAGCTTCGTCAACTGAGTTATCGATGATCTCTTTGATCATGACCCATAGCCCCCGCTCGTCGGTTGAACCGATATACATTCCTGGGCGTTTACGAACTGGCTCTAAACCTTCTAAAACTTGGATCTCTTTAGCACCGTATGGATTTGAATCTGGCATAGGGTCACAGTTTAACACAGGTTAATAGATTCAGCAAGTTTATATGGTTGAGTTTAGGCTGTTGCAGCAGTCTAATACCTTGAGTTAGGATCTAAGTATTAGGACCCGGGCGTGCCTTTCGTGGGATCTTAGATCCTTAAACCTAATTTCTGATATTTAACATCAAATATTCCAATATCCCTCGAATATTTCCATTAGCTTCTGACCACTCTTTTGCTTGGAGGATTACTTTATTCGCGAGTAGCGCTTCGGGGTTGGCTTTGAGAATTTCGGCAAAATACTTCTCTAACTCAAGTAGTAGCTGGTCTTTATCCTCTGTTTTCTCAATTATCTGAAATCGTTCTTGAAGGTCAGATGCTAATAATTTTTTAATTGTTTCTTGCGTCTTGGTTGTTTCGTGTTTCCCGAAGGGACCTTTGGTCGTGTCTCTTGTCTCGTGTAGTACCTCAATTTGGCAACGAGAGATAATCGTTGGTAATAACGAGTCAGTTGAACCGGCCGTCAAGATTAATTGGCCAGTTACAGGTGGCTCTTCGAGGATTTTAAGTAAGGCATTCTGGGCATCATCGCTTAGTTTGTCAGCGGAGATAATAACGACTATCTGATGACCTTCTCCCCAGGGCTTAAGATGAAAATGCTCTTTTATCTTTTTAACTTCTTTGATACTCAATCGACTATTATCTTCAGCTTCAATCCATAAAACAGCTGGATCATCAGGATTTAACTTAAATTGGCTGAGTTTGCTCTCAACTGCTGTCTTTTGAAGAATCAGGTCTTGATTAATTAGTAGAATTGAGATCATAATTTAGTTGATTATATCAATATGCCACCTGCCTCGCCCCCACAGTTTACTCCAACCAGCATTGAAGATATCCTTTATAAGCAAGGCTTGCTTCGTCCTGAGCAATTATCGGCGGTTAAATTAGAGAGTATTAATACGGGTCAACCCCCGGAGAAAATTATTCGCGACCATAATTTTGTGTCGTCAGACCAAATTGCCCAAGCTCAGGCCACTTTACTCGGCATTCCTTTCATCAAACTTGAAGGTAAAGCTCTTTCGGCTGAAGTTGTTAATCTTATTCCGGAACCTGTAGCGAGGCGTTATAAGCTTATTCCCGTTGAAAAACAGAACGATAAATTGGTCGTCGTCATGGCCGATCCACTTGACTTGCAGGTCGTAGAGTTTATCGAACGCAAAGCTGGCTTACGGGTTCAACGCGCTTTTGGCATGTCTGAGGATATTATGAAGGCGATTAGTAGCGCCTATTCTCAAAACCTAACTACTGATGTCGCATCAGCCCTTCGTCAAGTCAGTGAAAGTGAGGGTTCAAATGGTCAACCTCAACCCGAAAAAGCGGAAGTTATTAGAGAAGCTCCAGTTGCCAATATTGTCACCCAGCTTTTAGAATTTGCTGTCAAGGCGAACGCTTCTGATATTCATATTGAACCTGAAGAAACGCAGACACGTGTTCGCTATCGAATTGACGGTATTTTATACGAAAAGATAATTCTGCCTAAAAAAGTTCATGATGCTTTAATCTCCAGAATTAAAATTATGGCCAACCTTAAGATTGACGAAAGGCGTCTTCCTCAAGATGGTCGATTTAATTTTAAATACAGTAATAATGATATTGATCTTCGGGTGTCTACAGTGCCAATCTCTCATGGAGAGAAAGTCGTTATGCGGCTATTGGCTAAATCGACTACTCCTCCGACTCTTCAAGAGCTCGGTCTACGGGCGGTCTCACTTAAGAATTTAGAGACCCAGTTACTAAGATCTCATGGAATTATTATTATCTGTGGCCCGACAGGGTCTGGTAAAACCACGACTCTTTATTCGGTGTTAACAAAGTTATCAACGACTAAGGTCAATATTTTAACGGTTGAAGATCCAATTGAGTATGAGATTAAAGGTGCGAATCAAGTTCAGGTCAACACTACCATTGGTTTAACCTTTGCATCGGCTCTCCGCTCCTTCTTACGTCAAGATCCAAATATTATTTTGGTTGGAGAGATTCGAGATACCGAAACAGCGGAGTTAGCGGTTCAGGCGGCTTTAACTGGTCACCAAGTTTTCTCAACTCTTCATACGAACTCAGCATCCGGATCTTTACCCCGACTTTTAGATATGGGTATTGAACCCTTCTTACTGGCTTCATCCGTTAATGCCGCGGTCGGGCAAAGAATTTTACGTAAGATCTGCTCCCATTGTAAAGCTGGCATGGCGGCGTCACCTGAGATTCGGGAAAATATTAGCCAAGTCTTAGGTCCACTCGTAACTGTGCCGAATAATTTAATGATTTATAAAGGTGTCGGCTGTCAATTTTGTGGGCATACCGGTTATCTTGGTCGGGTTGGAGTTTATGAGGTTCTAGTTGTATCGGTTAAGATGATGACTTTAATCTTAAAACGAGCACCTACTTCAGAAATTGAAAAGTTAGCAGTTGAAGAAGGCATGATTACCCTCAAACAGGATGGATACTTGAAAGTTGTAGAGGGAATGACTACGCTAGAAGAAGTATTGAGAGTAGCTCAAGACTAACATATGAATATTACTCAACTGCTCGAGTTAACCTTAAGTCGGAATGCCTCTGATCTTCATTTAGTAGTAGGTTCTCCCCCAATTATCCGGATTAACGGTGATCTAATTCAGATCCAAGATGTCCCTCTAATTACCCCAACCGATATGGACGGTTTAATTACGAATATGCTCTCCCCTTACCAAAAGGAGATATTAATTCAAAATTGGGAACTCGATTTTGGATTAGATTTTGGGAATAAGGTTCGTTTCCGAGTTAATATGTATCATGAACGTGGCCATTGGGCCGCTTCACTTCGGCTTATTCCCGTTAATATCAAGCCAGTTAGTGAGCTGGGTTTGCCTGAATCTTTACAACGGTTAACTGAACTGCGCCAAGGCTTGGTTTTAGTAACGGGACCAACTGGACATGGTAAATCAACAACCCTGGCCTCTTTTATTAACGAGATTAACCACACTCGGCCCTCGCATATTATTACCATTGAGGATCCGATCGAGTTTATCTATCCGAAAAGTAAGGCTTTAATTTCTCAACGGGAGCTTAGTTCGGATACTAAATCTTGGGATAATGCCCTAAGATCAGCTCTTCGAGAAGATCCTGATGTTTTACTAGTTGGAGAGATGCGTGATTTAGAGACAATTTCGGCGACAATGACTATTGCCGAAACCGGACATTTAGTTTTCGCAACTTTACATACTAACTCGGCTGCTCAAACAGTTGATCGTATCTTGGATGTTTTTCCCCAAAAGCAACAGCCTCAAATTAGAGTCCAATTAGCGGCAGTTATTGAAGCCATTGTTTCGCTTCGACTGGTTCCAACCATTAATCCTGGTCGAACATTAGCTTATGAGATCTTAATTGGAGTACCAGCCTCGAGGTCTTTGATTCGGGATGGGAATACTTATTTAATTGATAGTTTAATTCAAACTTCGGCTGAAGCGGGTATGACTAGCTTAGAAGCTTCACTAGCTTATTTAGTTCGTCAAGGTAAGATTAGTGTGGCTACAGCTCAAAACTATGCTCTCAGGCCGACTTTGCTTAATAAATTATTAGGGGTTGCACCTCATCGCACTTTATCGGAGAATTAATTAATGCCCATATTTACCTATTTAGCTAAAGATCTTGAAGGTCTAGATCATAAAGGTTCTATTGAAACAGCCGATAGTCGATCTGTAGCAACTATCTTAAGTAAAAAAGGGCTAGTTGTTATCTCGATTAAACAAGGCGGAAATGACGAAGAAGCTTTTTATGCCAAGTTTTTAAATCGGGTTTCATTTAAAAATATCGTTATTATTACTCGTCAACTGGCGACGATGGTTGAATCTGGGTTGGTTTTATCGGAGGCGCTCGATATTTTAGTTGAGCAGCAAGATAACCCTAAATTAAAAAGAGTACTAGATACATTGTCTCGGGATGTTAAAAGTGGATTGCCCTTGTCCTCTTCTTTAAAAAAGTACCCCGAAGTCTTTCCGTCCGTCTATTCGAATTTAGTGGCTGCTGGTGAACAATCTGGAAAACTTGATTTAGTTTTAAATCAGATGGCCGTTAATCTTGAAAAAGATCGAGAATTTAGAAGCCGAATTCGGGGAGCCATGATTTACCCAATTATCGTGGTGTTAATGATGACGGGGTTAGCTACGATCATGTTAACTTTCGTGGTGCCGCGTTTAACCTCGCTCTATTCTCAATCAAGCATCGATCTACCTTTACCAACCAAGATCTTAATTGCCTCTTCAAATATCTTAGTTAACTTTTGGTGGACGATTATTATCCTGCTGGTTGTTGGTGTTGTCGCATTCAAGCGTTGGGTTAAGACCTCATCCGGAGCCTATACTTTTGATAGCTTTTTATTAAAAGTTCCGATTGTCAGTCGAGTTATTAAAGGCAGTGCTTTAACAAACTTTACTCGAACTTTTGGACTTTTAACAACTGCTGGCATGCCTATCCTGGATTCTTTAGCGGTGGTATCGGAGGTCTTAAATAATTTGGTTTATCGACGAGCCCTCCAGATGAGTTTGCAAGGAGTTGAGAGAGGTTTGCCTTTATCTTCTCAGCTTGAAGCTTCGGGAGTTTTTCCAAAGATTGTTCCTCAAATGTTTAAGGTTGGAGAAGAGACTGGTAAGGTTGATCAAGTGTCGTTTAAATTGGCGGAGTATTTTGAAACAGAAACGGATCATTTGGTCAAAGATATGACGGTTATTATTGAGCCAGTCGTTTTGGTCGTTTTAGGTGTTGGAGTGGCCTTCCTCGTCTTATCAATTATTTTGCCAATTTATAAGCTGACTACTAATATTCACTAGCTGATAGTTTTAACTCTTGACGACTCTTTTGAGAGTGTGTCTATAATAAATTATGAATTTGACTGGCTCAAAATCTAATGAGAAAGGCTTTACTGTTGTTGAGCTTTTGGTGGTCATTACGATTATTATTATCTTAGCGGTGGTGGTGGTTTTGATTCTAAATCCCCTCGAAATAACTCGTCGAAAACATGATGCCGATCGGGTGGCAGACTTAGGTAGCCTCCAATTAGCTATTACTAATTCTCTGTCAAATGCGACTGATTCGGCGGCGATGGTTCTCTGTAATAACGCTACTCCACCTTGCAGTGGCAATTCGAACGATCCGAATCCAAATGTTCGTAAACAAGATGGAACCGGTTGGGTCAAGGTTAATTTATCAACTAAAAATCCGATGTTACCGGTTGATCCGATTAATAATGCGCAGTATCACTACACTTATTCAACGAATAATACCGGTGAGGTTTGGGAGATTGATGCAGTTTTAGAGTCTGATCAACAAAAGGGTCGGATGAAGACTGATGGAGGCAATAACGATAGTCAGTTCGAGGTCGGATCTGATTTGACGATTCTTCCTTAAGGCGCATATGTGGATATTTGGCTTAGGTTTTATTCTCGGGGCTTTGTTGGGTAGCTTAGTTGAATGTTTAGCTGAGAGATCGCTGACTTCAACTTCTTTTTTTGGTCGGTCATATTGTCCAAAATGTAAAAAGATTCTTAAATGGTATGACCTTTTCCCAATCTTTTCTTATTTAATATTACGCGGTCATTGTCGAAGCTGCGCCACCAAGATCCCCCTAATCACACTCGGGATAGAATTCTTAATGGCTATTTTAATCGGGCTGCTATTTTATTTTAAATTACCCGCCAACTTTTTTACTTTACCTCTTGATACCCTCCTCCTCGATTTATCAAACGCTTTATTTTGGACTTTTGTAATCTGTATTCTAGTTATCTTTGTCATTACCGACTTTAGAAAGGGCTTAATTCCCGATCGAATCTCTCTCCCGGCTATTATAATTACGTTTATCTATTTAGTATTGAGTACAGGTTATCAAGTTTACCTGCTTTATCATGCCTTGTCCTCGAACCCGATTGGTCGCTATCTCCTCCCCCCTCACTCGAATTACTTTATGCGTCATGCGGTTATTTTAGCTGAACCATTAAGTCATGGCTTGGTGGCTATGCTAGTTATGATTTTGTTCTTTGGTGGTTTAATCTTTTTAACTCGCGGTCGTGGAATGGGTGGTGGTGATTTAAAGTTAGCAGCTTTTATTGGTTTAGCATTAGGTTTTTATAATGGAATATTAGCAGTATTTTTAGCTTTTATAACTGGCTCTATTATTGGTATTGGTTTATTAATTTTTAAGAAACGTCACTTAGGTCAAACTATCCCCTTTGGGCCATTTTTATCACTTGGAGCAATACTAGCTATTTATTGGGGTGAGCAGATTTTACGGATCTACTTTAATGTTAGAGTAGGCTAGTATTTTGAAGCTAAACTGCTATATTGACAAGCAATTTGAGGAATGTAATAGTTAATACATAAGCAGCAGGAAAAGAGCAAAAGAGATAGTTAAAATTGATATATTGACAAAGAAAATCAAATAAAGAAATAATAAATTACTAAACAAAACTAAATATGACAACTGCCCAAGTTAAGAATACAAATACTTCAGATAATAAAGGTTTTACCCTCATTGAGTTATTGGTTGTTATCGCAATCATCGCTATCTTAGCAGTCATCGGTTTAACCGTTTTCTCCGGTCAGCAAAGAGCCGCTCGAGATGGTCGACGACGATCTGATATTCAGGCAATCGCTGCTGCCATGGAAACAAATTATAATAATGGTACTGGTTTATATCCTTCTCCTTTAACTGGTGTAATGTTTACAAGTCAGACTGAGCCAGTTGATCCGATTGCTGGTTCTGCAACATGTCGAGGTGTTAATGGTGCTGGTGTAACCGCTTGTAATTATTGTTATGCTCCCACTGTTCCAGCAATTGCTAACTGTTCAGGAGCGGGTGCTGTTACTTTTGACAATACTGTTCCAGCAGTTGCAGGGAAGACTTACACATTTTGTGCCGAACTAGAAAACCAGGCTGCAGCTTATTGTCTATCTAATCAAAGATAAATTAAAATGAATAAAAACATGACTAAATTAAATAAAAATAATAAAGGATTTACCCTTATTGAGTTATTGGTTGTTATCGCGATCATCGCA
>JBEPVZ010000019.1:0-22973 GCA_041690695.1 Candidatus Daviesbacteria bacterium | reverse complement strand
ATGCAGGAATATTATCAGCTAAATGATGACTAGCTTCCGATATAAATACGATATATTTGCCAGTTGGATCATATATGGCGTTACCGTTATTTTTTTGGGCAATCCCATTTTTACCTTCTGTTAGCGAAGTTAGAACATTACCTTTGAGATCAGATAAATATAACTCATAATAACCATTGGGATTTTTACGATCGAAGACGATCGTTTGGCCATCTGGTGAGAATCTCGCACGGCCACCATTCTTTTGTAAGACAGTCACATTTTTAACCAATGGATTTTTACCCGCACAAACCGGTTGTCCCCAGCAATTATTAGAACTTAAAGCAGTCTGTTTAGAAGGGTGAGTATTTTTATAATGTTTAATGGTCCCAAAGATTAATATGAGGATAATTAAACTTGCTGAGATTACTAATAATCTTTTCATTTGGGTATAAGTATTATACCTAAATTTAGTAAAGTTGACTAATTATCGAGGAATTTGTAAAACAGTACCTGGCTCTAAGTTATTAGGATCTGAGATATTGTTAGCTTTAGCGATCTTATCGAAAGCATAGATATCGCCATAAGCTCGACCTGCAATTTTTGATAACCAATCCCCGGCTTGAACAGTATAAGTCGAGCCATTAACGGCTGTTCCCCATTCAGTATCTTGAGGTTGTCCAGCTGGAGTGGTGGTCATATCAAGAGGTGAGCTAGATGGGCTAGCCATAACATCAGTTGGGCTTGCGGTCATTGCTGGCGAACTGCTGGCTGTTTCCATCTTAGGGATGACTAAAACTTGACCGACGGTAATGTTATTAACATCAGTTAATTTATTCTCATCAGCGATTTTTTGATATTGATAGCCATCGTTGTAGTAGGCTTGAGCAATTTTAAAGAGAGTATCACCATCTTTAACGGTGTAGTTACCTGGTAGATTGTCTGGACTAACGTCAGCGGTGGGTTGGTTCTGAGGGCTGACTGTTTCTTGGCTTGGGCCAACTTGACTGGATGAATTAAAGAACTTAAAAACTAGAACACCTAAAACCAGAACGATTAATGCTCCGATGATTAAGCTAAAGATCGATTGATCTATATTTAAATCAGCTTGAACTTTCTCAAACCAAACTTGCCAAGCTGGCATTGAATTTTGAGTTGTTTTAGAGGAAGCGACCTTAAGATTGGTGCTTGTTTGCTTTGAAGATTTAGTTTTAGTTGTTTTGTTAGTCTTAGTTTTAGCCACTTAAAAATTCCTACACTTTCTTAAGGGGCAGCAGAAATGTAACCACATTTTTAAACTATCCTTGAAATGTTGTCAAGTAGTCAAATTAAGAATACCTAAGGTGGTAGAATAGGGAGATGGCTAAAGAAGGCCGTGATTCATGGCTAGATCTGATCCCAAATCCTAATTTAAAACTCCTAACCGCAGGACGAATTGCTAAACCTTTTTTAGATTTTAGCGAAGGTAGCTCCCCCCATCCGGAAATCAAAGCTCGTCAATATTCGCCGGTTTTATTCACGATTATTATGGTCGGTATTGGGGCGTTATTAAGTGGAGGCCTGATTTATCTAAGTCAAGATTCGGCTGGCGCACCGCCACTTCAGAGTGGAGGAGCAAGTCCAGTCGGGAGTGTCGCCGGGGTATCGGATGTCCTACTGCCACCAGAAGCTTCAGATTCAGCTTCGGCTTCCTCAACTTCGAAAGTTCAGTATAAGCTGGAGATCTTAAATGGCAGCGGAATTACGGGTAAAGCCGCTACTCTTAAAAAACAATTAACTAGCGCTCAATTCTCAACCATTACAACGGGTAATGCTGATCAATCGACTGATCAAACAGATCTTCAGTTAAAATCAACTGTTCCGACTGCAGTGAAGCAATCAATATTAGATAGCTTAAAGTCAACTTATCCAAATATGACTACTTCGGTTTTAGCCAAGTCTAGTGACTTCGATCTCGTCCTAACACTCGGAAAAATCTCCAAATGAGGCTAAAGAATAATTTTTATACTCGAGTAAATTAAGTATTCTAATCAATTTAAGAGCCAAAACAGCTTCTGCTTACAATATGGGGTATTTGATTAGTTTATTCTAAAAATCATCTTGATTGTACTCTGCTCTTAAAGTTTGTTAGAATACTCATTAGCTTTGGGGCCGTAGCTCAATTGGTTAGAGCGCTTCCCTGTCACGGAAGAGGTCGCGGGTTCGAGTCCCGTCGGTCCCGCCACAAAGCGATAATATCGGTCGTACCATATTTCGGAATAATTTCTTTAAAATTTTCAGCAGATAGACTCTTTTTGGATTGACCGTCATAAAGCCGATAATTCAATTTTTTAAAATAGTCTAGATAAAAAGTTTGATTAACCTTCTTTTCGGCCATTAAATATTGTCCGACTTCAAAGATAACTTTGGGATGATATTTTATTAGAGTTTTAATAGCCCCTTTTAAAACTTCAGGCTCATGGCCATCGGTATCAATCTTAATAAAATCGAGACGTTTTATCTTGTTTTTTTGACAAAAGCTATCCAAAGCGATGACACTTTTTTTAGAAGAAGGTTTGATAATTCCAAGATGGATCGGGTGTTGCTTTGTTTTTGAGGGCTGTTTATCAACTCTCCAGCTCGAAAAAGCTTTTAAATTTTTGAGATTATTTTTACTAGAAACAAAACTATTAATAACGGTTATCCGAGAAGATAAAGATGGATTAAGTGATAAATTTCTAACCAATTTCTTTAAGGCATAGTCAGTTGGCTCAAAGGAGTAAACATGTCCCCGGGGTGCATTTTTAGCTAATTGGAGCGAGATGATTCCAAAATTTGCGCCAATATCACAGATAATTGCGTTCTTAGGAATAGCTAGTAAACTATTTTTAGTAATATGACTTTGAAACTTTCCAAATAAAAAAACGCTTAAGTCGATACCTTCTCTGAGATCAACTTCATAATGGATGCCACTACGGGTAATTAATCTTTTCTCTTCGCCTAGAAATAAATGCAAACAAGAATAGATTAGTTTGGCAATAAAGATTTTTTGTTTGGTAGTATTCATTGACTTAGTTATTAAGCATTATACTGCAAGCGAAAAGACCTAAAAACCAATTGCGCACGCAAAAAGCATTTGCTAGTATTAGCCAAGATTTAGATGAACATATTTGCCGAAAGTTATTATCAAGAATTATCTCGATTATTTGTCTTTTTAATTCCAAGCCATAGTCGAAAAATCATTCTTAAAGATCCGGGTGATAAGTTAGTTGGGATTTATGACTATATTGTTTTACAAAATATACCTGGCTCAACCCCAGATTTGCAGTTTTATCTTAAAAAAATTAAAAAGCATACTCATTCCAAAACCCGAATTATCGTTGTGTATTTTAATTTTATATGGAAACCAATTTTAGATTTAGCGACCAAGCTTAGGTTGAGAAAAAAGGTTAATCAGGAGCCAAACTGGTTTTCACCAGGAGATATCAATGGATTATTTTTTCTGGAAGGTTTTGAAGAGATTCGAAGCGGCAAGAAATTATTGCTGCCTTTACCAAGCGGAGTTATTACTAAATTTATAAACTCATTTATTGGGCAATTGCCTGTAATTAATAAGTTATGTTTAATTACTTATCAGGTATATCGTCCGGGAGTAATAAAGCAAAAAACTGCCTACTCAGTCTCAATTATTATTCCGACTAGAAATGAAGAGGGCAATATTAAAGGTATCTTTCAAAAAATTCCTCAGCTTGGCAGCAAAACTGAAATTATTTTTGTTGAGGGTCATTCCAAAGATAAAACATACCAAGCTATTAAAGATGAGATTAAAACAAATAAACAATTTAATGCTAAAGTTTTTAAGCAAATAGGTAAAGGTAAGGCTGATGCTGTTCATTTAGGTTTCAAAATGGCTAAACACGACATCTTAATGATCTTAGATGGTGATTTAACAGTTAGTCCGAACGATTTATCTAAATTTTATAACTGTTTACTCGAGAACCGAGCTGATTTCGCCAATGGTTCTAGGTTAGTTTATCCAATGGAAAAACAAGCGATGCGGACGCTTAATTATCTCGGAAATAAATTCTTTAGCTTAATGTTTAGCTTTTTACTTAGTCAAAAAGTCAAGGATACTTTGTGTGGTACCAAAGTACTATTTAGGGAAGATTATCTAAATATCAAAAAAACTCAAAGTTTCTTTGGGGATTTTGATCCATTTGGAGATTTTGAACTTCTGTTTGGTGCCAGCAAGCTTAATTTAAAAATAATCGATATTCCGATCCGATATCGTGAGCGAGTTTATGGTACAACCAATATAAGCCGTTTTAGACATGGTCTGCTCTTATTTAAAATGGTTGTAATTGGGGCTAAAAAGCTAAAATTTGTATGAAATTTATTGCAAGGCATATTGATGATCAGAGGTTAGGATTACTATTAATTTTAGGATTAGCCATTGTAACTTGGTTTAAACTATTAAACCAAGCTTTTCTCGGAGAAAGTTATTTTTATTTTGATAAAGCTTTGATGTTCTCGTTTAGTCCTCAAGCACTCATTAATGAAACTGCAAATTATGCCAATATTGCTTTAATCTGCTTTATTTTTTTTAAACCACTTTTTCAAGATAATATTAGCCTTTATTTTGGTTTTGAGTTGGCCGTAATTATTCTTATCTATTTTAGTCTGTATGTTGTATTAAATAAGCTTTTTAAAAATATTTATTTGAGTTTGGTAATTGTTTGTTTATTTATTGCTAATTTTACTTGCTCATTTTTTACATTTTTTGAAGGAGGATATCAAAGATTTATACAGAGAATTCCTGCCACAATTCCATTATTATTTGCGCTGTATTTTCTTCATAAAGCCCGTAATGGCAGTTGGCGCAATTTCGGATTATCACTTCTTTTATTTACCTTCTCAATGTATTTAGCCAGTTTTACGATCTTTATATTCCCTTTTTTCTTTATCCATTCGTTAATTGGAACTTTTAAGAAAAGTTTTAAATCTTTTATCCAGGGGCTAGTTTTTAGCTGTTTATACCTGATTATTAGTTGGTATTTTGTTCACTCTCAACCGCTAGTGCCTCATCAATCACTGTTTAACTTGATTACCTCCGATCGGCAACTAGCAGAAAAGGTTATTTATCAATTCCCACTTTTAATTTTTCCTCTAAGCTTAATTACTAATCTAGGAACATTTTTCCATGAAGTTCCTCCCAATCTTGGGGTTGTCCGGTTTTTAACTTTTTTAACGCTCCCTTTATTAATTGTGGGGCTGATTTTTTTGTATAAGCATTCAAAAAAAGAGACCGGTTTATTTCGTTTGTGTTTGAGTTCTTTTCTGGCAATTTTTCCGATTGGAGTATTAAATGTCTATGTTCAAAAAGTAAACCCTTTAATGGAATCTGCTCAAAATGGTTATTTCTTTATCCCGTCACTATTTATGTCTATTTTGCTCGGAACATTTTTCGCTACTATTTGGAAGTATTCGAGAAAGAATTTGAGATTAATGCTTACAATTGTTTTTTGTCTAGATCTGATCGTTAACGTAATTTTAATTAGCAATGCTTTTGATAAGGGACAATATAAATCTAATGCTGAAAAAAAGTTTTTAAAATATGTTAAAAATATTAGTCCACAATTTACTAAAGATTCGGTATTGGTCGGACCAGCTCGATTTCTTTTTCCGAATCCTAATCTAATTGAGGCTTATTACTTCCCCTATGGTGATTTGGCAACATATGATATAAAACTGGACTGGAAGCAAAAAATTATCAATACTGATAAAAATAAAGTTTTTGTATTTGATTATACTGATGGTCCTTCAGTTGGCGAGAGTTTTGGTCCAGACACGGGACAACTTATTGATTTAACTTCACAATTTCGGATGGGAAAGCTTTAGTAAAAGATAGTTTATGAATAAATTAGATTGCCCTGAAACTATTTATCTCCACAAGAACTTGATTAAAAAAAAGAAGATTTTAAATCGCGTATATATTGAATTTTATCAAATGTTTAAAAAGTTGAGTTTACCCAAAGGGTTAATTGTTGAACTTGGTTCTGGTGGAGGATTTATTAAAGAGATTATACCCGCGACTATTACGACGGATCTTGTCAGGGGTCCAGGTATTGATAAGGTAATGTCTGGGGAAAAGATCTCATTTAAAAAAGGTAGTGTCGCGGCTTTTTTGATGTTTGATGTCTTTCATCATATTAAAAATCCACAAAAAGCTTTGGTGAGTATGGAAGAATCTCTTAAAAAAGGTGGTAAAATTATCATGATCGAGCCAAATACTATTGGTTTAGCCGGCCTTTTTTATAAATATTTTCATCATGAAACTAGGAATAAAAATGGAGATTGGCATATTCCAGGAAAGGGTCGGATGTCAGATGCCAACTTAGCATTACCTTGGATTGTTTTTATTCGAGATCGAGAACTATTTGAATCACGATTCCCGCAGTTAAAAGTTACCAAAATTCAATTTCATACTCCCTTAAAATATATTATCTCGGGAGGGGTTTCTAAGCCACAACTTGTCCCAACCTTTTTTTATCAGCCAGTAACAATTTTAGAGTCACTGCTCCGTCCTTTTAATCGCTGGATAGGACTATTTATGACTATAGAGATCAAGAAGAAATAAAAAAAAACTAGAATGCAAACTAATAACCAAAAACTAGCTGAATTACTTAGATCAGTCGCTGCTGCCCTTACCCTCCAAAAGAAAAACCTATTTAAAATTAAAGCTTATGGCAATGCTGCCGATGCCATTGAACATCTCACCTCTGATATTAAAGATCTTTGGGAAGAAAAGCGGCTAGATGAAGTGCCCGGTTTAGGTGACAATTTAACTAGCTATATTGATGAATACTTTAAAACTGGCCATGTTAAACATTTTGAGAGCTTATTAAAGGCTTTTCCAAAAGTGACATTTGAGATGCTAAATATTCCTGGAGTTGGTCCCCAGACGGCTCTTAAGTTAACTGAACTTGGAGTGACCAGTTTAGGAGATCTAAAAACTAAACTTGAAAATGGTCAATTAATTAAAAAAGGTTTTAGTGAAACAATTGCCCCTAAAATTTTAGCTGGCTTAGCTGAGACTAAGCAGCAATCTGGCCGAATGTTAATTTCGACTGCCACCGAAATGGCCGACAAAATCATTAGTTACCTTAAAGCCAATCCAAAAGTTAAGCAAGCTCATGCTTTGGGTAGCTTAAGGCGTCAAGTTTCAACAATTGGCGATCTGGATTTTTCAGCCTCAGCTGACGATCCAGAACTTATTGTTGATTACTTTATTAAGATGCCTGAGATCTCAAGAGTCATTGATCAGGGTACAAATAAAGCTATGGTCATGTTACATAACGGTTTGCATGTTGATCTATTAGTGGGTAAGCCTGAGGTTTATGGAGCACTGCTGAATCATTTTACCGGCAGTAAACATCACAATATTAAACTCCGCAGCTATGCTGAGAAACACGGTTTTTCTCTAAGCGAGTTTGGTGTTAAAGATTTAAAAACAGATAAAATCTTACCTGCTAAAACAGAGAAAGATCTCTACGACTACTTAAAGATGGCGACGCCAGAACCGGAAATTCGTGAGGATAATGGGGAGATAGAAGCCGCCTTGAAACATACCCTGCCAGATTTAGTTAAGTTAGAGGATCTAAAAGGCGATTTACATATTCACTCAAATTTTGTTTTGGAACCTTCGCATGGTCCAGGTATTAATTCAATTGAGGAAATACTCGAGCAAGCTAAAAAACTTGGCTACAGTTATGTTGGGATTGCCGATCATCCACCTGCCATGAGTACGCACAGCCCTACTGAAATGGCTAAACTTATCGAAAAGAGAACAAAATATATTCAGAATATGAAAAAGGATAATAAAAGTGTTCATGTTTTGAATGGCTTAGAAATAGATATTTTAGGCGATGGAAGCTTGAGTGTTCCCGATGAAGTATTAGAAACCCTAGATTACTGTATTGCTGGGATTCATTCTGGACATCGGGGTGATGGCTCAACATTAACAAACAGAATTATTAAAGCGCTCGAGAATCCTCAGGTCGATATAATCTCTCACCCAACTGGTCGACTAATTGATAAACGACCGTCGTTTGATGCCGACTGGGATAAAATTTTTGAAACGGCAGCTAAATTTAATAAAGTCCTCGAAATTAATGGGTCCCCGGAAAGGTTAGATCTTCGGGATGATTTAGTCAGAAGCGCTATTAAATATGGAGTTATGCTGATTATCGGTTCTGATGCTCATCAGGTTGAATCAATGGCCAATTTAAAATATGGAGTGTCTGTTGCTAGACGGGGATGGGCAGAAAAAAAGGATATTTTAAATAGCCTTAGCTTGCAAAAGTTAGCTGACTGGTTTAAGATCAAGCTATGATGATCTGGATTTTAGGTGTTGTCGTTGTTTTAGTTTTAATAGTTTTAGGCCTTTACAACAGCTTGATCACCAAGCGCAACAGAGTCAAAGAAGCTTATTCTCAAATTGATGTCCAGCTTAAACGTCGGGCGTCTTTAATTCCAAACTTAGTTGAAACGGTTAAAGGTTATGCAGCTCATGAAAAATCAGTTTTAGAAGATGTCACAAAAGCCCGAACTTCGTTAATGTCTGCAACCGGAGTTAAAGAACAAGCTGCTGCCGATAATATGTTAACGGGAGCTTTAAAATCTCTCTTTGCGGTGGCTGAGAATTATCCGACTCTAAAAGCTTCGGATAACTTTAAGGAGCTTCAAGAAGAGATCTCAGATACTGAAACTAAAGTGGCCGCCGCCCGACAGTTTTATAACAATAACGTCCTTGACTACAACACTGGTATTCAGATGTTCCCTCAATCCCTTTTTGCTTCAATGTTTGGTTTTAAGGCTGAAGAGTTCTTCCAAGCAACTGAGGACGAGAAAAAAGACGTCCAGGTTAAGTTCTAATTTCCACCTTCGGTCTAACATCTACTCAAAACTAATCGATCGTCAATATGACAGAATATACGTTATAATACCCCCATGGCACTTCCGACCGCACAAAATCAGATTGCTGGCAACGTTTTCAAAACTTGGCTAATCATGTTTGGTTTTTCGATCTTTGTGGTGGCGATCGCATATATCTTTTCAAGAGGGTTGGGTTTTGACTCAGCGAGTGGTTTATCGTTAACGGGTTTTGCTTTGATTTTAGCTGGAATCATGAACTTTCTGTCTTACTTTTTCTCAGATAAGATGGTTTTAGGTATTTCCGGTGCTAAACAGATTCAGCAGGCTGATAATAAGGAGCTATTTCATTTAGTTGAGAACTTATGTATTGCTGCTGGATTACCAACTCCGAAGATATACATTATTGAAGATACGGCGCCGAATGCTTTTGCAACTGGTCGAGATAAAAACCATTCCGCAATCTGTTTTACAACCGGGATCTTGCAAAAATTAAATCATCAAGAGTTAGAAGGAGTTGTGGCTCATGAGTTATCCCATGTTAATAACCGTGATACTTTGTTAATGAGTGTGGTCTCAATTCTCGTGGGTTTTATTGCTCTCTTGGCGGATTGGTTTTTACGGATTACCTGGTTTGGTGGAGGTAGTAGAGATCGAGATAGTAAGGGCAATGGTTTATTTTTAATTATTGCCTTAGTGGCGGCGATACTGGCACCTTTGGTCGCGACTTTAATTCAACTAGCGATCTCAAGGCGACGCGAATATTTAGCCGATGCCTCAGGGGTATATTTAACTCGAAATCCTGAAGCTTTAGCTGATGCCTTGCAAGATATCTCAAAAGATCCTGAACCGCTTGAGGCTGCTAATCGAGCAACCGCTCATCTTTATATCGTAAATCCTTTAAAAGGGTCAGCTGCGGTCGGCTGGTTTGCTGGTCTTTTTAACACTCATCCACCGATTGCAGATCGGGTCAAAGCCTTAAAAGAGATGGAAGGCACCCTATAGTTTGACATTAGGAGCTTAAATTCTGTATAATTTCGGGCTGTGAATCCTGAAACCGCTGAATCATACTTTAAAACTGTTGGCTCTTTGCTACGGTCTACTCCCGATCGACAAGAACGAGCTTCTTTTCTGGGAAGTTTAAAACTTGATCCTGAATATTCTGAAGCTTTTCAGGTAATGCGAGGGTCCACTACTCAAAAAAGGGCAAAAGAAGAGTTAGCCTTAACCGAAGCTACTTTATTGGATGATCAGCAAGTTATTCTTTGGACAAATCGTCAATTAGCAGAATATCGTCAAGTAAGTGGTGAAAATAGTTATGCGAAGAAGCGCCGAGCTAAGGTTATCGAATCGACTGCCGAAGGTTTACTGGCAGCCCCCCAGAATATTAATTTGGTAGCACAGATTCTCAGCTCATACGCTCAAACTGAGGGAGAAACTTCTTCTATTTCTCAAATGACGAAGGCGATTAGAACAAGACTTAGCCACTTAAGTGAAGAAAGATGGGATGCGATTAAGAGTGATCAAATAAAGGTCTTGTTACAACAATATGCTAGAAGTCCTTTTGGCCAAGACTTTGCTCAGGCTTCTTTAAAAGGTTATTTTCATGGCCCAAAGAAAGCTGATGATCGGATTGATGTTTACTATAATTTCGTTTCGGCGGCGATGGAGTTTGCCGGTGACCTGACTATTTTGGAAAAGGCGGCTCGAATCTGTAACCTTTTAGATGAAGATGTTCTCTCGCTCCGAAGTGGCTTTTTTGCAGATGTATATTGTTCTTATGTGTCTGATGCAATTTTAAAAAATTACGATTCAAAAGCTATCCGAGCTGTTAGAGCGGGATTAACATTAGGTAGTATCACTGCGATATCTGAGTCTAACTTCTTTTTAGCTGCACAACAGTCAGTTCAAAATGAAGTGGTCCAAATTCGAATAAAAAGATCAGTAGATAGATTATTGAAAGCTTCCCGCAATCGAGGCGAAATGATTGGTCGAATTGAAGCTTTTGGTCAAGAAACCCAAGATATCCGGAACAGTGTTAGTACTATTGATTCTGTTAACGCTTCAATTGCTGATCCTCTAAAAGATGCTGAGAAAAGACAACGCTTAGGGTTAGTTCACGATAAAGAGGAACTTCTTTTTCAAAAATTACTTAAACATGTTGGCGTAGCATTTGTTGGTAAAATGATGAGTAATGTTGTTTATAATGATCTATATCGCCCCCAAGAATTAGGAGTGCCAGCTCTTTTTCAGATAATAGTTAGAAATGGAGATAGGTTATGTTTTTATATTCCAGAGCAGTTGGCTACTCAAAAAGCTCAGATTATTAGGCAAGGGATGAGTTACATGGAAGCAGAATCGCGTTATCAGGCTTTTAGTTCGGAAGGATTAGCCTTTGGTTTGGATCAATTTAATTACGCTAATTACAAGTTAGCGCTCTTTTATTTTGCAAATGCCGGTACACGAGATAAATTACATCCTTTAATTAGTCTCGAAGCGATTGGTTTTCCAGCGGTTCAAGAAGAAAACGTGCGTGAAGTCAATGAACATTTATCTCAAGATATCTTAGCTAATCAAATTCGTTATTTAAATAGGCGAGGGGTAAGAATTCCGGTAACTCATCGTGAGTTGGCGGACTTGGGTTATCGTTATTGGGATTTTAAAAGGCTGGAAAACGAGATGGGGACAGGAGTGAGTATTGGAATAAATAATGAACGATACGAATTTCAACTAAATCGTTTTTATGGAATAGACTTAGGTGGATTGGCACTTCCCAATGCTGATTTAGCAGAAGATGTTCGCTACGTATCTTTGAATATGCTGAAGCTAATTTTATGCAAAGAGGCTGAACCTACTAATCCAGGAATTGGTTCAGGCTTAGAGACCGAAGTCCTCAGTAGGATGGGTCATTTACGCTTTTTACCTGAAGGACAAAATTATACTGGCAGAGCTATTCGAAATTATCTGGCTTATGAGGCAGGGGATTTACCTTCGAAGAGTTTGCAAAGAAAGTTAGATAAAGAGACTGAAAGAGAAACGACTTATGTTAAGCCTATTATCGAAAGAATTGTGGGGCTAGATCCAGTTAGAGTTTCTCTGCCGGATCTAGAATTAAGCCTGGCAAATCTTTAATTTAGTACTATTACTAATGGATTAATAGTGAGTATAATCTCATCAGATGAAACTTACTAAAACAGAGATTCTGGTTGTAGCAAAGTTAGCTAATTTACCAATTAAAGAATCTGAACTTGATCTTTATTCTGATCAGCTATCTGAGATTATTAGTTATATTCATCAACTAAATTCTGTTGATACAAAAGGTGTTGAACCCACTTTTAACATTAGTCCGGTTGAAAATGTCTGGCAACCAGATCACGTCGAACCAAGTTTAACTCAAGATCAAGCGCTCGCGAATGCTCCGGCCAAAAAAGATGGCTTTTTTATAACTGAAGGAGTTTTTGGAGATGAGTAAGTTAACTGATTTGACTTTAACCGAAACTTTAGAAGGTCTAAAAACAAAACAGTTTTCTGAAGCAGAATTAAACCGGGCTTATCAGGATCGGATCGACGAGTTTAATCCAGGATTGAATGCTTTTTTGACAATTACTCCTGGTAATACCGGAATTCCAGTTGCGATTAAAGAGGTCATTGTTACCAAAGATATTCAAACGACAGCGGCGTCTAAAATTTTAGATGGCTTTCTTCCACCATATGACGCAACAGTCATCACTAAACTATTAGATCAGAATATTTGTGTCAGTGGCAAAACTAATTGTGATGAGTTTGCGATGGGTTCATCTGGCGAAAACTCAGCTTATGGTCCAACTAAAAATCCTTGGGACCTAACTAAAGTGCCCGGTGGATCATCGAGCGGCTCGGCAGCTGCTGTGGCGGCTGATTTATGTGTTTTTGCGCTGGGGACTGATACGGGTGGGTCAATTCGTCAGCCCGCCTCACTTTGTGGGGTAGTCGGACTGAAGCCCAGCTATGGACGGGTCTCCAGATACGGCGCAATTGCCATGGCCTCATCTTTAGATCAGATTGGTCCAATAACTAAATCAGTTGGGGATGCCAGGCAAGTTTTGGAATGGATTAGTGGGCCGGATGGGAAAGATAGTAACGTAGTCAGTTCAAAATTCTCAGGTTCAAAGCTTCAGAACAATTTGACAGGGTTGAGAGTTGGTGTACCTAAGGAATACTTTGGTAAAGGGCTTGATCAAGGGGTTGAAAAAGTTATCAGAACGGCTTTATCAAAGCTTGAAGAGCTAGGAGCTAAGTTAGTGGAGATCGAACTCCCCCATACAGAATCAGCAATTGCGGTCTATTACGTTGTGATGGCTTCAGAAGTATCGTCAAATCTAGCTAAATTCGATGGAACTCGATTTGGTCATGACCGTAGTCAATTTGGAGCTGAGGCTAAGAGGCGAATTATGCTGGGGACGTTTGCCTTATCGACTGGTTATTTTGATGATTATTTTATCCAGGCCGCCAAAGTTCGAACCTTAATTAAACAAGATTTTGATCAGGCTTTTGAAAGGTGCGATGTCATAGTTGGGCCAGTTTCTCCAACTGTGGCTTGGAATTTAGGCGAGAAAACTAAAGATCCTTTAACGATGTATTTATCAGATGCTTATACAATCCCAGCCTCACTGGCTGGAATTCCAGGATTATCGGTACCATGTGGTTTTTCGGATGGTTTACCAGTTGGACTCCAGATTTTAGGAAAGTATATGGATGAAGAGACGATCTTAAATGTTGGTGAAGTTTACGAAAATGCCACAGAGTGGCGAAAACAGAAACCTAATTTATGAAATACACACCCGTAATTGGCCTTGAGGTTCATGTTGAATTAAATACTAAAACTAAGATGTTTTGTCGGTGTAGTGCGGATTATTTTGGTAAAGCTCCTAACTCTCAAACTTGTCCAACTTGTTTGGGTTTACCGGGCTCCGTACCATTTATAAATCAGCAAGCGATAGAGGATTGTTTAAAAATTGGTTTAGCTTTAAATTGTCAGGTCACGAAGGATTCATTATTTGAGCGTAAGAACTACTTTTATCCAGATCTACCCAAAGGTTATCAGATCTCCCAATACCGTTGGCCTTTATCAACCGATGGCTCACTCGAAATTAAAAATAATCAGAATGAGACTCTGAAGATTCGAATTAACCGAGTTCATCAAGAAGAAGATACTGGTAAATTAATTCATCAAGGCAATAAAACTTTAGTTGATTATAATCGCTCGAGTGTGCCCTTGGTTGAGATTGTGACTGAGCCAGATTTTACTGATTCGATCTCGGTCCGAAATTTTGCTAAAAGCTTGCAACAGATTATTCGATCGTTAGGTGTTTCGAATGCCGATATGGAGCGAGGGGATATGAGGCTCGAAGCTAATATCTCGGTTCGTCCGGAAGGTCAAACAGCCTTACCAGATTATCGGATTGAGCTTAAAAATATTAACTCCTTCCGGTTTATGGTGGCGGCTATCGATTATGAGATTAAACGTCAAGCTGAAGAATTAGAAGCTGGTAAAACACTACATCAGGAGACCAGAGGTTGGGATGAAGATAAAAAAGAGACTTTTCTGCAAAGATCAAAAGAAAATGCCAATGATTACCGCTATTTCCCGGAACCGGATCTACCAAAACTTAAAATTGATGAAGAGTTTTTGTCAAAAATTGAATTACCAGAACTGCCAGCGATTCGAACAGCCAGATTTATGAGTGAATACCAGATTAATCAGGCGGATGCTGAACTATTAAGTGAAAATGAAGCTGTCGCTAAATATTATGAACAGGTCGTTGAACTGGGTTCTGCTCAGGATCTGTCCCCGAAACAGCTAGCCAGTCATCTGATTAATAAACAGAAATTAAATATTACTGATCTTTCTGCGGAGGGATTAATAGCGCAGCTATTTAGTCAAAAGAATAATATTTTAGATGATGATTCTGAGATTGAAAAGATTGTTAAAGAAGTGATTGCAGAAAATCCAGTTTGGGTGGAAAGTTATAAAGCTGGCAAAACCACGATTTTACAGGCTTTTATTGGGGCGGTAATGAGGAAAAGTACTCAGAAACCCAATGTTGAAAAAGTTAAGGTTTTATTATTAGCCTTACTTGAAAAAGCCTAGTGATATAAAAGCGGTATGAAAAAGCAAGTTTCCGAGAAAGTTTTAGAATATACTGCAGTCTTTGAGCCAGCTAAAGAAGGCGGTTACGTCGTAACCGTACCTGCCTTACCCGGCTGTGTCACTGAAGGTGATTCTTTTAAAGAAGCAGAGTTTATGGTTAAAGATGCGATAGAGGGCTATTTGGATGTTCTTAAACAAGAAGGCCAAGAAATTCCTAAAGAAAGCTCTGAAATAGTTATAACTAAAGTAGCAGTTAATGATCCAGCTGCTTATGGCAACGTTTAAGCCCAAAGAAGTTATCTCAATTCTCCAAAAATTAGGTTTTGCTCAAAAGAGACAAACGGGTAGCCATGTCATTATGTATAACCCTTCACTAGTGAAAACTATCCCTATTCCAATGCATGGAAAAGATTTAAAGGAAGGCACCTTAAAAGCTATTATTAAGCAGGCCCAATCCGAAGAAAAAACATTTTTAAAACTAAAAAAAGCTACTCTTTTTCAATATGACTTAGAGTATAAGTCAGGCTGGCTCCGACTTTTTTACCTGGATTAAAGATATGGTTTGGATCAAAGATATTTTTAACCTCTTCAAAAAGTTTATAAACCTTTTCGCCATACATCTTTTCCAAGTAAGGTGAGCGGATAATGCCATCGTTATGTTCAGCCGTGATCGTACCTTTAAACTCGAAAACTAGATCAAAAACTTTGTCACAAACCTCTTTAATAATTTCCGGAGCCTTCGGATTATGAAAATCCATTAACGGAATAATGTGAAAGTTACCATCACCAACGTGTCCAGCAATCGTGTATATCAATTGAGGATACTTTTTGAGAATTTTATCGAGTCTGGGCAAAAATTCTGGTAACTGATCTGGCCTGACGCATAGGTCATCAATAAACGGGGCGGTATGTTTATTTCGGATATGATGGCGGAGCAAATTAAAACTTTCGCGGCGGATAACCCAGTATTTACGAGCATCATCAGGATTCTTTGTCAATCGGTTTTGGACTCTAAACTTAGCCAGTGATTGTTGAGCTAAGGTAGCTTGCTTATCAACTTCCTCCTGACTATCGCCAGTAAATTCAGCCATTAAAACAAGCTTAGGCATCCCACCAGTCAAACTCATCCACATCTCAGGCATAAATTCTTTACCTAACCAAAGAATGTTTTTGAGTTTAAAGAATCTGACGACCTCTGGGAAAAAGCGCAGGGCTAACTTTAGGGTATTATCATCATAAGATTCAAAGCTTTCTGGTTTATATTCCAAAACTTGTTGAGTGATTTGCGCCAGCTTTTTAAAATCCTTCAAAAAGATAACTAACATTTTTGAGTATTTCTTTGGATGGATTAACCGGAAAGTGGCTTGGGTGGTAATTCCAAAAGTTCCTTGGGATCCCACAAAAAGTTTAGGTAGATCAAAGGTCTCACCATCCCAGACATTCCAGAGATAGTAACCAGCCGAGTTTTTGGAGACTTTTGGTTTGGCTGCTGCCAATAAGTCCTTATTTTTGGTAACTAATTGATAAACTTTGCTATAAAATTGGCCTTCAAACGTTTTAAGCGCCATCTTTTTATCGAGCTCAGCCTTAGTTAAAGATTTAATGGTATATTCCTTGCCATCCGACAAAACGACTTTGATCTCTTTAACGTAGCGTTCGCTTTTACCATAAGTTAAAGTTTTCTCGCCCCCTGAGTTATTATTAACGATTCCGCCAACAGTACAGATCTCCCGTGAAGCCGGGTAAGAAGGCATGAGGAGGTCTTTTTTAAGAGTGGCGGCTTCAAAATCACGGTAATAAACGCCTGGTTGAGTTGTCCCAGTCTCTTCACCAATCTCGATAATCTTATTAAAATACTTGAGCATATTTAAGATGATCGATTGGTTGAGTGGTCCACCGGTCATATCGGTTCCGCCAGAGCGGGCGGTGATAGACAGCTTTTGATCTGGATTATCGTTCACGAATTTAACGACTCTTTCGATGTCGGAGACATTTTTAGGAGCGACTATGACCTTAGGCATGACCTCGAAGATCGAGGCGTCATGGCTAAAAAATTTTAAAGTATTATCATCGTCATTAATATCACCGTCGACAACTTTAGATAATTCTTTTTTTAAATCCACAGTTTCTATTATTCCTAAGCTACCCGATTAAGTCAATCTATCATCTACCAGCGGAGGCTTATTTTCTGCTAGAATGTCGATGATTCCAATGCCTAAATTTGTTCATCTCCACTGCCATACTGAATACTCTTTGTTAGATGGTTTATCCAAGGTTTCGAAGATGACTAAAAAAGCTAAAGATCTTGAGATGGAGGCCATTGCCATTACTGATCACGGCTCGATGTATGGCGTGATCGAGTTTTATAAGGCTGCTAGGGAGCAAAATATTAAACCGATTATCGGTTGTGAGATGTACGTCGCCCCGAGGGATCACACTAGTAAAGAAGGCAAGATGGATGCTGATCCTTATCATCTAACGCTGCTCGTTAAAAATTATCAAGGTTATTTAAATTTAATGAAGCTTGTTTCGATCGCTCATTTAGATGGTTTTTACTATAAACCGAGGATTGATAGGGCTCTTTTAAAGGAGTTTCATGAGGGTTTAATCTGTTTATCGGCTTGCCCGGCCGGTGAATTTATCCGCTCACTTGAAGAAGACAACACCAAAAAAGCGACTCAGGTTGCGGAGGATTATTTAGATATATTTGGAGAGGGTAATTATTATTTTGAACTCCAAAATCATCAATATAATCAACTTTTAAAGCAACCTAATTTAGATGCAAATGTTAAACGGGATCTTGAGAAAATGAATAATATCCAAGATCTAACTTGGCAAGTTGTTAAAGAGCTGTCACCTAAGATGGGTATTCCGATGGTAGCGACGAACGACTTTCATTATATAGATGCTGATGATGCCGAAGCCCAAGACGCGTTAGTTTGTGTTCAAACGGGCAAGTTTATCAGCGATATTAACCGGCTTAGGATGATTGACACCCCAAATTTGTATATGAAGTCCTCAGGGGAGATGGAGGCGATGTTTTCTGATCGATTAGAAGCGATTACCAATACGACTAAGATTGCTGACAGTTGTGATCTTGAGATTCCGATGGGGGTAGCTAAGTTTCCGATCTTTGAGATTCCTGATGATAAAAAACCGATGGACTATTTACGAGAATTAACTTACAAGCGGGCAGAAGGGCGGCTAGAGCTAACTCCTGAAATTAAAGAGCGACTCGATTATGAGCTAGGTATTATTGAAAAGAAAAATTATCCAACCTACTTTTTAATTGTCCAGGATTTTATTAATTGGGCTAATCAGCAAGGTATTATTACCAATACTCGTGGTTCAGCAGCTGGCTCACTGGTTTTATTTGCCTTAGGTGTGACAAAGATTAATCCGATGCTTTATAAGATTCCGTTTGAGCGATTTTTAAATCCTGAGCGACCATCTTTACCAGATATTGATGCCGATATTGCTGACGACAGGCGGGATGAGGTTATTCAGTATGTCACCAAAAAATATGGTGCGGATAAAGTTGCCAATATTGTGACTTTTGGAACGATGTTAGGGAGAGCAGCCATTCGAGACGTGGGTCGAGTGTTAGGTGTTCCGTACGGCGAAGTTGATCAATTAGCTAAGCTTGTGCCGATGCCAAAACAAGGTTTTCATAAGACTCTTGAAGAATCAATTAAGGAGACGCCTGAGCTTCAACTGGCTTTTAAAAATAATCCGACTCATCGGCGAATGTTAACCTTAGCGATGAAAGTTGATGGTACGGTTCGACATGCCTCAGTTCATGCGGCTGGAGTAGTTATTGCCCCTGAGGCGATTACCAATTTTAGCCCCGTTCAGCGTGAAGCTAATGGGGAGAGACTAGTTACTCAATATGAGATGCATGCGGTTGAAGATGTTGGTTTGGTCAAAATGGACTTTTTGGGAATTCGCAATCTGTCCATTTTGGGTCGGGCAGTTGAATATGTTGAAAAGACCCGCGGCATTAAAGTTGATTTAGATACTATCCCGCTTGATGATGTTAAAACATATGAGTTATTAACCCGGGGGGAAACGATGGGAATCTTTCAGATGGGCAGTGCGGGGATGACTAAGTGGTTAATGGAATTAAATCCGACTAAAATTACTGATTTATCGGCCATGGTGGCGTTATATCGGCCTGGTCCAATGGGGAGTATTCCTGATTATATTGCCAGGGCTCATGATCCTTCCCAAATTAAATATTTTGACCCCAGGATGGAGGAGTACATGCATCAATCGCTCGGGTTGTTAGTTTATCAGGAGGATGTCTTATTAACAGCCATTAATATAGCTGGATACTCCTGGCTTGATGCTGATAAGTTCCGTAAAGCTATGGGTAAAAAGATTCCGGCCGAGATGGCTAAACAAAAAGATCAATTTATTAATGGCGCAATTAATAAAGGCATGTCTGATAATAAAGCTAAAGAGTTATGGGGATTAATTGAGCCCTTTGCCGCTTATGGTTTTCCAAAGGCTCATGCGGCCTCCTACGCAATCGTGTCTTACCAGACAGCTTACATGAAGGCTAATTTTCCAGTTGAATACATGACCGCTATTATGACGGCTGAGTACGGCGATAGCGATAAGATTGCTGAGGCGGTCGAAGAGTGTAAAAAGATCGGCATTGTCGTTATGCCGCCAGATATTAATCGCTCAGGGGTTGGTTTTACGATTGAGGGTAAAACTATCCGGTTTGGTTTATCGGCTATTAAAAATGTTGGGATTAGTGCTATTGAGTCAATTATCAGAGCTCGGGATATAAGTCCTTTTACCGATATTTTTGATTTATGTACACGGGTTGATAATCGCTTAGCTAATAAAAAAACTATGGAGAGTTTAATTCGGGCGGGGGCCTTGGATAACTTTGGTTCGAGAGCTGCTCAACTCCAGATTTTAGATGATTGTTTAGATCGCGCCCATAAGCAAGCTAAAAATTTAGCTTCAGGCCAAGAATCTCTCTTTGCTGATAGTGAAGAGATGGAAAAACTCCACTTTATTTTGCCTGAAATTGACGAGTTAACGATCGAGCAACTACTGGCTTCGGAAAAGGAGTTGCTTGGTTTTTATCTCCATGAGCCGCCATTTTTAAAGCACTTAAAACAGATTAGCCGCTATACCACTCAAACGATTGCCAGTTTAGGGGAAGAAGATTTAGGTAAAAAAATAACTTTGGGGGGAGTAATTATGGAGGCAAAAAAGGTTTTTACTAAAAAGAGTAATGCTGAGATGGCCTTTTTGACCATCTTTGATGGTACAGCCGAGATTGAAACCGTCATTTTTCCTAAGACTTTTGCTGAGACTAAGCAATTTTTAAATAAAGAGCAGATCGTTTTAATCCAAGGCAAGGTTGATTTAAGAGAAGATGCTTATTCTTTTGTAGCAGATAGCGTGGAACAGTTTGATCCTGAAGGATCGAGTCCTCAAAATGTTTTATCTAGTATCGAGGTTAACGTTCCCTCAGGGGCTGACCGTGGACTGCTTCAAGAAGTCAGTACGACTATTAAAGGCTACCCTGGAGAATACCCGATCACGGTTTTGATTGGTCAAGGCCAAGGTTCACGTAAGATTGATCTGCCTTATGGGGTAACACCAAGTAGTGATTTTATTGATCAACTGGAAAAAATCTTGGGTAAAGCGAGTGTCCGCTTGATTTAAAGCTCAAATTACCGTATCATACCCACTAATGGTTACCGCAACAGTTAAAGGTATTGATCTACATATTGGGGATACTCTTCGAGTTAAAACAACGGTTATCGAAGGGACTAAATCTCGTGTGCAATCTTTTGAAGGCATTTTAATTGCTTTAAGAGGTCGAGCTGACAATAAGATGATGACCGTCCGCCGAATTGGTGTCCGAGCAATTGGAGTTGAGAGAATTTGGCCAATTAATTCACCTGTTATCGTCGGTGTTGAAGTTGTTAAAAATGCTAAAAAGGTTCGTCGTTCTAAGCTTTACTTCTTAAGAAACCAAACTGGTCGAGCTGCTACCCAAATTTAAAGTTTTTAGTGATCTTTGCGAATTTAGATCTTGAAACAAACCTCTGGAACTTAGGTGTTAATTCAATCTGTGGTATTGATGAGGTTGGTCGGGGTTGTTTTGCTGGCCCAGTCGTAGCTGCTGGAGTAGTTTTTCCAAAAGATACTAAATTGCCTTTTCAAGTAGCTGATTCGAAATTATTGACGGCCAAAGCCCGTCTTGGGCTAGATAATCAGATAAAAGAGCAGGCTGTGGCTTGGACTATTGCTGAGATCTCAGTTGAAATTATTAATCAAGTTGGAATTGGTCAAGCTACTCAACAAGCTTTTTTAAAAGTGGTTCAGTCACTTGAGTTTGATCCCGAGATGGTTTTAATTGATGCCTTCTGGATTAAGGGCCTAGACCGAAAGCGTCAGCAAGCTGTTCCGAATGGTGACACGATTTGTGCTTCAATTGCAGCGGCTTCAGTTATTGCTAAAGTTTACAGAGATAACTTAATGGAACAATTATCACTTGAGTATCCGGAATATCAACTACACCAGCACAAAGGTTATGGTACTAAGTTACACCGTGAGGCAATTAAAAAATATGGTTTATCAGAAATTCATCGTACGTCGTTTAATTTAGATAAGTTTTTGTAATGTCGACAAGGCAGGGTGGAAAGACAGCCCAAGATTTAGCTTGCCGGTACCTTGATAAGTTAGTTTAAATAGTCAGCCAAAATTATCAAGTCAGAGATGGTGAGATTGATATTATTGCTTAAGATAGGGCAAGTACTGGTTTTTATCGAAGTCAAAGCTCGTTTTAGCCACGAGTTCGGAACGCCGCTTGAAGCAATTACACCTCAAAAAATTAGGACTTTAATCAGATCAATTAATCTGTCTGTTCATCAACATAAACTTTATAATGCCCCTCTTCGAATTGATGCTTTAGGAATTGATTACACTCAAGATAAAGACCACCCTAAGATTGAGCTAGTTAAAAATATAATGGGTTAATTAACCTCTTAAAGTCAGCTTGTCACGTTGGCCATCGGTTTGGAAGCTATTATATTTATCTATGGTTGCACTGTAGGGTTTGGTGCCTGGAACAAGTTTGGCATTAACTAGTTGTTTAGTGGCCCGAAACTGATCTTCAAGGTTTTGCCTGGCTTGATCAACATCCGGATTAATAATTCGTTCAGGTAAAGCATGTAAAGCGATCAATTTAGTCCGACAAAAAGTTTTCGAACTTGGTCTAACTAAATCAACATCTTGAACAACCGAGACTAAATAGAGCGGCTTATCTGTTTCTGGATCAGTATTAGGAGATTGCCAGATTCGAGCTTCTTCTCTTTGAGCAGGCTTTTTATTTTGTTTAACAAAGCCTAATGTTGGAAGTTGATCGTAAACCTTCATTAAAGTCAGAGGTGCGGCCGGATAAGGAGTATCTTTACAAGCCAGATTGGCCATAGCCAAGACAATCTCCGGCAATTTAGATGATAAATATTTATCAGGGACTTGCCAACCAGAGTCTAAGAAATCCTGAGTCAGCTGATCGGGGGTCGGGCCTGAGATAACGACACCAAGATTATAAAGGCTAAGATCGTTTAAGCCATCTTTTGCCCGAGTCGGTAGCGATGACCAAAAGGCTGGATCAACTTTACCTTGGCTCGAACTTGCCTCAACTCGATTGGCTGAGCTAACGTTTGGAGACCGATCTGTTATCCCGACAGCTAATGCGGCGCAAAGCATGGCTGCTCGGAGATATTGATCTTTTCGACCGGTTTTTGATTGAATTCCCGCCTGCTCAGGTTTAATATCCGGCGACATAAGTTAAATTATACTCTTTTTTTATAACCGGCTGCGGCCAAAGCTAAAGCTGAAAATAAGATAGACACATCCCGGAATAAAATATCAAACTGATTAATATTAGCGATAATAATTCCACCCAGCGTTAAAC
>JBEPVZ010000018.1:0-23588 GCA_041690695.1 Candidatus Daviesbacteria bacterium | reverse complement strand
CCGGAATTTTAACATTATCTTCATCCGTTTTAACTGCAAATTTCATGCACACGACAGGAATTTTATCTGGTCTTAAAAAAACCACCGAATCTAAATAATGAAAGTCTGAGATAGCTAAATTAGATTCTTCTTTGGCCTCGCGAGTTAAAACTTTTTCAACCAAACCTTCCCAATCTAAAACATCAAAGTTTTTTCGAGTAATTGGATTGTTTTCTAAATCAGTCCATTCTAATTTACCACCAACAACACCCCATAAACTTGGATGCGCCTTCTCAGTTTTAGATCTTTGTAAAATTAAACATTTTTTAAGATTAGTATTATAAATTGTTCCAGTTACTACAAAATAAAATAACTTTTCAGTTTTGGCTTTGTCGAGAGAGATCTCCATTTATTTAGATATTATATTTATTAATAACTCTTTCTATTTCATTACTTTCAAGTTCTAAATTTTTTAAGAATTTTTGATCCGGCAAAAAACGATACTTGGTCATATCGATCTCTAAATCATTTGAAACGACGATCCCATCAACTTCTAGTAACTTTTTTTGTAACGTTTTACCATTAAATTTGGTGCCTTTAATACTAATTATTCCTTTATTATTAATGACTCGCCACCAGGGTAAATCCAACTCTTCAACCTGACCATCTAAACTGTTTAAAGTCCAGCCAACTTGCCTGGCCGCTCGAGGCATCCCCATCATCAAAGCGACTTGTCCATAACTGACAACTTTGCCTTTAGGGATAAGTTTAACTATTTTAATAACTTGAGTAGTAAATGGTGACATTTTATTGGGTCGGGGTGGAGAGAATTGAACTCTCTACATCTGGACCCCCAGCCCAGCGTTCTGCCGATGAACTACACCCCGTAAGCTCACCGGTGATTTTATCACATAAATAAGTATTTACGAGATTACCATTTTTGAGGAGTTTTCTTAGAAGTCGAACCGTATTCATCAACAAACAAGTCACTAACTGCAATATTTAAAGTCCTGGCTAGCTTATGAATATTATCAATTGAGATATTTTGTTCACCTCGTTCGATCGAACCAATAGGTGTTCGGTGAAGCTTGCTTTAAAACATAACTCCTCTTGAGATAAGTTGGCTTGTTTGCGAATTTCACGTAATCTATCGCCAAACTTCTTTCGTGTTGGACTAGTTGCCATACTCCAGAGAGTAGACAAATGCAGTCGATGGATCTACAGACGATAACTAGCGTGAAGGAGAGGCTAATCCAACTTCAGCATCTTCAACCTGGACCGTAATATGATGATTAGTAGCTTCTATATCGGCCTTTAATTGTTGAGTCTGATAAGCTACTAAGTCTTGCGGACAACTAATCGCGGGCACACCCGGAAGCGCTGTAAATTTTTGGGGCTTACGATCAATCACTAATGTAGCCCAAGTTGGGGGGGTCTCTTGATAAATTAAAATTAATGGACGAGAGGAACTACTGGAAATGGCACCCTCACCTGAACCGTTAGAGACTAAAACGCACGCGCTTTCCGGCTGAGGCTGCGATTGAAATCCAATGTCCGGGCCAACTCCAAGCGCACCCAAACCAAGCCCTGCCAAACATAAAATCAATCGTTGGCGAAGTAGAGCTCTAACGAACGGTTCAGAATCTTGTTTAATAACTTCTGACATAGCTGACCCAAAACTAGTCCTGTTTTCTAACATAGCGGCAATTCTAGGCTCAATCCCCGGAAATGTCAAATTTAATCGATCAGGTTCTGATCTTTTAATTTAGGCATAACTTGTTGGCCAAAAATTGTGCCAACGGAAACTCCCTCAGTTTGACTATCAATCCACAAAATCTTCTCAACTTCCCGATTGGGAGAAGGCTGACCCTGCCAGTCTTTAACCAGATAAACATCCATTTGAATCGTCTTATCGGTGTTATGAACTTTATCATAAAAAGTTCCAAAAAATTCTATATCCGATTCTAAAATATCGATATTAAACTCCTCTTTGAGTTCACGCACCAAGGCCTGAGGTGAAGTTTCACCTATTTCGAGCTTTCCGCCTGGAGCATAAAATAATTCCTTAGTAAAAGACTTTTCGACCAATAACTTTCGGTCTTTAATTAAAATGCCACCAGCTTTATGAATATCGGGAATTTTCATCATGCTATAATATCATTAATGCTTGCTCGTTTTGGACAATCCGCCTTTAGTTTAATCTTATTTTTTATTCTTCTCTTTGGTTACAATAAATTAGCTGGACCATTGCCGTTCTCTATTAACTCCGTTTCAACAACTAAAGCTTCGACCTTTGATGTAACTGGAACTGGTAAGGCTCAAGCTAAGCCCGATAAAGCAACCGTTAGCGTCGGCGTTCATGCCACGGGAACAACCGCCCAAGACGTTCAAAGCCAGATGAACGCTTCAATTAATAAGATTAGTGCCGCCATTAAAGCGTTAGGGATTGACCCAAAAGATATTCAAACCGCAAATTATAACGTCAGCCCAACTTATGATTACACCAAAAGTAATCAAGCTATTACTGGCTACACTGCTGACACGAATTTAACGATTACGGTTACGAAAATTGATCTTGCCAACCAGGTTCTGGATACGGCCGTTGCCAATGGCGCAACCCAAGCCGGCGGAGTTAATTTTGATGTTACAGATGGCTCAGCCGCTGAAGACCAGGCTCGTCAGATGGCTTTAGCCGATGCAAAAACTAAAGCTGCAAAAATTGCCAAAATGGCTGGGTTTAGTTTAGGTAAGATTGTCAATTATACCGAGAGTCCAAATGGTCAACCTGGTCCGATCGCTTATGCAGCCGCCAGTCTGGATTCCAAATCTGCTCCAACAGAACTTCAGCCGGGTTCAAACGAGGTGATAATTAACGTCACGATAAGCTACGAAGTTAACTAATAATATAGTTGTCTTGATTATATCCCCCAACTCCAATAAATTCGGCTTCACCATTAATAATCGCTTCAAATGGTCGACAAGCAAAGCAACCGTTGCGCAGGCAATCAAAAGATTTAGTCTCACGAGCATTTTTAACCAGCAGAGCAGCTTCTAATACTCGCTTTTGGGATTCTTCCAAAGTCGGTAAAACAACTTCACTACACTCATTATTCCGATCTAAGTACCAATAACTAATCTTTTTAACTGGTCTTGTTTGACAACTTTTAACCAATAAATAGTAGATGGGTAATTGGAGCGAACCTTCATCCTCATCATGTTTGCCAGTTTTAAAATCGATAATATGAATTGAATCATCACCTTCCAAATATTCGATCCAATCAACTTTGCCACACAAAATTAAATTATCACTTTGAGACAGATAAGTATGTGGCAGATCTTTCATATTACAATTTAAATGTGAGCCATCATCAACATGACACCATTTTCGAATTGGCCAAGCTTTATTTTTAAGTGGTCCAGGATTTTCAATAACCCGACTAATCATCTGCCAGCCTTTAAGCCGATAATCAGATTCCTCATCAGGCGATAGGAATCCGCCCAATTTACCACTAACTTTTTGCCAAGCGTCATCATAAACTTTCCCTAAATCTAAACTAAATCGCTCTTTAACTGGCAATTTGGCTAGCTGTTCTAAAACTTCATGAACGGCCTGACCTAAAGCTAGCGGTGGATTGACTAAATTAATTTTGTGGTGAGTTTTAGGATCTTTATAGACATTCCGGAGATAGTAAAGCCTTGGACATTTTAAAAAGTCTGAAATAGAAGAATGGGAAACCCAAACAGCTGAATTTGGCATATTGGAGATAATAATATCCTACAAGTGAGAGTTGACAGTCAAGGAGCAATAAGCAACTTCCTCCAATTCTTACTTAATCCTCACCAATTACCCCTATACTAGCAATTAATGTTAAGCACGGGTCAAATACCATTTGGAAAATACCCGCTCAAAGAGCGGTTATCAACTTTGCGTAAACGTATCACCACCCCAGCTGAACCAATTATAGAGACCGATCCCCATACCGAAACCGAGAATAATCAAACTTTAAATCCACAATCTGAAGAAACACCACAGCCAGCCAAACAAACCGCAACCCAAAAGTTGGATAAGATAGTTAATAAAACCAACCGAGTTTTGCATAAAACTTCCTCGATCTGGCCATTTACGATGTTTATTGATGATTTAGTGATCGATGAAAATAAGATTAATTTTGTTTTTCGGACTTTTTTTTGGTCAGATCATATTCATAGCATTTTAATTCGAGATATCTCTGATGTTATTGTTGAAACTAGTGTCCTTTTTGCTCGTATCAAAGTCATAGACCGGGGCTTTACAGAGGGCTCGATTACGATTAGTTATCTAAATAAAAAAGAGGCCATTCTAGCCAGACGACTCATTCAAGGATTAGCAGTGGCTTATGAAAATAAGATTGATCTATCCTCAATTCCAACCGAAGAGTTGGTTACCAAGATTGAAGCGTTAGGTCAAGTTAAAACTGATTAAAGCGCTGAACGTGGTTTAATCTCAATTTCAGTTTTTTGCAAATCGAACTTAACGATAAATAAGTCAAAAAAACCTTTTTGTCCGAGAATTCCATGACCACTCTTAGCAATATCATAAGAAAAACCTACTTCAGCTCTAAAGGGATGGCCACCCACCTCCATATTAATTCTATGAATATACGCTTTAGCCCCTCCTAAGCTTTGGATTCCGCCAAAAGTAATTTCTGTTCCAGACCTAACATTTATGCCTAAATATTCTCCAATTTCAGCATCAAAGATACAAAAGTCAGCTCCAGAATCAACTAAAACATTATATTTAATAGCATTATTCTGACCAACTATTCTAATTGGAATAATCGGCCTCAGAATCCCTAGACCAAAGAAATCTGAAAGAGAATGACTTGTAGATTTATAGTATTTAAATTTCACAAATTAAAGCACCAATATAAGAGACCATTTTTGTAGGTACTCTAAATAAAATCGGTTCATTGAAGCCTTTTTTTTGCGAAGCACCCATGACAGCTTTAACGGTCTTACCAGCAGCAATGACGGTAACTTGGTCATCTGCCAGCGCCACCCATAGGCCCTTATACTTCTTATATATATTTGTCCAGTCTATCGGCATAGTTGGATTATACAACTAAAATAAAGAAATTATCTCTTTGGAGATTGCTTTTTAGCTCGAGCACGGCCACCTTGGCCGATCTTACGTCTCTCACGAGCTCTTGGATCACGAGTTAATAAACCCGCTACTTTAAGTGGCTTTCGGAAGTTTTCTTTATCTGCAGCTGACAGGGCACGAGATAAACCATGAACAACAGCATCAAGTTGGGAAGCTGTTCCACCACCTGAAACTTTAATCGTCGCAATATATTTACCTAAAGTTTGAGTTAACTCAAAGGGCTTTTGATAAGCTTTTTGTTTAAGTGGACCTTGGAAATAGTCCGAGATTGGTTTGGAATTCACGATCGAAACACCTTGACCGGGTCGAATTCGGACTCGGGCAACCGCTTCTTTGCGTCGACCAACTGCTCCAATATAATCTGGCTGTTGAGTAGTTGGCATTAGTTAGAACCTCCGAGTTGTTTAGCAAAGGGATGATTGTCGTCTTTAAAAATATGGACTTTGATAATCATTGATTTACCAAGTTTGGTTTTTGGAAGCATTCCCACAACGGCATGACGGATAACTTCTTCTGGTCGACGAACTATTAACTTTTCAAAAGTCTCTTCTCTAAGTCCTCCTGGATAACCTGAATGATGAATATACTTTTTTTGAGTAGCCTTTTTACCAGTTACTTTAATTTTAGAAGCGTTAGTTACAACTACATAATCACCATTGTCTAAATACGGCACAAAATTAGTTTTATCTTTACCCATTAATTTAGTCGCCACAGCTTGAGCCAAACGGCCTAAAACTTGATCAGTAGCATCGAAGTGATGCCAATTTCTTTTAATATCTTTAGCTGATAAAACGTTAGTGCTCATAGTTTATTTTTTAGTAGCCTTTTTAGCCGGAACTTTCTTTTTTGGAGTTTCGATCACAGTCTCATCCGGAGACACAATCTCTGCTTCAACAACTTCTGATGCTTTAATTTCTTCGGCCAAAGGTTTATCTTCTTTACTCTTTTTAGCAGCAGCTTTTGGTTCTTCAACCAATAATCTCATGGTAACCATTAATGCGCCGTCACCTAATCTTCGACCAGTTTTAATAATTGAGGTATAACCTGAAGTTCTAGAATCTAAACGAGGCAAAAGTTCATTAATCAACTTGTCCGAAATCTTTTTATCAGTCAAAAATTGACTAACTAGTCTTCGGGTCGTTGGGGATTTTGCTTGGGTGATAATTTTATCAACTAAACCTTTAATGGCTTTAGCTTTAGCTTCAGTCGTTTGGATCTTTTCGCTGATAATGAGAGATCGGACTAAGCTTCGAAATAAAGCTGTCCGTTGATTACTTGACCGACTAAGGTGCTTGCCATAAACATTATGCCTCACTTAGAGCCAGCCCCCTCTCTGCTAATTTTTCAGAAATTAGAGTTAAAGATTTAGTTCCCAAGTTTTTAGCTTTCATTAAGTGAGCTCGTGGAACTTGAGTTAGTTTACCGATCGTATCGGCATCGATAGCTTTTAAAGCATTACTAATTCGAACTGGTAGATCTAATTCTTCAACTGAGGATTTAAGTAAATCTTCAGCTAAAAAGCTGTCAGCTGGAGTAGCCACAACTTGATCATCAGCTTCGGGTTTATAGATCTGTTGGAAATATCCAGCTAAAATTTGAGCTGAACTATTAACCGCTTCAAGAGCAGTCATTGTTCCATCAGTTGTAATGTCCATCGTTAACTTTTCAAAATCAGTTCGGCGACCAACTCGAGTTTGATCAACGGTATAGTTAACGGATAGAACTGGGGTATAAATTGAATCGATTGGCATAACTCCGACTTCGTTGCTTTTTCTTTCGTCAACTCCAACATAGCCAACCCCTTTATCAGCAGTTAGCTCTAAACTAAATTTAGCTTTTGGATCAGTCACAGTTGCAATGTGTAAATCAGGGTTAATAATTTCGCCTAAACCTTTAGTATCTAGGTCGCCTGCTGTAATATCGCCTTTACCAGTTTTTTGAATACTTAAGTGAATCAGTTGATCACCATAAATTTTGAGTCTAAGTTTCTTGAGGTTTAAGATAATTTGTAAAACGTCTTCAACAACTCCAGGCATAGTTGAGAATTGATGACTAACTCCAGCAATTTTTAAACTGGTGATGGCTGCACCTGGCATAGAAGTTAACATACAGCGGCGCAAGCTGTTACCTAAGGTATGGCCATAACCTTGCTCAAGCGGCTCAACAACTATTTGAGCGGTTGTACCATTTTCATTTTCGCTAGCTACTTTAAATTTGTTCATTTTAGTTTACCTACTATAATACTCGACAATCAGTTGTTCATCAACGATCTTCTCAGTATCATCTCTTTCAGGAAGATTCAAAACCTTACCGGAAGCGGCTTTTCGATCTAACCACTTAGGTAGGCCTTCAGAATCCTCTAAACTCTTTTTGACCTGAGTATTATCCACAAATTTGCTGGCAATTGCAACTACTGAATTTATTTTGACAGTAAAGGATGGGATTGTAACTTTTTTACCATCAACTGTGACATGTCCATGATTAACAATTTGGCGGGCTTCTGGGCGAGATCTGGAAAATCCGAGCCTATAAACAACGTTGTCTAAACGAGTTTCTAAAAGCTCAAGCATGGTTTGACCAGTAGCCTTACTCTTTTTGGAAGCTTTAGTAAAAGTATTTTTAAATTGCTTTTCAGTTAAACCATACAATCTCTTAGCTCGTTGTTTAGCCCGAAGTTGTTCACCATAAGCTGAGACTCTTCGTCGACTAACCCGAACACCATGTGCTCCAGGTGGGATAGCACCTTTGCGTTCCATTGATTTGGCATCGGATTGAAAAAGCGGAACTCCTTCTCGACGACTTAATCTGCGTTTTGGACCTCGGTAGCGTGACATTAAACTCGTCTCCTCTTTTTAGCTCTTGGACCATTATGTGGAATTGGGGTAACGTCAGCAATCATCGTAATATTTAAACCAGCATTTTTTAAAGCTCTGATAGCAGCATCTCGTCCTGGGCCTGGACCTTTAATATAAACTTCAACTTGAGTCATCCCCATCGCTTGACCTTTACGAGCCACAGATTCAACCGCACTAATACCGGCAAAAGGAGTAGCTTTACGTGCGCCTTTAAAACCAGAAGCTCCAGAGGATCCCCACGCTAAAGCATTACCAATCGAATCAGTTAAAGTCACAATCGTATTATTAAAAGTGGCCGTCACATAAACTCGTCCACTTGGAACGACTTTAGCTTGAGCAACTTTTTTCTTAGTAATAACTTTCTTAGCCATTATTTTTTAGCAGCAGTCGTTACTGGGGAAGCTTTCGCAGTCACGACATCCTTTCTAACCGATCCAACGGTCTTTCTCTTACCTTTTCGAGTTCGAGCATTTGAGCGAGTTCTTTGGCCACGAGCTGGTAAACCATGACGATGACGCAGTCCTCGATAAGCTCCCGCATCTTCAAGTCTACGAATATTTCTCTCAATCTCACGTCTTAAATCACCCTCAACGACCATCTTCTCAATCGCCCGTTGGAGCTTATTAATATCTTCTTCAGACAAATCTTTAATTCTTTTGGTCGCGTCTAACTTAACCTCATCCAATAAACCTTTAACGTTGGCACGACCAATCCCATAAATATAAGTTAAGCCAATATCTAATCTTTTTTCGTTTGGTAGGTCAATGCCTGCAATTCGTGCCATATTTTATCCTTGTCGTTGTTTATGCTTTGGACTGCGAGAGCATATCACAAATAAGACGCCCTCGCGCCTAACATATTTACAAAACTTACACCTTTCTTTAACTGATGCCTGTACTTTCATATTTTTATCTCAATCTAAAGGTTATTCGACCTTTATCCAAGTCATATTTCGGGCTCATTTCAACTTTAACCCGATCGCCAGCCAGTAGTTTAACATAATTTTTGCGCATCTTCCCGGAGATGTGACAAAGAATCATCCGTCCTATTAACTCAGGCAGTGACTCCGATCGATCTATTGTTACCCTAAACAGGGTATTTGGCAGAACCTCTGTAACCTTACCCTCAACTATTGCTGTATCCATTATTTTAAAAGACTTAGGTATTTTAGCAAAGCTAGCTTCAGAAAACAACCCATAGTCACAATTGCCTCCAATCGGTCAAAATTTCGGCCTTTTTAGGCCCTACAACGACCGTCATTTCGAAGACCGCAGCCATACTTCCATCAGCTGAGCTTAAAGTCCATTGATCTTCAGCAACAACCACTTGGCGACTTGATTCAGTATAAATTGCTTCAATAGCCAAAGTCATTCCGGTTTGTAAGATTGGGCCAGCCGAACTGCGGCCAAATCCCGGGATTTCGGGATCTTCATGAAGCTCTCTACCAACACCATGGCCAACTAGGGATCTAACCACCTGGTATCCGCGACCTTCGATCACCTCTTGAATAGCTTGGCTAATATCGCCAACCCGATTGCCAGTTAGGGCTTTTCTTATCCCGTTCCACATAGCTTCTTCACCAGCCGCTAAAAAAGCTTTAACTTTAGGCTCTTTTGATTGTCCTACAATCATAGTCCAACTCGCATCAGTATGCCAACCTTGATAAACAGCACCCAAATCAACAGAGACCGTATCCCCTTCTTTAAGCTTAATCGGCCGAGGTAGACCATGAACAACTTCCTCATTAATATTCAAACAAGTTGTAAAATCATATCCAGGCACGGTTTTAAACGAGCTTTGGCCACCTAAATCATGAATAGTTTTTTCTGCCAGGCTATCTAACTCAAGTAAACTGACACCAGGTTTAACCGCCGCTAAAACAGTTTTAAGTGCTTGAGCAGTCATCTGACCACTTTGGCGCATTAATTCAAGCTCAGGTTCAGTTCGAGGTTTAATCATGATTTTAATTTTTGAATAATCTGTTGGCTAATGGTTTTAATTGGTAGACTGCCATCAATCTCAGTTAATTTTTTTTGACTCAGGTAATAGTCTAAAACTGGCCGGGTCCGACGATGGAAAGTTTGCAGTCGTTTATGAATTAACACTGGCGTATCATCTGCCCGCGCGCGAAGCTTCATTCGATCTTCAACAATTGAGTCCGCAATTTTTAGATAAAAAACTTGGTCAAACTCGGGATCAAATAATCTAAGTTGAGATAGACTGCGAGGATAACCATCAAAAACATAGCCCGCTTGGCAATCTTTTTGATTAATCCGATCTCTAACCACCCGAGCCGCGATATGATTACTAATTAACGATCCCTTTGAAAGAGTTTTTTTGAGCCTGCGGCCCTCAGTAGTATCCAAACTGGAAATTTTTCGAATCATGTCGCCTGTGTCAACTAAACATAAGCCAAAGTGATCGGCTAATAGTTTTGCTTGAGTAGTTTTGCCTGAGCCTTGTGGACCAGCAATTAACAATTTCACTTTCTTATAAATCCTTCGTAATTACGCTCAATAAGTTGGCTCTCAAACTGTTTCGCGGTATCTAGGATAACTGAGACAACGATTAAAATACTGGTGCCGCCTAACACTAAAGTCGAGATACCAGTAATTTGAGAGGCAATTGAAGGCAAGATCGCAATAATACCTAAGAAAACAGCTCCTGCTAGCGTAATTCTAAGCAAAATATAATTTAAATAATTAGCAGTGGCACTGCCAGGTCTAATGCCCGGGATAAAACCACCATATTTTTTAATCTCGTCAGCAATCTTCGTTGGATTAAAGATAACTGCTGTATAAAAATAAGTAAAGCCAAGTACCAAACAGAAATAGACCACATTATAAAGAAGTGAGGTGAACTGGAAATTAGCGACTAGGAATTTACCAACGGATTGGAGTCCACCTTGAGGCATTTGGGCTAAATATTGACCTAAGAAGGAAGGAAGTAAAACCAGTGAGACCGCAAAGATAATTGGAATAACTCCAGCTTGATTAACTCGAAGCGGTAAGTAAGTTGAATTTCCAGCCGCCTGGCGATTACCAAGATATCGGCGCGCATACTGAATCATAATCTGGCGACGGCCTTCATTAACATAAACAATCCCGGCAATAATTAGGACGGCTAAGATCGCAAAGATAATCAAATTAATAATCTGTTGCTGATCTGTAACTGAGATGGTTTGGAAAAAGGTCGTCGGGGCTCTGACAACGATACCAGCAAAGATCAAAACGGAGATTCCATTACCAATTCCATACTCCGTTAAAAGCTCTCCTAACCACATTAAGAACATCGTCCCCGCTGTCAAAGACAAGATAATCCCAAAGACCTCAATCGGGGCAATCGTTTGAACTAAACCCTGACCACGCAGAAGTGAGAAAACTCCAATCGAATGAACAATGGCCAAAGGCACAGTTAAATAACGAGTATATTGATTAATCTGGGCTCGCCCACGCTCACCTTCTTTTGACAAAGCCTCAAGCTTTGGAAAAACCATTGTTAGAAGCTGCATAATAATTGAAGCATTAATATACGGATTTAACCCTAAAGATAAGATTGAGAAGTTAGCTAAAGTTCCACCTGAAAAGATATCTAGCAAGCTTAAAAATTGATTACCCGCAAATAAATTCTGTAATCCAGCCCGGTCAATTCCCCCAATTGGAATATGGGCGGCAATTCGGAAAACTACCAGAATTAAGATTGTAATGAGTATTTTTCGACGAAGCGAAGGAATTTTAAAAGCATTAAAAAAGGGGCTAAGCAGATTGGACAACTTTTCCTCCTGCTTTTTCAATGGCTAGTTGAGCACTTTTGGAGACTGGGACTTGAACATCTAAAGCGACTTTTAACTCCGCCTGTCCTAAAATCTTAACCGGTCTTTTGGCTTTATTAGCTGGCAAGATCCCAGCTTTAATCAGACTTTCGATTGTAATAACCGTTCCCTTTTCTAAATCAACTAGTTGGCTAAGTTGAACAATTTGAGCTTTGGGGCTGACTTGACGATTACCTAAACCACGACGATACGGTAGCTTTTTATAAAGAGGTAAACCTGCTCCACTAAAAGTTGCGGGAACTTTACCGCGAGCTTTTTGACCTTTAGTACCACGTCCAGCCGTCTTACCCCGACCTGAACCAATACCTCGGCCAACTCGTTTTTTAGATCTGGTAGTAACTTTATTTAATTGATCTAGTTTCATGACTTTTTACCTTCTTTGACAACTTTTTCCAACTTTTCAACCTTTGGAGACTGTAATAATGATAGTGCCGCGAGTGTTGCATAAACGTTTGAACCCTGGTTACTTGTTCCCAAAATCTTAGAAACAACATCTCGGATTCCGGCTGCTTCAACAACTACTCGAACAGCTCCACCTGCGATAACTCCGGTTCCTTCTGGAGCGCTCTTTAATAATATTTTAGCAGCACCCAGTTTAATTGAAACATCATGTGGGATCGTTCGATTATCTTTCAAAGGAATTGTGACTAAATGCTTTTTAGCATAAGTTGTAGCTTTTCGAACGGCTGATTGAACATCTGCGGCTTTACCCAAACCAATTCCAACTCTTCCATTTCGATCACCGACAACGGCGATAACTGATAAGCCACGTTTATTTCCACCCTGAGTTTTCTTAGAAACCCGATTAACGGAGACAACCTTTTCATAAAACTCAGATGGAACTTCTGGTTGACGATTATTATCTCTTTGACCACCGCGACGAGGATTCATTAGAACTTTAACCCTCCTTTACGACTACCTAATGCCACAGCCTCAACTCGACCATGATAACCAAAGCCACCTCGATCAAAAACCACTTCAGTAATTTTTTGAGCTTGAGCTTTTTTAGCAATCTCTTCGCCAACTTGCATAGCTAAATCTTTTTTAGGACCTTTTAACTTCAAGTCTGACACAGATACCAAAGTTACTGATTTTGTATCATCAATAATCTGAGCGTAAATATGTTGGCTTGATCTAAAAACAGCCAAACGTGGTCGGTCGCTTGTTCCAACGATTCGTTTGCGTAAACTCTTATGTCTAATAATTCTATTTTGTTTATTCATATCTTTTTACTTTGTAGCTCCAGCCGCCTTACCTGCTTTACCAGCCTTTCGTCTGACGTATTCGCCAGCATAACGGATACCTTTACCTTTATAAACTTCAGGTGGCTTAACAGCTCGAACATTCGCGGCGATCTGACCAACTAGAATCTTGTCAATTCCAGAAACTGAGATCTTAGTATTCTCCGAAACTGCAAAACTAATATTTTCCGGAGCTTTAATATTGACCGGATGTGAAAATCCAACTGATAAAGTTAGCGCATCTCCTCCACCTTGAGCTCGGTAACCAACTCCGACCATCTCAAGATTCTTAGTCCAGCCCGTCATAACTCCAGTTACCATATTAGCAATCTTAGCTCGATATAAACCATGAAGAGATTTTGAGACCTTATCTTCTTTTTTTCGGCTAACCAAAATCTGATTATCTTCAACCTTAATCGTTATTTCTGATCTGAAATCAGTTGTTAACTCGCCTTTAGGACCTTTGACGGTTACCATAGCTCGATCGACTAAGACCTCAACTCCAGCCGGAATAATAATCGGTGCATTACCAATTCTAGACATATTTACCAAATGTAGGCCATAACTTCACCGCCCACACCCTCCTTTCGTGCTTGTTTATCAGTCATAACTCCTTTTGGAGTCGAGATAATTGCAATCCCTAAGCCATTTAAGACCCAAGGTAAATTAGTCTTACTTTTGTAAATTCGAAGCCCTGGTTTTGAAACTCTCTTAACATCTGTAACCGCTGGTTTTTGGCCTTGATACTTTAGGCCAACAATCAGATCTCCACCCTCATGGCGAGTTGATTTAATAAAACCTTCTTTTTCTAAAACCTGACAAATTGCCACCACAACCTTAGAGTAGGACAAGCTTGCCTCCTCACGATGAGCTAGGTAGCTATTTTTTATTCTAATTAATGCGTCTCCAACTGTATCTTTAACCATTTTTGTTTACCAACTCGCTTTCTTCACTCCAGGTAAGTGACCTTTATAAGCTAACTCCCGGAAACAAATTCGACAAACTCCAAATTTGCGAATATATCCGCGTGGCCGACCACAGATTCGACAACGATTAGTTTGTTGAACCTTAAATTTAACCTTGGTTTTAACCACATTCGAAGTTTTAGCCACGAGCAGCCTCCTTCTTAAACGGCATACCAAGTAACTCTAATAACTTATATCCTTGATCTCTGTTTTCAGCCGAGGTTGTAATTGTAACTTGCAAGCCATGAATCTTCGCATTTAAACCTTCTACCTCAGGAAAGATCCCATATTCTCGCAAACCTAAGTTATAACTACCGCGAGCGTCAAATGACTGACCAGGCACTCCCCGAAAATCTCGAACTTTAGGTAAGGCAATATTCATTAACTTATCTAAAAATACGTACATCTTTTCGCCTCGCAAGGTCACCATTAAACCAATTGGCGCGCCCTTAGTCAACTTAAAAGCTGAGATAGACTTTTTAGCTCGAGTCACAACTGGCTTTTGACCACTCAAAGAGGTTAAGACAGCCGTAATACCTTTTAAGACCCCTTCATCGTCCTTAGCTTCACCACTCCCAATATTAATAACTACTTTTTTAATACCTGGCACAGCCAAATCAGACTTAAATTTGAACTCTTCTTTCAATTTCGGTCTAACTTCATTTAAATATTTTTCTTTTAATCTATTCATTATTTAATCTCCTTTTTGCATTTTCGACAAATTCTAACTTTGTTTTTACCATCAATTTTAATCCCGACTCGAGTCGGCTTTTGACATTCCGGACAAATCAGGGCGATATTTGAGAGATTAATTGGTTTAATAATCTCAACAATCGTACCTTCCGTTTGGTTGGCTTGACCCTTTTTTATATGTTTCTTATAGACATTAATGCCCGCGATAACGACTTGACTCCGGCTCATCAAAACTCGATCAACTAGACCCTCTTTACCATGGTCTTTACCAAGCGTTACTATAACTTTGTCACCTTTTTTAATTCTTTGCATATCTACCAAACCTCCTGAGCTAGTGAAATGATCTTACTAAAACCAGCTTCTCGAACTTCTCTAGCGATTGGACCAAAGATTCGAGTCGCTCGCAAATTACCATCTTTATCAATAACCGCTCCAGCATTCTCATCAAATTTAATATATGAACCATCCGGCCGTCTAACTTCTTTTCTAGTGCGAACTAAAACAGTTCGAACGATCTCATGGTTTTTAACTTGACCATTCGGATCAGCGCCTTTAACGATTGCAACAACAACCTCACCCAATCGTCCAAAGCGTTTTCCCGTTCCACCCAAAACCTGAATAACTTGAAGCTTTTTGGCTCCCGAGTTATCAGCGACCTTAAGCATTGTTCGATGTTGGACCATTATTTAGCTCCTTTTTTCTTAGCAACTTTTTTAGGTGCGGCTTCAGCTTTTATCTCTTCAGTCACCTCTGACGTGATAATTTCTGATTGCTCTTCCTTTTCTGAAGGCTGAACTTCTTCAATAGTTTCAGTTGCAACATCTTTCATGTGTTGGGTGCCTAAGGCCACCATATCTTGACCGACCTTTTTGACAATTTGCCAATGTTTATTTTTTGAAATTGGTCGAACTTTGACAACCTCAACCACATCTCCTAGCGATACACCTAAAAGATCATGGACTAAATACTTCTTGGTCCGAACAACTGATTTTTGATAGAGAGGATGCTTTTTGGCTCGCTCAACTAAGATAGTTGCGGTCTTTTGTGATTTTACTGACACGACACGTCCAATCATTTAGCTCCTTTCTTTTTAGTTATCTTGCTGGTCTTGGCTGGTTTCTTTGTCATCGTCTTTTCTTCCACTTCTTTAACACTCTCTTTTACTACTTCTTCGATCTTCTTAGCTGGTTGTTTTTTATCAATTTTTGCTTCTAATTCAGAAACTAACTCTTTCTGTCTCAAAACTGTCGACAGATGAGCAATAACACCTTTTTTCTTGGCAATAACTGATGTGTCTTTTAACTTATTTAAGTTTTTATCAAATAGTAAACTATCTAATTCAACCTTAGCTAATTTTATCTTTTTAATTAAACTCATATTATCTAAACCTCTAAATTCTAATAAATCATTACTCTTGGGCATATTCGTCCTCCTTAGTTATAAATCTAGTTTTAAGCGGCAACTTATGGGCAGCCAATCTCATGGCTTCTTGAGCAGTTTCTTTAGTCACGGCCCCCATCTCAAAAATAATTGCGCCTGGTTTTACAACCGCCACGTATCCTACCACATCTCCCTTACCAGAACCCATTCTAGATTCAGCTGGATGCTTGGTAATAGGCTTGTCAGGAAAGATTCTAATCCAGATACGACCACCCCGTTGAGTGTAACGAGTCATCGCTCGACGAGCGGCTTCAATCTGACGAGAGTTAATCCAACCTGTTTCCATTGACTTTAAAGCAAATCCTCCAAACGCCGTCGAAGCACCACGAGTTGCTAATCCACGTCTTTTACCTCGGAAAGCTTTACGATATTTGGCGCGTCTTGGAACTAAAAGTGCCATTAGAGTACTGCCTCTCCTTTATAAATCCAAACTTTAACTCCAACATACCCAGATTTAGTTAAGGCTGGGTAAATTGCAAAATCGATATCTGCTCGAATGGTATGAAGTGGGATCGAACCAATAAACTTCTTTTCACGTCGGGCGATTTCAGCTCCACCGATTCGGCCTGAGACAACAACCTTAACACCTTTAGCTCCAGCTCTCATGACTCGCTCTAAAGATTGATTCATAACTCGAGAGGCGGGTAATCTCCTCACTAATTGTTCAGCAATATTTTGAGCAACTAAATAAGCTGATAGATCCGGGACCTTAATGTCCATCGGGGAAATCTCAAAACTATTGGCATCTTTAATCTTTAACTCTTTTTGAATATATTTTTTAAGCTCAAGTAAACCAGCTCCACCGCGGCCGATTAAAACACCAGGTCGAGTTACAAACAAAATAATCTTTAATTTATTACTCGATCTTTCAATCTCGATCTTAGTAATACCTGCTGGGCGCAATTTTTTCATTAATAAATTGCGGATCATTAAATCCTCCATCAAAAACTTTTTATAATCTTGATCTTTAGCAAACCAGCGCGATTGCCAAGTGATGCTACTACCTAATCTAAAACCAGTTGGATTAATCTTTTGTCCCATTTTATTTGGCTCCTTTTTCTTGCACTTCGACTACTTTTGGTAAAGCTTTATTTTTCTGAACAATTGGGGCCTTAACTTCTGGTTCTCCGAGTTCAACTTTGATATGACTAAAGCGACGCCGATAAGCTCGACTCCGACCTCGACCAGCTGTTCCAACCCGCATCCGCTTCATTTTTAAACCTTCATTAATCTCAAGCTTCTTAAAAACCAACCCGGTTTGGCCTTGACCATTAGCTAAAGCTGTTTTAATAGCCTCAGATAACGGCTTAGCAGCTGCATTTGGGGTAAATCTTAAAACTTCGATCGCGCGCTCAGGTGACATCTTCCGAACCATATCAGCGACCAGTCTAAGTTTTCTTGGTGAGCTGTCGATATTTTTTTGGTTAGTGATTGCAGTCATATATTTAGGTCTTAGAAATAACTTTAGCTGAAACTTTACCATGAGTTCTAAAAGTTCGAGTTGGAGCAAACTCACCCAACTTTTGACCAACCATTGATTCAGTTACAAATACGGTCACAAAGTTTTTACCTTGGTGAACCAAGAAAGTTGTACCAACAAAGTCTGGCGAAATATCACAACTTCTCCGCCAAGTTTTAATTGGTGTTCGAGTTCCAGCTTGTTTTTGAGCTAAAACCTTTTTTAATAATTTAGGATCAATGTATGGTCCCTTTTTTAAACTTCGTGACATATTATTTCTTTCTCCTCTTTAGTCTGTATTTATCTGTCCACTTATTCTTTTTTCGAGTATTACCAACCGCCGGTCGACCATAAACAGTCATTGGTTTTTTACGACCAACCCCTGAACGAGCTTCTCCACCACCATGAGGATGAGAATCTGGATCCATAGCAGTTCCACGAACAGTTGGGCGAATACCCATATGTCGCTTTCGTCCCGCTTTACCTAAGTTAATATTCTTAAAATCTTCATTGCCTAATACTCCAACTGTTGCTAAAGCTTCCAGAGAGACCATTCTAATTTCAGTAGATGGCATTTTCAAGTGAGCAAAGCCCGCTTCTTTAGCTTGTAGGGTCAATCCAACTCCTGCACTGCGTCCGAACTTACCATCAACGTTATTGACAATTGTACCAATTGGTAAAGATTTTAATGGTAAAGTGTTACCCATTCGAATTTCAGATTTAGGTCCAGAGGTTATCTTTGCACCAACCTTTATACCTTTTGGAGCCAAGATATATCTTTTATCCCCATCGCTGTAGCTGACCAAAGCGATATCGACATTTCGATTTGGATCATATTCTAAAGCCAAAATTGTGCCTTCAACATCAAACTTATCGCGTTTAAAATCAATCATTCGATAATATCTTTTTTGGCGACCACCTTGGTGGCGAACCGTGATTCGTCCATGCGATCGTCCAGAATGCTTTTGTAAAATTGTCTGTAAACTCTTAACTCGCTTGGTTTTTTTAGGTCGAGTTATTTTCGAAGCGAATCGTCTAGTTCGAGTTTTTTCTGCGTAATTAATAAGTGCCATAATTATTTATCCTCTTTCTTCTTATCAACCTTCATTTTCTCAACCTTAACTTTAGTGCCTTTTAATAAACTCTTTTTTTCTTTAGAGACAACGATTGGTTCACCTTCGCCTCGGGTAATAGTTACTTCAGGATTATCTTCCTCAGCTGTTTCAAAAAGAGCTAGCTTTTGGCCCTTTTTTAAAGTCACGATCGCTTTTTTGATTCCTGGAGTTGTAAAGTAACCCTTACGTGTTCGTTGCTGATGAGTTTTGCGTCTGGTTTTAAGAGTTCGAATACTTGTTACTTCAACGCTAAATTGTTCTTCAATCGTTCTCGCAATCAATGATTTACTGGCATTAGTATCAACTTCGAACGTATAAAAACCAACTTCTTTAAGTAACATTGATTTTTCAGAAATTAATGGTCGTTTAATAATCATTTTAGCCTTTCTTCAAGAGCTGAAATCGATTCTTTAGTAAAAATAATATTTTGATGTTTGATAATTTCGAAAGCATTAATATTTTCAACTGGGATGAGTGTCACATCTGAGATGTTTCTAAGTGCTCGGGTAGCCATGTCTAAAGCTGGTTCAAGTACAAATAAAGATCCTGGCTTATTAATCTTCTTTAAAAAGGAAACCATCTGTTTGGTTTTACCGGTCGCTTTAGCAAAATCAGCCACAACTCCAACCTGATTATCCTGAGCTTTTGAAGATAAAGCACTAACCAAAGCCACTTTTTTCATCTTCTGAGGAAGAGTTAACCGAACTTGGCGACTAGTTGGACCTAAAGCGATACCTCCACCAACAAAGATTGGAGCGCGAATTGAGCCATGACGAGCATTACCAGTTCCTTTTTGGCGATAGATCTTACGAGTTGAACCCTCGACCTTACCTCGAGTTTTGGTATTTGCCCAGTGAGATTTACTGTTATTTAAATAAACGCGTAAGGCTTGATCAATTAAACCGATATTAATCTTAGCACCAAAGATAGTCTCTGGCAGGGCCATGCTATCGGTTGCAGCAGCAGTTAGTGAATAAACATCAGCTTTTAAACCTTTGCTAGCAGTCGCTTTTGGTGCAACAACTTTTTCTTCTGAGACAGTATTTGTCTTACTAACTTTAGGAGTTGCAATCTTTTTAGGAGCGACTTTCTTTAGAGCTGGAGCTTTTACGATATCTTTAGCCATTATTAGCCTCCTCTGCGACAGGCTCTGGTGTAGTTTCTACATTTACGCTATCTTCTGTTTTAGTCGAGTCAGACTCGACTTCATTACTCTCGGCAGAAATCGCGTTTGACGCGACAACCTCTGATTCACCCTCAGGAATCGAGTTTGACTCGGCTACCTTATTTTCTTCCTCAGACTCATCTTCTTTTTCTTCAGGTGGTGGTGTATAACCTTTGATCTGTCCAATATTTGTAACAGTTACCAAGGCTCCGATATGACCCGGCACGCCACCTTTTAAAGTTAAGAGATTTTTAGCTCGATCGACGGCGACAACTTCTAAACCTTTATAAGTTGTTTGGGTTACGCCCATATGACCAGCCATTCTTTTACCTTTATAAACCCGGCCTGGAGTTGTACCCGCACCAATCGAACCTGGTGCGCGATGACGATCAGACTGACCATGAGTTTTTGGTCCACCTTTGAAGTTATAACGTTTAACTCCACCCTGAAAACCGCGACCTTTACTTATTCCAGTCACCTTAACCGCATCACCTTTTTTGAAAACTTGACCAACAGTAAGTTCTTGGCCAGCTGTTAAATTTTCACTTGTTGAATCATCGGTTTGTCTGATCTCTTGAAGGAAACGGATATTTTTAGAAATACCAGCTTTCTTCAGGTGACCAGCCATGGGTTTTGTAAGGCGAGTCCGATCACCTAACCCAAGTTGGACAGCCGTATAGCCATCTTTTGTTTGAGCATTTTTAATTTGGGTAATTTGATTTGGAGCGATCTCTAAAACGGTTGCACCAACTCGTCGCCCACGCGAATCGTAAGATGAAATCATGCCTTTTTTAATTCCAAGTAATGTATTAATCATAAATTCACAAAAAAGAGTGAGTCCACATTTGTGGAGCTCACTCAGTATTTCGCTTTTTCAATCGCCGTATCTTATGACATCGACGTACGATCTACTGAAAATTAACTAAAATGTTAATCAATCCGACTTTATCATCAGCCTTACGAGATTCTAACATAGCCCTAGGCTCAAATGCAAGTGAACTGACCATGGTTCACCAGGCCTAGACAATTATTTATTTTGAATACTATCTCTGAATATGGATGGATTGTGAAATTAAAGAATTGTCCGTAGTTTGACTTCCTCTATATTCTAATAAATCCTCTCTTGAAATTTGTTGGTGTGAGACAGCAATCCTAGCATCATAAGATGAGATTAAGGCAAAAACTCCATGTCTAAACGATTGCCCGAGCAAACTAACCGCTCCTAGTCCGGCAGCTATCCGTGTCGATAAATTCCTAGATTTGACTGCAGCAATAGCTAGAGCGATCGCACCGGTAGCCTCACTCGAAGATGCGAATGCATAACATTTGGAATTTACTTCTGACAATCTACCAAATGTTTCCAGAGCTGATCCGTCAAGAGTTGTACTTGGAGAAGCCAGTAGATGAACTTTTGTATCACGAATTGCTCTATTAGCATAATCCCAACGTCCAATCAGCCCTTCGATTCTTTCGGTTAAATTAGCAGGGTGGGGATGAGAAGAATAGGTTTCCATGATTAGAGAGATTATAACTTTAATTTAAAACTGTCAAGATTATATATATTGACAACGCTTTTGATTAAAGCAATACTATTTATAGATGGCTACTAAGGTCCAAACTAAACAACGCGGCGCATTTTTAACAGTTATGCTAGTTTTAGGCGCAATTGGCTTCTTTGAGAGCCTTTATGCTTTTACAAACACTAATGCTGCTCAAATAACTTATGGGCCAAATCTGCCAAGTTGGTATCCAATTTACTTAGTAGTTGCACTGGGTTTAAGTGTAGCGACAGTTGTGGGAATTTGGCTTTGGAAAAAATGGGGAGCTTATGCGATCGGTGCAAGTACAGTTATAGGACTTTTTCTTCAACTCTTTATCTTAAAACCGATTAATCCCAATGTAAATTTATTCGCGTATGTTGGTGTACTGATTAGCGCTGGATTGTGGTTCTGGGCAATCTCCCGTAAATGGCAATATTTTGAGTAACTTTAAAGCTTCCCCATTTTGAAACCACCTGGAAATTGTTTATTTTACAGAGTTTGATTAATCAGTAAAGACTGACCACTTGCGATAAATCGCCCAAAACCACAATCCATCAATAATTACTAAACCTAGTTGTAAAGAAAAACCTTGAGAAGAAAAAAATACCATCGTGTTAAGAAGGGTTAGAACAAATGTTGTGGCTAAAACATAAACTCCCCATTTTTTAAGCATCCATACTCCATATAAAGCAACAAAACTGGCGATATTTAATAGAAAAAGATAAATCGGATACCAAGCAGGTAGACTTATTCCTAAAGCCATGAACGCTGCATTTCCACCAAGAGAAGACACTAAGCTCAACAGACCACTAAGTGCAGAAATAACAATTAAGACTGTTAAAAAAGCCCCTCGAGTTTGGTCAACTGATTTTTTCGTTTTAGCCATTAATTTAATTGTTGAAAATATGGGGGAGCGATGTCAAGGGGAATTAAGTTTTAACTTCAATATCAACTCCCGCAGGGAGTTCTAAATGCATAAGTGAATCAATAGTTTTATCAGTTGGTTCAACGATCTCAACGAGTCTTTTATGAACTTTGATTTCAAAAGCTTCTTGAGCGTTTTTATCAGCAAATGGGGATTTCGGAACAGTAAAAACAGTTCGTTTTGTAGGGAGAGGAATCGGACCCACGATTTTGGCACCGGTTCTTAAAGCCGTATCGAGAAGTTGCTCGCATGTTGCATCGAGAACTCTATGATCATAAGATTTGAGTCGTACTCTAATTCTGCCTTTGGCCATATTTCTTATTTCCTCTCTTTTAATGTGCTAATTACCAAAAAAGGCCCATCGCTGGGCCTTAAATAAGCTCTTTTTAGACTTATTTAATAACTTTAGTAATAACTCCAGCTCCAACGGTCTTGCTGCCCTCTCGGATAGCAAATCTGACACCGTCTTCCATGGCAACTGGGGTAATTAACTTAACCGTCATTTTTGTAGTATCTCCAGGCATAACCATCTCGACACCTTCTGGAAGTGTAACTTCACCAGTCACATCAGTCGTTCGAACATAAAATTGTGGTCTGTAACCTTTAAAGAATGGAGTATGTCGCCCACCCTCTTCTTTGCTTAAGACGTAAACTTCAGCTTCGAATTCAGCATGAGGAGTAATTGAACCAGGTTTTGCTAAAACTTGACCTCGCTCAACATCATCTTTTTCCACACCACGAAGTAAGATACCTGCGTTATCACCGGCTTCACCTTGATCAAGAAGCTTGTGGAACATCTCGATTCCGGTAACAACACTTTTCTTGGTTGGTCGAATTCCCACAATCTCGACCTCTTCATTGACTTTAACAACTCCTCTTTCAATTCGGCCAGTCACGACTGTACCACGACCTTTAATAGAGAAGACATCTTCAACAGCCATCAAAAATGGCTTATCTTTTTCACGAGCTGGGGTTGGAATCCATTCATCAACAGCATCCATTAAAGCTTCAATTGATTTAACTGCTTCTGGATCACCTTCAATAGCCTTTTTAGCACTACCACGGATGATTGGTGATTGTGGATCATAATCATATTTCTTAAGTAAATCTCTGACCTCTTCTTCAACTAAATCAAGTAATTCAGCATCATCAACCATATCGGTTTTATTAAGGTAAACAACGATGGCTGGAACTCCAACCTGACGTGCGAGTAGTAAATGCTCACGAGTCTGAGG
>JBEPVZ010000017.1:0-24168 GCA_041690695.1 Candidatus Daviesbacteria bacterium | reverse complement strand
CTGTTATGTAAAACTTTGTCTATCGTATTAGGTAAATTATCGTATTGTCGTCCGGCCGCCACTTTACCAGAAATAAGACCTTTAACGTCTTGGTTATTAAAAATATTAATACTTGTAAAACGATCATCATTTCCACCTGAAATAGTGACATAAATACTCAATATAAAGGACAAGACAATCAACAAAAAAGAAGTCCAGGCAATCAGCGGTTTTTGTTTAAAGAAAGCTAGGACTACTTTACGGTTAAGGATTGTTAATGCCAAGACAAATATTGGAATTATTAAACGATAAGTCGGATAAGTTTGCATACTTAACGCAAAACCCAATGCCGAAGCCAGATAATATAATGGTTTTTTTTGTGCTAAATAAAATGCGAAGACTCCAAAAAAAGCTAAAAATAGTGCAAAATGCGTTTCAAAGGGCCCACGGCTTAAACTTAAATCCCAAGGATTAAGCCCTCCAACCGCAGCCGCCAATAAACCAAATCTGGTCGAATAAAATAATTGACCAAATTTAAAAAGTAAAAAAACAATCCCGATCCCAGACAAGATCGAGAGCGCTTTAGAGGCTAATTCAGTTGGACCAAGTAGTGCCACAAACGGAACGGTTGCATAAACGTATACAGGAGGTCGGGCGCCTCCCAGTGGAAAAACGATAGGCAGGAAGTCCCCTCGTTGATCATGGCCAGTTTTTAAAATGGAATAAGCATCATAAACTAAAGTTAATCCGTCCCCATAAATTCCCCTCGGATTATTTTGATAACTGACAACTCGGAGAAAGGTGGCTACGGTAATTATGAAAAAAAGAATCCAAGACTCTTTCCCTTTTAAGATTTTCACTCATTATGGTATATCACACTTTAATAGTCCGAGGAAACACGAACACCTTTTTCACGAACTTATAAATTGTAAGAAGATTAACCAAAAGTAAAAGTGTACGCCTCAAGCCCAGGAGTTAAAAATTGAAGTTTCAAAATATGATTTTCAACTTTGCCTCCGAAATCAATTAAATTATAAAGTTTGTCTGAGGTAACAGTTACAACTCCATCTTTCACATCACTACCTGAAACACTGGCACTAACATCTTTACCATCCAAATAAACTTTGACTTGACCGGATTGATTAATTCCCGGCCGAAGAATAATAAAGACTTTACTGGCGGTAAAATTATAATCTAGGGTGGCATTATTACCTGGTGTAGCATGATCTGTATCAATCGCCCATTCTCCACCAAAACTGAAAGTATCTTTCGGTAAATTTTCTGATAAATTAAAGGTTGACTGAGTTGGATCTAATTGACCCGCTGGATAGAAATACTGCATCCGGTCAGAACCTAAATAAGTTTCAGGAGAGAGTTGTTGGGTAGGAGTTTGGTCAGGCATAGTGCTAATTGGAACATTGGTTGCCATATCCCCAGCTTCTTTAAGCAATCCTTGAATGGCTTGTTCAGTCTGATCATATTCCCCTTCTCCAAAATGAGTATGGCGGACCTGGCCTTTAGCATCAATTAAATATTCAGCCGGCCAATACTGATTTTGATAAGCTTGCCAGGTGGCAAGATTATTATCTTGCATAACCGGGTATTTAATCCCAAAGTCCGCAATAGCCTTTTTGACATTTTCAGGATCTTTTTCAAACTCAAATTCGGGACTATGAACACCAATAATGACTAGCCCTTGGTCGTGATATTTTTGATACCAATCTGTTAAATAGGGCAAGGTTCGAATGCAATTTATACAAGTATATGTCCAGAAATCAACCAAAACAACTTTGCCTTTCAATTGATTAATTGTTAATGGCGGACTATTAAACCACTGACCTCCGGCAATAAAATCAGGAGCTGCTGCTGAGTTATTCGACGACGGTCCAGTTGAAGAATGACCAGTTAAAGCTTGCAAGTTTTTTTGAACAATCGGAATAGTTTCTATTTGGGTTAAGCCGGTTCCATATTGGGGGAAAATCGCTAAAACATAACTCTGAAACTTTCGATCAACATTAAAAAATAATCCGATCGCCAGTAAAACCATTGTGATCCCAAAACCTTTTTGAATTTTAGTAAGATTACGAAATAACCAAGGAATTTTTTGGAGAGCAGATCTCCCTCCTCGGATAATAATTAACATTGGAATGGCTGTCCCTAAAGTGTATGCAGCTGTAATTAAGATTGAGGTCGCATTAACCGTATTCGTAGCCGCTAAAGTAATTACAGAAGCTAAAATAGGCCCGACACAGGGTGTCCATAATAGTCCCAACGATAAACCAATAATGATTCCTCCCCAAAAGCCGGCATTAGGATTATTTTCTTGAGGAGCCAAGTTGGTTAATTTGGAAAATAATTTTTCCATCAAAGCTTGGCTCTGAGGAAAAAGCAGCCCAACCCCAAACCCTAAAATTGTCACCACTGAAACTGTTCTTAAAAAATCGGCAGGTAGACCGGTCCATTTAACAATCGAGGATAAAGCTAGTGTAAAAAAAGTAAAACTTAAGATAAACCCAAGCACAATCCCAAATGGACGTCTTCGACCTTTGGTGACAGACCCTGCCAAGACAATTGGCAAGACTGGCAAAATACAGGGAGACAAAATCGTAACTATTCCAGCTAAAAAGGCAAAAATGAGAAGCAATAACATTTAAAAAGGTCTATATATAAGTTATACTTTATTTTACATGGAAACCGCAACACTGGCTGGTGGATGCTTTTGGTGTACAGAAGCTATCTTTAAAAGACTTAAAGGAGTAACCGAAGTCATCTCGGGTTACGCTGGAGGTAATACCGAAGGTCCAACTTATGATAAAGTTTCGGGAGGTCAAACTGGCCATGCTGAAGCTATTCAAGTCAAATTTGATCCTAAAGTTATTCCCTATCAACATATTTTAGATATATTTTGGGCGACTCATGATTCGACAACCTTAAATCGCCAAGGAGCTGATGTTGGAACTCAATATCGCTCAGCGATCTTTTATCACAATGATACTCAGAAAAAATTGGCTGAAGACTCAAAACCTAAAGATGCCGTAACAGAAATTGCTCCTTTTGATAAATTCTATTCAGCCGAGGATTATCACCAAGATTATTATGATAATAATAAAAACCTAAATCCTTATTGCTCTATCATCATTGACCCCAAAATTAAAAAACTACTCGATAAATTTAATAGTGATGTCAAAGAAGAATATAAATGAGTATTATCCCATAGTCGTTTGCTATTTGGATTGAGCTATGTTACACTTACCTCTAGTTAATTTAGAAATTTGAGCTATACGACAATTTCTTCCTTTAATTCTTGCAATTTATGCATGAATGCTACTTAACCAGTTAGCGGATTTATATTCTTCAAAATAGCTCCTAGTTTTATATGTATCAAGGAAACAAATCTAGTTTCTCGAGTAGAGGAACAACCCGCGGTGGGTTTTATAAATCATCTTCAGGTGGTGGTTTTAATAAACCTGGAAATAATTTTCATTCTAACTCTAGATTTTCATCCCGCTCAAATCGTCCGAGTCAACTCGGTCGGGATACCAGTATCTTTATTAAAAAAGCCTCCGGTAATAGCCAAGCTGACTTTGTACCAACCCATAAATTTAATGACTTTGATATAAATCCGATTCTTAAAGAAAATATTGCCAATCATGGTTATATTCAGCCGACTCCTATTCAGGATCAAGCTATTCCAGCTTTACTCGAAGGTCGAGATTTAATTGGCTTAGCTAATACAGGTAGCGGTAAAACAGCCGCCTTTTTAGTTCCGTTAATTGATAAAGTTTATAAAGATCGTAATCAAAAAGTTTTAATTGTCGCCCCAACCAGAGAGTTAGCCTTTCAAATCCAACAAGAGTTAGTTAAATTTTCCTCAAATATGAAACTTTACTCGACCTTAGTTATTGGTGGGGCTAATATGAATCGCCAAATTCATGAAGTTCGCCGAAATCCTCATTTTGTAATCGGTACACCCGGCCGACTCAAAGATTTAATTAAGCAAAAAGTTTTACATCTTGATGACTTTTCAAACTTTGTTTTAGATGAAGTTGATTTAATGGTCGACATTGGATTTATTGAAGATATTAAATTCTTCTTGTCGTTTTTACCCCAAGTTCGTCAATCTTTATTCTTTTCAGCTACTATTTCTAATAAAGTTAGTGAGATTCTAAAAGCCTTCGTTAATAATCCTGTTACGGTTTCAATTAAACAAAACTCACCTCAAGAAAATATTGATCAAGATATTGTTAAAGTTACAGACAGAAACAAAAAAGTCGATCAATTACATGATATTTTAATTTCTGAAGGAGTTGATAAAGTCTTAATTTTTGGTCGGACTAAACATGGTATTGAAAAATTAAATGACGAACTTGAGATTCGTGGTTTTAAAACAGGGGCAATCCATGGTAATAAAACTCAAGGCCATCGTAAACGAGTTTTACAAAGTTTTAAAGATAATCAGATTAAAATTCTTCTAGCAACTGATGTCGCATCACGTGGACTGGATATTGATAATGTCACTCACGTCATTAATTACGAGCTTCCGGAAACTTATGAAGACTATATTCACCGGATTGGACGAACCGGTCGAGCTAATAAACCAGGAACAGCTTTAACTTTTGTCGATTAAGATATATAATTAAGAATATTACTGTTCATGACCGCTCCTAAACGCACCAAAGAAGAACAAAAACAGATCGCGTTAGATAATCATATTGCTAACGAAAAGATTCATAGTTTAGTTGTCAAAATAATTAGTTGGAAAGCCGGAATCCGAAATGGCGATCAAACTAAGTATATGGGCAAGGTTACTCCTGAGGAGTGGAAAGAATATAAAAAGCATATTATTAAAATATCAACTTCAGAAAGTCCAGAACGCGTTTTAGATAAGCTAAAAAAGACCGAACAATCTATTCAAGATAATAATGGTTTTATGGATCGCGATGCTTAATTATTAGCCAAGTTTCTTTAGTGCTCCCTGGGGGAAATCCTTTAGTTTTAAATAAGGCAAAAGATCCTTTTAGTTTTTTTCCAAATAATTCAAATTTAATCTCGCCTTTTTTAATGCCCTCTTCCATAACCTTTTGACCTTCATTTTTATCTTGAACGACCTTACGGTCGCCTTTTGAGATTTCAATTTCGGGGAGATAATAACCTTCGTCCCAAATCTCAACTATGCCGGCTCCATATTCACCTTCTGGAATTATGCCAGCAAAATGACGATAATCCATCGGATGATCCTCGGTTTTCATGGCCAAGCGTTTATCTTTTGGGTCAAGTGAAGGACCCTTTGGAATTGCCCAAGATGGCATGGCTCCATTAACTTCTAATCTAAAATCATAGTGGAGCGCGGTCGCAGCATGTTTTTGAACGACAAAGACCAAATGTTTTTCATCGGATTTACCACCAAACGGCTCGGGAGTCTTTGACTCCTTACGCATTGACCGATATTTAGCTAGTTTGTCTTGCGGCTTGTCCATATAACGTATTCCCTATTTTGGGCAATAATTTGGCTATTTTTAAAAGTTTTCTTAAGCATTCTTTCAAAGACCGCTTTTAAATTCGATTTTACAACTAAATAAAGCTCCCCTCCTAGTTTAAGATGTTGAAAAGATTCGTTAATTAATTCTTCTAAGAAATCATTGCCAAGTTGTTGGGGAGGGTTTGAATAAATTTGATGATAAGTGCGAGTAGAAACGGCCGAAAATAGATCACTCAAATAAACCTCGACATTTCGATCTAATTTATTTAATTCAACATTATCCCGAGCAAGCTCAGTCGCCCGCAGGCTATCGTCTAATAAATGAACATGGCCTCTCGGATTAAGTTTTGCGGCCACAAAGCCAACGACTCCATTGCCAGATCCTAAATCCGCTACGACGGTTTCATCTTGGATATTTAAATTGTCAATTAAAAGTTTAGTGCCATTATCAATTCCAGTCGATGAAAAAACGCCCGGTATGGTTTTAAGTTTAAATTCAAAACCATGCAAAATTACCTCGTCGATTGATTTATCCAATTTTGGCTTTACCACAAAGCAAATTATATCACTAAGCTGCGCTTGAAGTAGAATTTCTACCCAAAGCTCAAGCATCTCCTACCTTAATCTATCTAACAAGGCCTGAATCATCAGACATTGAGTCATCTTGTTGGCCAATTTGACCATCATAGTTTGGATAAGTGGCTTCCCCACCCTTTTCTCCAGATTCATCAACTGAATTTTGATCTCCAGATGTTTTATTCAAATCTGACTGATCTTCTTGAGAATCAGAGCGTTTATTTTTATCTCCCATAGTTTAGCTCACCCCCTTCTAATTTATATAAAGCTATTTTAAATATAATGCTTAAGATTAAGCTCAAAAGAAAGTAAGAATTGGCTAAGAATATTTATTTATAAGCCTACTCTTAAATAGATCTGTTAAAATAATCTACTTATGACAAAATCTCAAAAGTTGCTCACCATTTTGATTATTATGACAGTTGGTTTGTGGGCATTAAATTCTAGTCAAATTGGCAAAAAAGATTTCCCCTTAAGTTTTGTCTCAGCCGCGAATATCTCAGGCACTAATTATACAAATACTCAGCCCACTTTAAAAAATATCGTTAATATTGCGATGTCCGGAGTTCCTGGTCAATATGCAATCGTCATTAAAAATATTAAAACAGGTGAAACTTATAATCTAAATGAGCATCAAGCATTTCAAACTGGGAGTCTGTATAAACTTTGGGTGATGGGAACCGTTTATGACCAAATTGCCACAGGCAGTTTAACTTCTGATCAAGTTTTAAGCCAAGATATTCCAACTTTAAATCAAGAATTCGAGATTGACCCAGATTATGCCGAGCTAACTGAAGGAACAATTACGGCGAGTGTCGATCAGGCACTTTATCAGATGATTACCATCTCTTCAAATTATAATGCTCTACTTTTAACTGAAAAAGTTAAAGAGTCGACCATTAGCCAATTTATGCAAAAACAAGGCTTATCTGAATCTCACCTTGGCGAACCACCCATGTCAACCGCCTCAGATATTGCTAAATTTTTGGGGCAAATTTATAACAGCCAAGTTGTTAGCCCGGAGGCTTCAAAAGAGATGATGGATTTATTAGCTAAACAGCAACTTAATGATGGTTTACCGAAACTATTGCCGGAGGATGTTCAGGTCGCCCATAAAACCGGCGATATTGATTATGATAAACATGATGCCGGAGTTGTCCTCTCACCAAAGGGCGATTATATTATCGTAGTTTTATCCGAAACGGACTCGCCAGCCGATGCCCAAGCTCAAATCGCCAAGTTATCTCAAGCCGTCTATCAATATTTTACTCGTTAATCTGGAGTTTCAAGCTCAACTTGAATATGTTTAACTGAAGGAACAGATTGTTGAATACTTAATTTAATCTTATCGATTAATTTTTCAATCTCCCGAGTTGTCAATCGACTTTGTAAATGAACTTCAAGGTTTACGAGCAACCTTTCGGAACCAATATGCAAGGTTTTCAAATCTAAAATTTCATGGACTTCTGGAATAATTAAAGCTGCCTGTTTAATTTTAGATTCTGTTTCAGGACTGGCACTTTTACCAATCAATAAATCTTTAATTCCAAGCAACAGTAAAAACGCTAGAATAGCTAAGACAACTCCAATTAAGATGGCGCCAATTCCATCATAATGAAGATCACCCGTGACTTTATATATAAGCAAAGCCGCCAAACCAACTAGCGAGGCTAAGGTACCCGTTAGATCAAGAATAAAAGTGGTTTTAGTCTCAACTAAAGAAGAGCGATAAAATATGCGGATAATTTGCTTAAGATGATGCCTGGTCATCAACCTTTTTAAACTCAACCAAAAAGCATAACCGTTAGTAACCGTCGTCAAGGCTAAGATTCCAAAAGCGAGATTTAAATTATGCAAAGGTTCGGGATTCATAAATCTTTGCCATCCGAGATAAATTGACAAAGTAGCGGTAACGCTAAACATAATTAAAGCCGACAACAGAGTCCAAAAATAGATCTCGCGACCATAGCCAAAAGGATGACTCCGATCAGCTAAGCGATTAGACTTTTGAAGACCAACTAATAATAAGCCTGAAGATAATAAATCGGCTCCACCTTCTAAAACTTGGGAGAGCATAACGACACTTCCCGATAATATGGCTACGATTAAACTTAATATCAAATCCAATAAATCAACGATAAAGGAGATTGTAATAACTTTTTTAGCACTCATTCTTGACTGTTCCATAGCTTATTTAGTATAAAGGGCTTTATGACAAAATACCAACAAGTCGTCCAACTAATGTTAACTCAAAATAAAAAACTGTTTGATGATTTTAGACAAATTCATGATGAGTATGAAGCTAATCCTAAACTAAATCAGCAAAAATTTAACGAGATTGGTTTGGATGTTCAAGACGTGATTCGCCGATATGAGAATATTTTGTGTGGACATTCAGAAAATACCGGTTTTAGCAAATTCTCAACCCAATTAGCTGAGAAATTTCAGGCCGAGATTAGATCAATTTTTCCGAAGATAGACTTTGTTGGTCTAAAGAGTTAATTATTTTATAGACTTCCTCTGGAGTATTAGTTTCCATTAGTTTGACCCGTAATTCAGTTGCGCCATTAAAATCTCGAACGTAAGCTTTATAAAATTTACGGAGTATGGCAAAGTTTTTCTTGCTTGTCCAAGTTTTTTCAAATAATTTAGTATGTTCAACTAAGATTTTTAACTTAGCTTGAATGTCCGGACTACCCTCTTGATAGCTTGGATTAAATGCCCATAAGTTTTCAAAAATACCTCGACCAATCATAATCCCATCAACTCCTGATTGTTCAGCTAAACGAGTTCCATCAATCCGATTTTTAACATCCCCATTGCCAATAATAATCGTTTGGGGATTAATCTGATTTTTAAGCTTAACGACCTTAGCAATCTCATCCCAATGGGCCGGAACCTTACTCATCTCCTTAACAGTTCGTCCATGAACAGTTAAAGCATCAAGATTGAGTGATAATAAAAATCCGAGCCATTCTTCAATCTGAATCTCTTTAAAACCAATTCGGGTTTTGACACTAACCGGTACGCCTACGGCGCCTTCCTGAGTCGCTTGAATAATCTCTTTAGCGAGCGGTTGGTTATTAATTAAAGCGCTACAATTACCATTTCGAACAACATCGACAACCGGGCAACCCATGTTAATATCGATTCCATCATAACCCATCTCCACTAACTCTTTAGCTATTTTGTAATAATTTTCAGGTTTCTTACCCCAAATTTGAGCAATAATCGGTTTTTCAATTTCATCAAAAACTAATCTATCCATTAATGGTTTACGTCCTTTTTCAGAAGCTAAGCCATCAACATTAGTAAATTCAGTAAAGAATAGATCCGGTTTACCAATACGAACTAAAACTTGGCGAAAAACCCGATCAGTCACGTCATCCATGGGAGCTAAAACGAAAAACGGTTTAGGCAATTTTTGCCAAATATTATTTTTGGTCATTCTGGATCACTTTCGAATATAAAAAGCCTAAGTTTAATCTATTCATAAATAACTCTCGACCTTTGTGAAGTTGCTCCGGTCGACCCGACAAAAGACCGAACTTGTAATGATCAGTCCCCAAGCTGGCTGGCAATAACTCGCTTTGATTTCCATACATTAGTCGACCATTTCCATCCGACATCCAGTCGATAGCTTGGACGGATAGAGCCCCATCTAAAGAAGCTTGATTATAATCTATTCTGAGCGTTAATTCAGCTCGCAAGGATTGATTGTCTTTGGGCGGAGTCTCTAAATGAAAACGAGGACTAATCTGGTGCCAGATAATTCGTAACTGGCCACGACGAGCTGCTTGTAATTTAATGGCATTAGAACGATAAGGTCCATTCCCTTCTGAAAAACATTGCCAGGCAGTTTGCGAAGAAGGTGAAACTGTCGGAGTTGAATATTTAATCTGACCTTGGCCCATTAAATATAAAGCTTCACTCAGATGGACTAAACCGTCTTTAATTTGATCTTGTGGCTCAACAGAATCTAGAGTTGAAGAGGTTGCAATAATTAGGCTATAAAGCCCGCTCAAAGCCATCAGCGAAGGATCGAGATTTTGGTAATGACTAAACTTACCTTTTCGGGCTCGCTCAAAATCCAAAGTATTTACCCAATCATAGAAAGGATAAACTAATTTTACCTGGTTATCAGTTAGGCCAATATCTAACTTGTCTGGTGGTACCCTAAAGTTGGGTGCGTCTACAAGCAGCATGCTCTAACGCCAGTATAAAAGGATTACTCAATACTGACAAGCTCAACGTTGAAAATTAAAGTTGAATCGGCCGGAATCGAGCCTACAGAACGCTCACCATAACCTAAAGCTGAAGGAATAACTAATTTTCGCTGTCCTCCAACTTTCATGCCCATGACTCCCATGTCCCAACCCGCAATAACCTCCCCAACTCCAATCCGAGTTTTAAAGGGCTGACCACGATCGTATGAGCTATCAAACTTCTGACCATTCTCCAAAGTTCCCAAATAATGAATCGTAATATGATCGCCACTGTGAACTTCCGTGCCCTCCCCAACTTTAATATCTTCAAAGCTAAATTTAGTTGCCATAGATAAAGATTTTAGTATAACTGCCACTTGTCACACAAGGGCTAAATGCGTCAATTAACCTTGTCCAATAGTAATTGTAATATCAAACTTAGGATTCGGATCATCGTCCAAAGTTACAATTTTATTAAAATCTTTACTTAACTGATCTTTAATTAGCTGGCGAACTGATTGAGGAACCCCAGAGGAATAAACAACGGTCGTATTAATCTGATTTGACGCCTGGTTAGCGGTGGTAATGACTGAAAATCCCACTTTAAGTAGTTCGGATTTAAGCTTTCCAGCTTGGTTAGGAACATCTGAGGCGTTAAGAATTCGCATCGTATAGTTGGATAGGTTTAAATCACTCGGTGTGGCGCTAGGACTGGCGGTGAAACTCGGTTTTGGCAAAGCTTCGGAAAAAGTGATCTGAACTGGTGAAGCGACAATTCTCGGCTGAGACGGCTTTAAGAAACCGCCACTAATTTTTAGAACGGCTACTAAAGCAATTAAAAGGATAATAAACATAAATCCGATCACAAATTGAGGTTTTATCCATTGCCGAAAGGATGGATCAATCCATTTAAATTTACCAACGGCCTGAGTAACCAAATGGGCATATTCTTTAATGTTTAAATCGACAACATTCTTTTCAAAGTTAATTTCAGGATTAATCACGATCACTGCTCGATAAATTTTCTTGGGATAATGCTTAGCAATAAACTCAACGATTAACCGCTCTAAACCATGAGCGTCGACCACCTTAAGATGGTTAAATAAAACTGGCGGAATTTTTAAAGTATCGGTGTGACGTATAAACTGAAATTCAATTTCAGATTTTTTAAGACAAATCGTAACCTTTGATTTATTCGTCGACATACTAATCATTTTAGCGTTTTTTGCCTTCGCTGCCAACAAAGATTAAATAATAAATGACCGGAATGAAGAAGAGCATGATCGTACCTGAAAAAGTTAATCCGGCAATAATCGCTCCGCCCAAACCTCGCCAAAGTGGATTTGATAAAGTAATTGGTAAAAGCCCGATAATAGCCGTAAAACTTGTTAAAGCGATCGGCTCAAGCCGACTCTCAGCCGCATCGATAATAGCATCTTTAAACTCAAGGCCGGCTTTATTATTTTGATTAATCTTATCGACAACTAAAATAGCGTTTTTAACAACGATTCCAAAGAGAGCCAGTATTCCAATTAAAGCCGGGAAAGATAGCGGCGTATGGGTTAAAGCAAAGATAATAAACACTCCTGAAACGGAGAGCGGGATAACCATCATGACAATCAAGGCCTTCCGGAAAGATTTAAATTGTAAAACCATAGTAATGATAATTAACAAAAAAGACAGCGCCATTGCTTGAAGAATCGAGGTCACCGATTTTTGATTTTCTTCGTTAACTCCCCCAGTTTGCCATGAATAACCACTTTGCAAATTAAGACTATTGGCAAAGTCTTCCAAGTTTTTATTAATGGTAGCGGCCACAAAACCGGTTTTAACAGAGGCTGTAACTGACAAGGTTCGTTTGGACTCTTCACGAGTAATTAAAGTCGGGTTTGGTTCAACCACTAAAGTTCCCAAGCTAGATAAAGGCACATTTCCCGACGAGGTCGGAATATTTAATAGATCTAGGTTTTCAACCGATGGCGTATGAGCGTTAACACGGATCGTGATCTCTTGGCTAAGATTACTTTGACTATCAAATTTAACACTTTGAACATCAGAACCACTGGCAAAAGTTCGGAGCCAAAAACCAACTTGATCAATGGTTAAATTATTATCTAACAACTTTTGTTGATCCGGTACAAAACTAATCTTGCTTGTGCCCGGTTTAATCGATTTATCAATATTTTCAACACCTGGGTGGGATTTTAAGTAGTCTTCAATCTTATTAGCATATACATCCAGTTGATCAGAATCGGGACCAAATAGCTTAATTTGGACATCGCTGCCGGCCGGTGGGCCACCACTGGCTTCAATCACCGAAATTTTACCTAATGGGTAATTTTGATATTTCTGCCTTAGTTGATCAGCAATTGCAAAAGAAGATAAATGACGATTACTTTTCGGAACTAAGTTTAAAGTAAATAAAACCGTATTGGCAGACTGGCTGGTAAAATCCCCACTCGAGCTATCAACACCTAAACCAATACTGGCCGTCACAAAGTCGGTATCTGGGGTATGCCTTAAGTCGTCGAGAATCTTAAGTGATTCCACCTGAGATTGGTCTAAATTGGTACCTTGAGGAAGCTCTAAACTTAAAGATAAGCTATCCCCTTCTGTCTTGGGAAAGAACTCGTTTTGAACCAGTCCGAGTGGAAACAATAAATAGGAAAAGACCGAGAAGATAGCCACCATAATTAACGCTCTACGCCGATTAGATTTTCCTGACAAGATTGTGCCTAAGATCTGGCGATACTTTCGACCAATCACTTCAAAACTAATTAAGCCATGTTCTAGATAATAATTAAATTTTAGTTTGCCCAACTTCTTACGAACCTTAATTGCTAATAAATCTCGAGTTTGAGTAAAGATAAATATTAAGAGACTAAATAATATTAAAATGACAATAAAGACTGGTGACTTCGGCAAAATGGCTATGAGTAACCCTGCGACTAGGAGTAAAATTAAGAGCTTTACTAAAGCTAAAACCCGTTTTGGAAAGTAGCCAGCTAAAACAATCACTACAAAAGGCAGAGTTATTAACATGGCCACTCCAAACGAAGCCAATAAACTGGTTGAAACCACAATTGGAATTGGCTTAATAAATTCACCAATAATTCCAGTCGATAAAAGCAGTGGTAAAAATGCCCAGACGGTCGTAATAGTGGTTGTAAAAATAGCGGTTACAAAATCTCGCCAAACTAGAAGCCCTGTTTGAATCGGACTAAACTTACCAGTCCGAAAGTAAGCGGTCATAGCTGAGATAACCACGACCGTATCATCAACTAATAATCCGAGTGAGAGTAATAATGAGAAAAAGGCAATAAAGCTTAAATCAATCGAGGTTAAATTCATGACTGAGAAGGTAATTAAAAAAGTTAAGGGAATAGCCAATGAAGCAACCAAAGCCTGTCGGAAACCTAAGAAGATTAATAAAACAATAAACACCAAACTGACCGTAATGGTAAAGTCGCGTACCAGCTCGTTAAATTGATCATCAATCTGTTGACCCGTATCTAAAATAGAACTGACCAAAAATCGATTTTGGTAAGGCTGGAGGGTTTGATTAACTAGTTTTTTACTATCCAAAACGGCTTTTGCAATACTGGCGTTACTGGTTTTATAAACATCAAAGCGAATACTTTTAGTTGGGGCGGAGTTTGAGGTTGCTAAATAAGATGGTGGCTGGTCAGGTTTAGCAACTTCGGCTACAGTCGCAATATCCGACAAGGCAACTTTATTACCATTTAAATTAACTCTCAGCTTTCGTAATTCTTCAACCGAGGTTGTTTGATTATCAATAGTTAAAGCAAAGTTTGAAGAGCTCGTTTTTAAACTGCCGGCCGGGAAAGAGTTGGTGGCCGTTGTAATCGCTTGGCTAAGCATTTGCGGACTAATCTGATAACGATTGACGGCCTCGGGGTTAATTAAAATTTGGATCTCGGTTGTTTCCAAACCAACGGTATTGACCTGGTCAACGGTTGGTAAATCTTTAAGGGCTGTTTTCAAAGTTTGGCCTAAGTTCATTAAGCTGGCATTATCCAGTGAGCTTGAGATATTAAATGACCAAACTGGCACATTCGAAAAATCCAACTTTTGAACGTTGGGTTTGGTGGCATCTTTAGGTAGTGTGCTTAAACTAGTAACCGCAGTTTGAGCATCTGATAAAGCTTTATCCGGATCGGTTCCTGAAGTAAATTGTAAAACGACTGATGAAACTGAATCTTGAGAAGTCGAAGTAACTGTATCTAAGCGTGATAAGTTATTAACCGAATCTTCAATTGGAATAGTAATTAGCGATTCAACATCTTTTGGTCCAGCTCCTGGCAAACTGGTGTTAATAATTACAATTGGGATCTTAATTTCTGGGTTTAAAACCTTCGGTAAAGCTAAAAAGCCACTTACTCCCAGTAAAATGATACTTAATACAATTAAAATAACTAATCTGGGATTTTGAAGATAATTTGCTAACCAACTTTTATTAAGGTTCTGGTCAAACTTTAAAAACTTTAAATATGAAACTGGATTTTTCATATATTAATTAGTGAGTAACAACAACCGCATCTCCGCTAATTAAATTGCGATTTAATATAATCTGATCCCCTGTTGATAAACCATTTTTAATCTCGACAAATCCTCCATAAACTTGACCTAAGCTAACCACTTTGGACTGGGCATGATTATCTTTAACTACAAACACAAAACTTTCCTGATCAGATTGGTAAATACTATCGAGCGGAATAAATGGAATTGCCGCATCGGTTTTAGCATAGCCAACCGGGATTTGGACACCAATATAACTACCATCAGAAACTTTACTAACTAAGTTACTTGGCACAGCATATAAAGCAACTAGGAGTTGATTGTCGACGGCCTCAGTTGAAACAAATAATGGTTGTTCGGTTACAATTTGATCATTAAAAGTCAAGACACTTGGTTCGAGTCTAGAGATAGATTTGGCAAGACCTTCTGGTAAATCAACCTCAACCGTTGCCGAGGTATTATCACCAAGAATTTCAAATAAAGGCGTTCCTGGAGTAACCGATTGGCCAGGGTAAACGTAAACTCGCTCGACAATCCCGCCAAATGGACTAACTGGATACATCAAGCTCTCGTTGACCAAGTCTAAGTTATATTGAAGCTGGCTAAGCTCTTTATTTAAATCTAAAGTTTTGTCTTGAATATCAAGTTGTTGAAGACTAATATCTCGCTGTAAATCTGCGATCTCAGCCGGCGGATTAGTATCGGAAGAGTTATATTGATTTGATCGTTGAGCTTGGCTCAAACTATTAACGGCATTTTGATATTGACTAACCAATCCTTGAGTGGCCGTAATCTGGGGATTAGCTGAATCAGTTGCTTCAAGCTGATTAATCTGACCGTTTAATGATGAAATTATCGACTGATCTAAACTAATTAAAGAGTCAGTTTCAGAAATTGATTGATCGGTGATATCCCGAAGATCATTCGCATTCTCATCAGTTCGATTAGCTAAGTCTCGTTGTTTATTAACATTGTCTTTTTGTTCAGAATAGGTATCATTGGCATTATCTAAATTAGCTTTGGCAATCTGGCTTTGAATAGCTAAAGCGTTTCCTCCTTGATAGTTACTAGCTAAAGTTAGGAGTTGAGTCCCTTGATGAACATAACCACCTTCTTTGACATAAACCGCTTGGACAATTCCAGAAGTTTGTGCGGTAATCTTAACCAGCTTTGACTTACTGATCTTACCTTGAAAGACCGACTTAGGAGCTTGACCAATTTGATAGATTGAAACTGATTTAGCTTCCGGAGATTTAGTGGTAACTGGTGTGGGTTTAGCTAAAAAGTTATTTAAGATAATTACTAAAAGAAGTATCAATAAAATAACTATCAAACTAATAATCGGATGTCGTCGAGCAATAATTCTAAGTTTGCGAAAAACAGGTCTTAAAATTCTCCAGGGTTTAAATGATTTAACTCTCTTGAACAGTTTGCCCAGCATAAAAGATTCTTCTGGGCAGAGAGGCTAATTGTATGGCAATTAGCCTCAACTGTCAACCTAAAAATATTTACTAGAGGGTATTTCTCTAATTTTTCTTACCCTTTAGACCTCGAGCCAGAGACAAAGCCATGGCCGATAACGCAATCGCCACTAAACTAAACACCAAACTAACTTGACTGGACTGATTTGATTCAAGTCTGGCGGGAACTGGAACCGGACTGGTTAGATCATTAACAACCATCGTTTTAGAATAAGGACCGGCAGAATCAAAATCGGGATTGCCCTTATCGTCCTTTGGTTGAGAATCGTTTGGTCCTAAATTCCAAGACACCGTTGAACCATCAGAATAGCTTTGCTCAATTTTCCAATCCAACTCCGTTGGTTGAGCTGGAACTTGAGCGGTGAACTGGAATAAACCTTTTTGCTCGGCTGGAATAGTTCCGCCTGTCCAATCAATCTCAGTCGGAATTGAGTCAGCGACATCCCCATCAGCAGCAACGGGAGCTTGCATTCCACTTGGAATCGGGCCGGTCTTAACCGTTGCGGTCCATCCACCCTGAACAACTGGGGTTACAAAGTTTAAGCCGGCTGGCAACATTAATTTAACAACCACCGTTGAGGCGTCTTTCTCAGATGGAGCACTTAAAGTAAATAGCTGTGTTGCCGCAATGCCAACTTGGTTCGGAGTCACTACCGAATGGGCAAAAGCCGGAACGGACACTAAAAACGAACTAACGATTAGACTAACTAACCCTAAAATATTTTTTTTCATCTAATCACCCCCTTTTTTTTAGAATCTTTTCGCGGATTACTGCTACTATTATAAATCCTAAAATAAGAAAACCGGCCAGGAAATGAGGCCAATGGCTCAAGATCCAATCAAAAGGATTAGTAGTTTGGGATGGGTAGTTGGTAGCTTGTGAAGACAGATTCTCTCTGGCAACCCGGATATCATAGCTTAAGCTAAACTGCTGGAAGTTATATCCCGAAGTTGGCTGCCCAATCACAACTAGTTGATAAACATCTTTTTTAAGAAAGGTGTAGCTAAAAGTTGGTGAAGAGATAGCTTGAGTATAAAGTTGTTTACCCGACTCACTAATATAAACTTGGCAGTTACATTTTGTAATATCAAACTGATTTTGTTTATCTTTAAATTCAAAATAAAAGTTGCTTGGTAAATTAGCAATTGGATCATCATCCGGATCAATATGTAAAACCGCTCCAATATTACCATCGACTTTTAGAACGTGGGCAAAAACTGGAGATCCAAAACTAAGCCCATACAAAGTAAATATTGTTAATAAAACTATTTTTTTGTATTTCATAAACTTTGTCACCCGAACTACCAACTACATTCTACCAGCTACTAATTAATATTAATTGTAAAATCCGATGTAAACAAATTATTATCCGGATTAAATTGACCAAAGACTCGATAAATCCCAGGCTTAATTGGACCATAAAGACCTAGTGGCAAAAAGTCGACCTCAGGGCCACTACTGGCGTCAGGTGCTGGCGGAACTAAGTTAGATGGATGAACATGAATATAGTCATAAGTTGACTCGTTAATTAAAACCAGATGACCATAAGCAGCTAAATAGGGTTTTAAAGTTGTAATAGGTTGACCAGTTAGAGCATCTTTAATATTAAAGCTTAATGTTTGTTTTCCAATTGACATGTCGGTCGCAACTAAAGGCGCTGACGGTGTTAAAGTCACCTGATATTTATCAAAAGTTTTAGTCAGACTCGTATCAACCGGCTGACTGGCAACGGCTGGGGAAGTGACATTACCGACATCCAAAGTAAAAGCAAACTGCTGTTCGATCGCACCTAGCGGTTGAAAATCGACATATAAATGGTAACGACCAGGATGAGGAAACTGGGTTTGAATATCAAAGCTTGAACCATTCTGGGTGGGATGAATATGATTAAAATAATTTAATTCATTATCAACAATGACAAGATGCATAGTCTTGGTATAAACAAATTGAAATAGATCAACCGGATTGCCGCTTGATGCATCATTAATTTTAAAACTTAAATTGGTATCCTGGTTCGGCGAAACCTGATCAGAATGTAAAAAACTAACAGTGTAACGTTTGGTTCGATCACCAATCAATGCTGGATTATTTGTTTGCCCAGGTATCTTTGGCAAAAAACCTTGACCTTGTTGAGCTTGCTGGGCTAATTGAATATGAGCTGCATGAATATTAAATGGTGAAACATTCCCCCCACCTGTCGGTGCATATAACAAAACACCAATTCCCGCTACCAAAAATAAACATAGTCCAAAACTTAAGCCAAAACTTGGTAAAGCTAACCACTTAGATCGCAGATACTTATCAAAACGAATACTTTCTAATCCTAAAAGAATAACTAAAGCCCCTAAAAATATTTGAGGAATTGTCCCAGATAGATCACTAAACTGGCCACCCAGCATTAAGGCATGAATTGTAACCAGCAAGACAATTAAATAAACTAACCTATGTATTTTTTTCCATTTCTTAAAAGTTAATTTAGCAATTATAAAGTCAAAAGAAGTACTGGCCATTAGCAATAAAATTACAAGGGCGGTGACACTAAGGGAGATGGCAATTAAATATTTAGAGGATAAAAAGCCCAAGCCATCAAAACCACCTAACTCATCAAAAAAAGCGCTCCTGACATGCATGACTGAAAACAAAAATGCTGAAACACCTAAAGCTCTCCGAGCTTTTAAATAAGTTTGAGCCAAGGGAAGTGACGGAAAAAGCTTTAATAATGGAGTTGCCAAAACTGCTAAATAAAGGTTGATAACCGCCAAGAAAGCATAAAATTCCGTAAATTGAATCGCTCTTGGGGTTACATCAGGAATGGTGGCCGTAAAGTAAACAAAAATCGTCATCCCAATCGTAAAATTAATCACCAAAATATAAAAACGGATATTATGAAATAATTCTGATGGATTAAGGTAGCTCTTCAAGGAATTCAACATGGAATTAGGCTATTTTACCACTTATTTCTGATTGGTTGGGAATAAATGCCTAACCGCCACTCTCAACATATAGGTAATCTGTAAAATAGTCACCGTCATAATTAATCTAAAACTCCACTCTTCAAGTGCAAATCCCAAGAAATGAATAGCTTGAAAGAAAGCAAAACCAAAGACCGCGATCGTTTCAATTGCTAAAAAGCGAAAGAGGTTTGATAAGGTATCTTTTTTGAGTTTAATATCCTGACCTAAGGCCTGATTTTTTAAATTCTCTCGTCTAGCGATCTCTTGTTCAATATTAAACTTTTTTTGAGCAAACTTATCGTAAGATTTAAGCGAGGATTTATTAGGACGATTAATTAGTGACATCAAAACTTTAGAATAGTTTTGAGGGAATTTTAAATTATCAAATTGAACTTTTTGTTTAGACGCAATCTTATTCGGCATAAATCGTTAGCTAAGTAACTTTAAACGTTCTAAACGGATACTCATGGCCGATGGCGAGACTTGAAAAACTTTGGCAGACTCTTGAATACTTTTTAATGATTTCCAAGCTTTTTTAACTAATTCCTCCGGCATAATTAAACTGGCGGCAAAGTTATTAGCTTCAATTTCTAGCTGGCTCGGAGTTGCTTGATCAAGACGAAATAACATTGAACTACCTCGATCAAACGACTGTTCACCATCAATTAACACATCTAGCTTTTTAATTTCGTCGGGGTGTAAAAAGTAATGGCCGAGCTCATGAGCAATTGTAAAATGTTGGCGGGTATTAGATTTTAAATTATTTATAAAAATCTCAAACTGTTTATTATCTTTGTTATAACCAATTGCCCCCGAAACTGATTGATCAAGTTCGACTAAATAAATATCTAAATCCTTTTTATCAGCTTGAATATTTTCGTATGGAAATGGCGATAGCCCTTCAGGATTATATTTGCCAGCCAACTCTTCTGCTAACTTACTCACTTGATTTAGATCCATAGCCTGGACATTATAACAGCCAAAGATTTAATCAGCTACTTTTTTAACAAGCACTCTATCCCCAGATTGGGAAAGCGTTTCAAAAGAGATAGTCGGATCATACTGTTTTAATTTAGCTAAACTATTCGGGGAGCCAATAATAAAAACTCGGGAACCTTTTAAAATATCTGACCATTTAGATTGAGGTAAAATCCACCAAGTAGAATTTGTAGTTCCAATATTAATATCCGAAAAAAGTGAATAGACTTTTCGCTGACTGTAATAAACGGTCGTTGGATAATAAAAGTCAGTTAGATAAATAATATCTCCTTCTTGGGTATTCTGATAGGCCGCTTTGGCAACCCGAGCTTCATCTCCAGAACTATCACCTACTAAATATAGGCTGTGAAACTCTGTCAAACAAACAACACCAATTAATAACCCCACCCATACACCCCACTTACCTAGTTTTCCAAGTAGCGAACCAATTATTAAACCCACAATCGGATAAAGTGGGATCAAAAACCAATTACTTTTATTTTCAGCAAAACTCAAAATGATAAACAAAATTATAAAAAAGATTAATAGCGATCTTTGATAAATATTTTTCCAAGTTAATAAGCTAAAGAAAAACCCTGGAATAAATAGGATAAACCACCACTTTAAGTCACTTTTTAAATAGCTAATAAAAATTAAAGAAAAATTACTTTTAGTATTAGCAAATGTTCCAGCAGTTGAAATCTTACCAATTTGATTAGCAAAAAATTGATCTATAAATTGTGAGCCATTTACATATAAATTTAACAAAAACCAACTTACAATTATTAAAGTCGCCCCGACTAAACTTAAGACAAGTTTGATATTTAATATCTTTTTAGGATTTGTTAATAATATTCCACCTCCTAAGATGGCTGGAAAAATAAATGCTAAAAAGCCTTTGGTTAAAAAGGTTGCCACCATTGCAATCCCAAAAATAGCTGCCCACTTTTTTGAGTTACTTCTAAATAATTTAATTAGGCTAAATATTTCCAGAGTTAACCAAAAAGTTAAAAAATTATCGAGATTACCAGTTCGACCTCGATAAATAAAAGCAATCGTTGAGGCTAAAACAATTAAAGAGATTAAGCCCGCTCGTTTATTAAAAAGCTCTTTACCTAACTCATAAATTAAAAGACCTGATCCGAGAGTCGCTAGGACTGAAAAAAAACGCACACTAAATTCATTTTGGCCAAAAACTTTAATTGCGAAAGCTGTAAACCATAAATAAAGAGGGGGCTTATCAAAAAAAGGCTGATGATTCCAAATCGGAGTTAGAAGATGACCATTTTGAGCAAAATTCCGAGCTAAATCTCCATACCAAGCTTCATCCCAATCAGTTAAAGCGGTCGCGCCTAAATTCCAAAATAGTAAGATTCCCCACCCAACAAAAATTAACCATGGAAGTATCAACTCAAAACGATTTTGGAATTTCAAGATTGGTAGTTAGCTTTAAACTCCGCGGCAGTTATAAATTTAGGTTCTGGCAAATCGACATAATGAGGATTAGGAACCGGCTTGACCTGACCATTCTCAGAAATTAAGTAGTAAGCTAAACCTTGAAGTTGTTCGATCTTTTCATAGTCACCAGGAGTATGACCGGATCGCCAATCATCAAATGAGATAAGAGGGCCCGTACCAACATTTGACCAGGAATGTCCCCATTCAGGAGTAATTAAGATCTCATCCCCTGGTTTAGCTTGGATTAATAAAACTTCCGAAACCTTTTCTGGGATCCAAGTCTCCCCTTCCATATGTTTTTTCTGAAGTAGCAAGATACCCTGGCCTTCAATCAGATGATAAATCTCGGGGACATCAACACCATGATAATGACCAAACGTCTTCGGAAATTCACCATTAAAACTGCCTGAAGCAATCATTGTCACATTAGCCCATTTGGAGTCAGTAGCGTCTGAAAAAACCCAGTAAACTGGATCAGGCCCAGTTGAGTTGGAATCTTTTAAAACCGGTTTAAGGCCAGCTAAATCACGGGTGGAAGACAGCTTCATAAGACAAAAATTAGTATACGCCCAATTGGGGTTAACTTCAATCAGAAATCAATTAGAAGATTTTTTTAAGATGTAATCTGTGGTAAATCGCCCCCACAATCGTTAACCAACAATCCCAATTAGGCATCAAGAATCGTGCGTTTTTTAAGCGAAGATTGGCCGTCTTTGGGAAAACCACAAATCACATTTAGAGCATTCGGAATAGTTTCAAAATGAGCTGGGGTTTCGCCAAAAACCCGCGCATCCGCATGTATTAGTCGCTTAACTTCAGTTTCAATCATAACTTTTTGGGATTTATAAACAGCCTTTTTATGAGAACTCGACCGGCCTTTAATTAACAAACCCAACAAATAACCAATAATACCCAGCTTTGACATGGTTAACAAAGTTACAGTTAGACAATGATCGTTAAGTTTAGCCGAAGGTGCCAACTTTAAAGCTGCTCCCCCATAAGGACCGTTAGAAATGGTGATTAAAGTGGCTTTCGTTTCAATTGTCTGGTCGTCCAAAATCAACTTGGCAGAATAACCATAAAAATTAAAAAGTAGCTTAAACAGTTTAAAAAAGTTAGTTCTCTCCCCTCTTTCAAAGATTCCAGTTAAGAGATGATGGGCCTCAGCTTCAATCCCAATCCCCGCTTCTTCAAAAAAATAGTTATGATTAATCTTGCCAACATCAATCTTTCGAGTCCGGCCAATCTTTATAATCTGAATCGCTTGTTCTAAATCTCTAGGAATAGCTAACATTCGAGCTAAATTCATAAACGTCCCCAGGGGCAAAATGCCTAAACGAACTTCACTCCCAATTAAGCCAATGGCAACCTCAGAAACAGTTCCGTCACCCCCAGCTGCAATGACTAATTCATAACCTTGTTTCTGACTTTGTTTGGCTAATCTTTGAGCATCTTCCGGCCCTTTTGTCGGATAATAATCGGCTTCAATCTGATATTGCGCTAACAAGTCTTTAATATCTTCAAGGGTAATTTGTTTCTGACCAGGAATAATTTGTCGTTTTTTACCGGCCTGAGGATTATAAATTAACTTTACTTTATTCATTTTTTTTCAAAACGTTGTTTAATTAAGGTTGTTAATTCGAGAGCAATCTTAGCCGCCCAATAACCAATTAGACTGCCAATAATAGCATCTGTCGGGTAATGTGCGCCAACATAGACTCGACTATAAATAATAAATAAGATAAATCCAATCATCAGCCATTTTAACTTGGGGAGATAGTTTATGATAATAATTCCATATAAAGTCGTCTCACGAGTATGACCTGAAGGGTATGATGATAACTTTTCCCAAGCCAAACGAGCGGCGTCAGAAACATTAATATGAAGGGTATCAAATGGCCGAGCCCTAAAGATAAATTGCCAATCGACAATTCGGCTGATTAACACCAGCATACTCCCCAAGCCAATTGCCATGATAAAACCTGGTAGTTTTGGCTTTTCAAAAATCAGCAGATAAATGACAGCCCCTAAAACTAGAAGATAAAGATAGCTTGGCATTGGCCCAGCCCAAGAAATAAAATTAAAGTTAAACGGCAGAATTAGGAAGTCGATGATTGGAGAATGGAAATCTTGGCTTAAGGTTAAATAAACAAAGTTATCAACCGATTTAATTAACGGATTAAACTGAACTAAGAAACCAAATCCGACTGAAACCACTAACAAGACTATTATCTCAAGAGTTAATTTAAATAAAGGCTTATTTTTTATCATTTTTTTTAGTTAAAAGGATTTTTCCGTAAAAAATTAATAAGATCATTAAACCTAGCAATGTTGGAAAAACAAAAGTCACTACCCTAAACAACAAAACAATCGCTAAGGCCGTTACCAGATCAACTTGATTAAAAACCAACAATCCAGTCATGCCACCTTCTGTAACACCCAATCCTCCAGGAATAACCGCAGCCAAGCCAGTAATAACTATGCCCGATGAGTAAATAAATAAACTTTTTAAAAGACC
>JBEPVZ010000016.1:0-24436 GCA_041690695.1 Candidatus Daviesbacteria bacterium | reverse complement strand
TTAATTATGTTTGAATGTATTCATTGTCATAAAAATATTGCCACTGACCCAATCGGGACTAAACATCGTAACCATTGTCCGTTTTGCTTATGGTCAAAACATTTAGATTTAAAAAAACCTGGTGATCGATTGGCTAATTGTGGGGGCGAGATGAAACCACTTAAATTCAGTTTTAAAGCGAGTCAAGAGTTATTAATTGTTCATCAGTGCCAAATCTGTCAGAAAATTTCTCAAAATCGAATTGCTGGTGATGATAGTGAATCTGAATTAGTTAAATTAATTAAGCAATCTGATTTTGATGCTAGTCAGCAAAAGGCAGCTCTTACGCAATTGTTTGGAAATAACTATTCTGGCAATCCTTTGAACAATATCCCTGATCTTGGTTAAGACATTTAAGGCAGCGAATAAAATGGCGCTTGCCACTGCAATAGATATTTTTACAATCATAATAAGTATCGGCAGGCTTTTGACATATTCCGCATTTGCCAACAATCTGATGTTTAGGATCCTCAATGTTAAACCCCATGGTTATTCGGCCATCAAAAACATAAAGTTTACCTAAAAAATCTTCATTCGGATATCGCTCCATGTAACTAACAATTCCCCCGAATAGCTGCCAGACATCGCTAAAACCGTTATCCACTAAAAAGCCTGAGGCTTTTTCGCATCTCACACCGCCAGTACAAACGGTGACGATAGTTTGATCTTTTAAACTTTCTAGAACTGGTAAAACTTTAGGGAGATCTCGAAAGTTTTTAAATGGAGCAAGTAGTGAGCTTTGAAAATAACCAACGGCCTGTTCATAATCATTTCGCATATCAACTAAATAAAACTTTTTATTTGACTTAATCCAATCATGCAGATCTTCTGGGCTAAGATATTTACCGGTACTGCTAATTTTTGATTGATAAGAGCTAACAATTTCTGAACGAACTTTAATTGATAAGTCTTTAAAAGCTAAGCCATTACCCGAACTTTTCTTAAAATCAATTTCTAAAAAACCATAATCTTTAATTAAACTCTTAATATATTTTCTGGTATCTTTTAATTTGCCTTCAATTGTTCCATTTATACCCTCCTTAGCAACAATAATCCGACCTTTAAGGTTTAAATCTTGGCAAAGTTTTTGGTGATGAGTTAAGACCTGGTGTGGATCTTCTATGGCAAAATATTTATAAAAAAGTAGAATTTGAAACATAGCTCTAGCATACCAAAATAATACCTAAAGTTGTCGGATCTTAAAAGTTTGGAGATACTTAGTAAATGCAACATCGATTGCTGAATCTGTTTGAATAAGTCTTGTTAGAAAAGGGTTTGTTTTTATGACTTGATCGCGTTCTGATCTGGTCGAAGCGGATGTCGTAATTGCTTGAGTCTCCAGAGCTAATCTAGCTTGATCATGATAATCGACAAACGATTCTATTAAATTGGTTGGCAACTGAGTTGGTTGTAAGTATGACTCATGGAGGGTCCACAGACCAAAATGGTTTACGCTACCAAGTTTCTTGTTCGAATGATTAAGATACGTGTCTAAACGATCTCGCATGGCTGATTGGTCGACTGGTCTTTGCCAGGTATAATTAAGGTGGCCTTCGTCGAGATGACCAATAGCTAAAGCGATCGTATTCCAACGTGCTGCGCCTAAGTTAGGGTCAGCATCGCCAAGTAAAACTCTCTCTTCCGCAGTTAAGTCATCGACTATTCGCATAAAATTGACTGCCTCGGGTAAAATCTTTGGAAGGCTCAAATGAAGTAACTCATTAATCTGGCGGGCTAATTTGGGAATATCTCCACTTAAAGTCGGGCCTAAACCATTTTCAGCTGTCATTTAGAGCGGATATTATCACTTAAGACTCTATTTCGTCAATTTAATATCTAATTACTGACTTTGAGACTATTGATTATGGCATCGATAATATCTGTTTTAGAAGTATTGGCCGGCATAAATGAGATTGAAATATAGGAGTTACTTAAAGGAATAACATAATTGATAGCGTTATTGGCAATAACTTTAGCCGAATTAATACCGGCCACTTGAACATTATCGTAAGCCACGATTGAATAGCCATAATCTTTATCCCAAGTCCCAAAACTGCTACTGACGAGCGTCTGGAGTAACTTGGATTTATCTGTGGTGTCGACACCAGTATAAATTTGCTCAATGGTGTTAATCGCTAAATTATCTTCTGCCAGTTTTTGATTGATAACTAGTTTGTGATCTGTTTGAGAGGTGTTAGTAATGGTATCACTGCCACGACTCTCTTTTACAAAATAATAAGTATTCGGATATTTAAAACTATAACTTTGACCAGGTGAAACATAAGTTCCGGAGTAAGTCTTCCAACCAATGGTTGGGTCAATAGTTGCCGAAGGGGATGCCAGCAGGGTTGCGGTTGGAGTTACAATGGGTAGGGGAGAAGTGTTTACTTGTTGGTGAGGTTTGAGACTTTTAAAATATTGATAAGCTCCAAATCCAGCAAAGATCAAGGTAATTGCAATTAAAAGTACCAGGATAACATTACCTTTTTGGGACATTAATTAAAGGTTAGCATAACTTTTTCAAATAAACTATTGCCAAGTGCTTTAAAGGTTTGTATAATAATCTTCTTACGATGAGATATCGGTTTAAATCTAAAGCTAATTTGGCCAACGTGGCCGGAGAGGACAGCGCCTAGGTAGGCGCTTTTTTTATGCCTAAAAAGTTTGGTTTAGACTTTGGAACAACTAATAGCTCAATCGCAATCTCCGAAAATGGTGTCAGCCGAGTTATTGAGATTGATGATTTGGCGATTGACCCTCGAGTTGTTCGGTCAATGTTATATTTTCTAAGACGTGAATTAACTTATAGCCCGACTGTTCCAATAGAGAGATTAAACGCCCGAGTTTTTAAAAATTCAGAACTTATCTATCATGGGCAGCAACAGTATTCTGTCGGTACGGAGGCAGTTAATCGCTACTTACTTGAAAATAAAAATCGCAAACCTGGTATTCGGCGTAAAATTCTGACCGGCAGAATGATTATCCCCGCGACATCAGCTAGTTCTGACCAAGGTCGAGTTGATCCCGTTCCCGAATATTACGAGGAAGTAGATTTTGGGACTGGTCGATTAATGCAAGCTTTAAAAACCGCATTAAAATCATATCTTTATAAAGGTACAACCATCTTTGGCAAATTCTATCCGCTTGAAGAATTAATTAGTATTTATATTGGATTGCTAAAATCCCAGGCAGAGAAGGTGATTGAACAGAAACTAGATGAGGTTGTTTGTGGAAGACCAGTTCACTTCTTAGATGATCCAATCAAAGATTTAATGGCCCAAAACCGACTTGAAGAGGCTTTAAAGGCCTCAGGTTTCAATAAAGTTAGCTTTGTTTTTGAGCCGGTTGCTGCAGCGAAACAATTTATTTCAGAAAAAAATGCAACTGCTCAGACGGTTTTTGTATTTGATTTCGGGGGAGGGACGCTCGATACGGCTATTATTCAAAATAATAAAGTTTTAGCAACTGATGGGGTTTATATAGGAGGTGACTTACTAAACGCTGATATTCTTCAATCAAAACTTGTTAAATATTTTGGATCTGAAACAAGATATAGTGATTCTAGAACAGATATTCCCCGACATATTTTTGAAGGTTTAAATTCTTGGTACAGTATTCCGAATTTAAATAATCCCGAGATGCTTGATCTGCTAGATCGGGTTAAATATAAAAATTCAGATCCGGCTGCAATTGATCGGTTAATTTATCTAATTACTAAAAACTTAGGTTTTGATTTATATGAGGCGATCGAGAACTCTAAAAAAGAGTTATCAAATAAAGATCAAACAGTTATTAAGTTTAAGAGTGGCTTCATTGATATTAATGAAGTTTTAACTAGATCGGATTTTGAAGATATCATTAGACCTCGAGTTCTGGAGATTCAAAAGGTCGTTTTAAAAACTTTAACTACTGCGAATTTAGAACCAAATCAGATTGATGTGGTGGTTAAAACTGGGGGGTCATCGCTTATTCCAGTTTTTGAAAGTATGCTTCAAGATATTTTTGGTCAAGATAAAGTTCATCAGTTTGAAAACTTTACCTCAATCGCGGCAGGACTGGCTTTATAGCGTATAATCAAATTAATGCCTATTTTTAAACTAAGTTTAGTCGCAATTGGGCTAATTAGCTTAGTTGCTTTAGGTCTTTTTTTACCTAATTTAAAGTTTTACCACCGAGCGCGTGGATTTACTTTGATCTCTCCTCAAGCCGCACTTTATATTCCCGGTAATACTCCTATTAAAGTTTACAAGTTTAATCCAACTCCTCAAGCGCTGGCAGATATTATCAACCGAGATATTGGCTCTTCATCGGCTACCTTTGGGATTTATTTAGAAAATTTAAGTACTGGCCAAATTTATACTTTAAATCCTTCAACTCAATTTGAATCGGCTAGCCTTTATAAATTAACCGTTATGTATACTATTTATAAAAAAGCTAGCCTTGGTTTAATTGATATTAATAAACCAGATATTCAACAAAATTTGGCAGCGATGATAGAAGTTTCTTCAAACGATGCAGCTTATTATTTGGTTGATAATTATACGAGTTGGCAGGAAGTAACTTCATATATGCAAGCTTTGGGATTAAGCCAAACTAATTTAAATGTTAATCCGACCCTAACTTCACCTCAAGATATGGCCAAATTACTTAAATTAATTGCCGATGGTCAAGCGGTTAGTATGGACTCGAGTTTAAAAATGCTCAATTTAATGTTAGCTCAAAAGATTAATGATCGAATTCCTGTTCATTTACCACCGGATGTCGAAGTTGCCCATAAAACGGGCGATTTAGATCAATATATCCATGATGCAGGTATAATTATTGGTCCAGATAATAACTATATCTTAGTATTAATGTCCAAAAACGGCGGTCGTGATGACGTCAAAGCTCAAATGGCAACTCTATCAAGCGATATCTACGACTTTTTCAAGAATCAGTGGGATAATCCTCCGGAGATCCTGTAGTTAGATTTGACATTGTAAGAGCAATTCTATATAATATCCTATAATAATCTGCCAAGGTATATTTTATGGATACAAATTTAACTGAAGCAGAACAAAAAAAACTCGCTACTCAAGCTACCCAAGAAGCCAACAAAGCTATTCATGACCTAGTTATCAAAGTTATTAATTGGAAAAGTGGCTTTTTAACAGGTGGTTTTACTAAAAAAACTGATAAAATTACTTCAAAAGAGTGGCAAACTTATCGTAAACATCTTTTAACAATCTCTCAAAGTCAGCCTCGTCAAAAAACGATCGTTAAATTAAATGAGATCGAGATTGCCATTAAGAAAAATGGCGGATTTATTAAATAGCTTCTAATCTTCCGATTAAAACTGCTCTTCTTTTAAAATTAATTACCGAATCTATTAAAACCCCAAGCCCAATTAAAGCTTGAAGCACTCCCAAAACAGGGTGATAATGTTGGTTAATAAAAAAATCCGGAAAGTTTAAAATCAGCAGAAAGCAGCCGGTAATAAAGATAATACCGAGTGGTAAGATTACTTTCATCTCGAAGAGCTGGCGAGTGTACATATGTTTGTAAAGTGCCAAACGGGCGGGAGAACCTTTAAAAAGATCACGGTGCTGATTAATCATTTTCAAATCCCATAAATAAAGTAATCCGGCTGCTACAAAAAAGCCTAGATTAAACCCAAACCAGAGTAGTGGCTGGCCAATAAAATGAAAGGCCATAATCTCGATTAAACTGACTAAAAAGTAAAGCATACTGTGGAGCATATCGAGTGGCCAATCGATAAACGATAGGGCATGGATAATGGCTTGTGACCAAAAAGTTAAAACTAGTAAAAATCCTGCCAAAATATATGGCCAGTATTCAAACTGAAAATTAGCGACATATTTGGTGATGTTTTCTGCTAGCGTTCCAAGAGCTACTCCTTGAATGACGCTGATGACTAAAAACTCGATATCAAGAGTTATCGAATCAAGATGTTCTTTATAGGAGGATTTTTTCATTCTAATCGGAGTATATCAATGCTTTTTACCAATTGCTAGATTGTTGTGTTGTTAGAAATATTACTTAAATTATGAGACAATATAAACTCGAGTAAATTGTATGAATAAAGCTAAATTAGTCATTTTATTAACCGTTTTTATTGATGTTTTAGGACTGGGAATCGTTATTCCAGTCTTACCTTTTTATGTTTTTAGTATCGGGGTTAACTCACTTAACTTAGGATTTACCGTTCTAAGTGTGACTGATTTAGTAACAGTTTTATTCTCAATTTATAGTTTACTCGGATTTTTATCGTCTCCATTTTTAGGAAGTTTATCCGATAAATTTGGTCGACGACCGATTTTAATTCTAAGCTTGGCTGGAACGGCTTTTGGCTGGTTACTTTATGGAACAGCTAAAGAGGTCGCGCCTTGGCTATCAACTCACGGCTTGGGCTTTGGCTTGGCTATTCCAATGATTGCCTTACTTTTACTATTCCTAGGTCGAATTATAGATGGTTTTACCAGTGGAAATTTTAGTAGTGCTCAAAGCTATCTATTAGATATTGCCAAAGACGACAAAGAGCGAGCCAATGCTTTTGGAGCAATCGGGGCTATTTTTGGCCTAGGATTTATTTTTGGGCCACTTTTAGGAGGACAACTTGCTGAAACTAACTCATTTTTAGCTAATTTACTAAGTGGTGTGGGGCTTGGGTTTATCAGTCAATCATTTGGATTATCAGCCCCGTTTATTGTAACTGGCTGTTTAGCCTTACTTAATACCTTAAGCGCCTTTTTCTTTTTGCCAGAGTCTCATAAGCTTGAGCATCGAGCTAGAGCGGTTAGTAAAAATCCGATCCGACCAATTATTAAAGCCTTCAGGCACCCGGTTTTAGCACCAATCTTTTTAGCCTGGTTTTTATTTAGTATTGCTTTTACCTCAACTTTCCAAGGTCCAATATTTTCTTTATTTACACAATTAAACTTTCATTGGACCCCCAATAATGTTTCATTAGCCTTAACTTTGGTTGGAGTTTTAGGAGCCTTAAACCAAGGAGTTTTAATTAAGAAATTTTGGTTAAAACATTTTACCGAGCTTCAACTTGAAGTTCCCGCATATTTCGTAGCCGGGGTAGGCTTTATCATTATGCCAAACGTTAATGTACTTTGGTTTTTAGTCATCTTAGGAATTATTAACTTGTCGACCGGTGTGGCTCGGATTATTACAAATAATGCTATTGCTAAATTAGCCGCCCCTCATGAAAGAGGCGAGATTTTAGGAACAACTCAAGGCTTAGTTTTACTGGCCGCCGCTTTTTCACCGACTATCGCCGGCAAACTCTTAAGTATTAATGCCGGTTTTCCATTTTATGAAGCAGCTTTCTTGACGTTTTTAGCGGCCGGAGTGATCGCTTTAAATCAGCGACGTTTGGATAAACTTGAGGCTAACTCTCGTAAAGATTCTACTTCTTGAACTGTTAATTCTCGACTTTGACCATGTCCAAGTTTTTGAAGTTTAATCGGTCCGATGGCGACTCGTTGTAACTCTAAAATTTTTAAATTTAATCTTCCACAAATTCGCCTAATCTGACGGTTTTTACCTTCGTTAATCGTTATGGCAAGCCAGCTATTTTTACCTGCTCGATGTAAGAATTTGACTTTGGCAGGTTGAGTCTTGCCGTCTTTAAGCTGGGCACTTTTCTCTAAGTTTTCAATCTGATTTGGAAAAACATAGCCCTCAATTAAAGCATGATAAGTTTTGGAAACATGATAACGGGGATGGGTGAGTTGATTAGTTAATTCGCCATCATTTGTTAAAATAATTAAGCCTGAAGAATCTTGATCAAGTCTCCCAACCGGATAAACTCGAACCGGGGATTTAACGAGTGAGATGATCGTTTTACGGTCAAACTCATCATCAGTTGTTGAAACCACCCCTTTTGGTTTATTAACAATGAAGTAAACGAGTTCCGACTGACTTTTGATGGGCTGACTATTTAAACTAACTTTGTCTTTTGCGGGGTCGACCTGAATTCCCGGTTCCAAAACCCGTTTGTCATTGATTAAAAGTTTATTATTGGTTAACCATTCGGAAGCTTTTCGGCGAGAGACTAGTCCTAAACTTGATAAATATTTATTTAAGCGCATATTATTTACTTGTTAACAGCTTCCAAAGCTCGGTTGGGTGAAGAACCGTGGCTAAAATATCGGGCTGAAGAACTCCAAAATCAATTAAATTATTACCCGAGTGAACCTGAATATTGAGAGTTTTTGATAAATAAAATGGTCGGGCTAGTGTAAATGTGACACTATAATCTGGCAATAACTCTGGGGTTTCAATCAGATCAGTCTGACCATTGGCATCAAAACTTAATTGTCGGATCTGAGTACCTTGAACGGACTTGGTGGTCAAAGAGGCCTGACCGGTTGAATCTTTTTTACTATTTAACTTACCATCAATAGTTAAAATAACTGGTGATTTAATTTCGACTGCAAATTCCCTTGAGGTAGTTGGGAGCGGTCCACCACCATCAGCTAAAGTGAAATGGAGATTAACCGAGCCGGGATCTTTGGCAAAGAGATGAACATTAAAAGCATAGCGTTGACCAGGCTCAACTTTAGTCCCCGTGGGTAAAGTAATTGGTCCGACTTCTAAATTGTTTGAGGAAACCTCAGGCGTTAATTTAATCTGGCCAGTTTCACCCCAAATTGATTGACCACTATTTATAAAAGTCAGTGGGATCGTATAGTTTTGGCCAATCGTTAAACTGGTATAAATAGAACCTTCGACTAGTTCTGCTGAGCGATCTTGAAGTGGATTGCCATCAATTTTTGGCACATCGACTAGAGTTTGATATTGAGGATAATAAAGAGAATCTTGGGCTGAACTGGTTTGGACACCTAGTACTAAACTATTGGGTGGGGTACCGAGCGATGTTTCTTTAATTTTAGTAAAAGAGAAGTGATCAAATGGCTCTTGTTGGTAATTTAATAAAAAAGGAGTTACGGCCACAATTTCGGGATCATTCCAGCTGTTTTGAAAAGCCGTTTTAAAATAATTGCCAACTTTTTCAGAATCCGGCAGTGATTGGTCATAGGTTAATCCTTCAGCATGTTTCCAACCTGTTTCGGTGATAAAAATCGGCAAAGTTTTATCGAGACCCAACCCTTTTAGAACTGACATCTCCCACCGCCAACCGGCAACGCTTGTTCGACCAGTTCCAGTCGGCGAGCCGACATAACCGGGATTGGGATAAGAATGGGAACTCCAACCATCGAGCTTATTAAATATACCAGGGACAGCTTGGTTCATAGCCGTTAAAAAGGTCTGCTCATCTTCAAAGTTAGGTGGTTTTTGAGGGGCCGAGGCATCAAAACCAGCGTTTATAACAAAAAAATCATCATTCTTAGCTTTTAAAGCATCAATTGTTTTATTTAAGACATTGGCATAACTCGCTGGATCAACCTGATTACTCCATTCCTGGCCATGATTAGGCTCGTTATATATAACGACATAGCGATTTTTAATTGGCCAAACTAGGTTATCTAAAAAATCGGCCCAAGCTTGTTCTTCTTTATCATAAGGCACTTTCCAAGAGTCACCTTCGGCTTGGGTGGCGATCCGAATAATCGGAATAAGATGTCTGCGGCGTAGTTCATCAAAGAAGGATTGCCATTTATCATGTTTTCGATCATCGCTTGTAATTAAAACTGTCACATAGCCCCAATCGCCACCTGAGGAGTTAACAAAAGTCGCGGCCTCAGAAGCTTCCTCGGTCGTATTATCAATTAAATGAACTCCAAATTTATTATTGCCAAAGCTAGTTGGGTCAACAATAGCCTCCGTTGGTTTTGGCCAAGCTAAAATTGCCAGTAAACTGACGATCGGGAAAAGAATTTTGAAAGCAAATTTCACAGCTATAATTTTACCATTTTTGTTCTATCCTTGACTTCGGGTTATATTTGGGTATATAGTTAAATCGTATATATTCAAATTATGATTCAAAAGATTCAAGAGCCTATCTCGGTCGCTTTTATCTCCGATTTCAAACGTCATAAGATCTACCCTAAAGCCGTTTTTTGGGCTAATAAAGTTCAACCTATCACCCAAGTTGGTTTTCACCATACTTATAAGCTTGGTCAAACTCTTTATCACGTCTTTTCGGTAGCTTCCAAAACGACCTTTTTTCGACTCAAGTTAAATACTGAAAACTTGCTTTGGACGCTTGAGGAGGTTTCCGATGGGTTACCATCTTAAACTCTTTTCAAACGAAGATTCGACTGGTTTTAATCCCAAATTGCCGACTATTTTACATATCGATTTAAACTGTTGTTTTGCGAGCATCGAACAACAAGCCAATCCCAATTTGCGGGGTAAACCGGTAGTTGTAACACCGACACTATCTTTATCTGGCTGCGTGATCTCACCCTCCCGAGAAGCTAAAGCCCTTGGCATTAAAACCGGCACTCGAAATCGTCAAGCTTTAGCAATCTGTCCCAATTTGATAATTCTCCATGCCGATCCTGATAAATATCGGTTTGTCCATCTTCAGATGAGAAAGCTTCTTCAAGAATATAGTAGTGTGGTTATTCCTAAATCAATTGATGAATTTATTGTTGATTTTAGTGATTATCCTAAGGTTTATCCGGTTTTAAACACGCTGGCTAAAGAAATTAAGCAGCGGATTAAGGACGAGATTGGGGAGATATTAACCGTTTCAATTGGAATTGGTCCGAATCGGTTTTTAGCGAAAACTGCAGCTGGCATTAAAAAACCAGATGGACTGGAGGAGATTAATTTTGATAACCATCCAGCCATGTTTGCTAATTTAAAATTAGTTGATTTACCGGGTATTAATTTTCGGATGGAGCGGAGGTTAAATTTTGCTGGAATTGGCTCGGTGACAGCTCTTTATAATGCTTCTTTAGATAAACTTATTAAAAGCTTTGGTGGAGTAGCCGGTTATTATTGGTATTTAAAACTGCGGGGTTGGGAGATTGAGGAAGGGGAGAGGGCTCGTAAAAGTTATGGTAACTCCTGTGTGATTGGTCAACCACTAACTACCAGAGATCAAGTTTTAGGAGTTATCCAAAAACTGACTGAAAAGATGGGTCAACGGCTCCGATTCGGAGGCGCTCAAGCCAGGGGGGTTCATTTAAGTTTAATGTATGCTGACCATAGCTACTGGCACGAAGGTCATAAATTAGACAAGTATCTGTTTGACTCTCGAGATATTTATCAGCAATTGGTGGCTATTTTACAAAATCAGCCTGAGCCTCGACCCGTTAAAAAGATTGCGGTGACAGTTTTTGATCTTGAGTTTTCTCCAAGTTATCAGTTGGAATTATTTGCGGATACTTCAAAACAAGCTCAACTAGTGGCGGCGGTTGATAAAGTTAACCGTCAGTGGGGCTGTTTTACCTTGACGCCTGCTCGGATGTTAGAGTTTAAAGATCAAGAGGTGGTGGTTGATCGAATTGCTTTTGGTGGAGTGAAGGAGCTTGAAGAGCTTAGTTTAATCGGTGGCGGCGTTTAACTTTTAGCTGAGCTAAAGATTTAGATAAAGTCGCTAAGGCTTCAGCATATTCATCGCCATAAACTTTCTTGTCGAGAGCTTCTTGAGCTCTCTTGCGAGCTTCTTCAACTTGGCGCTCATCGATCTCTTGATCGGTTTTAGCCAGATCAGTCAGAATCGTCAAAACATTATCTGAAACTTGCAAAAAACCTTCACCAACGGCGAAATGAGAAGATTTAGAGCCATCTTTAATAATTAATTCTCCAGGAATAACTTGAGCCATTAAAGCGGTGTGATGGGGTAAAATCCCCAAAGTGCCCTGACTTGTTGGCACTAAAACTTCTGAGACCTGTTGGTCCCAGACTGATTTTTCAGGAGTAACGATTTTTAAAGTTAACTGATTCATATACCAGGCTATTATACTAAATCTTACGATTAATTAATAAAAGTAGATGAGGTAAAATATAAAGGTGAAGAATTTAGGAGTTTTTTTTATTTTTACGATCCTAGGAATAGCCTTGATTTTGGTTTATTTTTCAAGATCGGAAGTGCCTGCTAAAACAGCCCTGGTTACCACCTCAACTAGCTCAACCCAAAGTCAGACCAGCTTTGATCCAAGCCAGCCGCCTAAAACCTCTTTAAAAGGCCAAATTACGACTCTGACAGGTCTAGTTAAGTGGCAATCACGAATTGCTACCGATTCAGCTGTAATTACCTCTCCTCAAGCTGTTCAGCAAGGCGAGCAGCTCGAAACCGGACCCAAAGCCAAAGTTAACTTTGCATTTAGTCAAGTTGCTCAAATTAGTATGTCTGAAAACACGATTATTAACTTAGCTCAAACTTTACCAGTCGATTTAGTTTTTATCCAATCTAAAGGAGTCGCTAATTATCAAAAAATTGGTCAAGATAGAGTCTCAATCAGATCTGCCCATCTTTTGATTGAACCGGAGAGTGAGGTTAGCGTTAATATGAATGAGGATCAACCTATTATTACAGTCACCGCCACCAAAGGACCTGTCACCATCGCCTTTAATGATTCGGATCAGATTAGCCAAGTTAAAACTCTCAAAGCTGGCCAGACTTTGATTTTTAATGACACCAAACTAACCGCTAAAATCTCTTAAAGATAACTCTTGAGCGGATCTAAGATGGTCGGGCCATCATAACCGAGAGCCCAGATGGCGATTCCGCCTAGATTCTTCTGATTAGCAAAATCAATTTTAGCCTGAGTGGCGGTTATATCAGGGTAAAAGATCTGATGATAAGTGTTGGTTTGAGGATCTTTATAAGTAATATATTTCTCTTTGGCATCGTTATCGATATTAAACTGACAGATTGAACAATTTTTAACTAATTCTTCAACTCGGGCATTGCTGGCTGTAACCCCGGTTGAAGGAATAACGGCAGAGCGAGGAGCTGACCCAAGTGTTTCCCATTCATAGCCATAAACTGGAATGCCTAAAACAATTTTACTGGCTGGGATAGTCTTTAAAGCCAGATCGATCCCCGCTTGGGTATCAAATTCAGCGACAGTCCCGGCGCCACCAAGAGGCGCGACTGGACCGGTTACATACGAGCCAATAAAATGATAATCATAAGCCATGACCACTAAATGATCGACATATTGGCTAATTTGGGTTGGGTCAATAATATTTTTACGGACAAAAACTGACGGACTAACCTCAAGGGTTAAGGTCCCAAGATGGTTTTGGTCGAGTCCGGATTTAACACTTTTGACAAATTGGCTAAAATTGGCAACTTGGGCTGAATCGGTGGCCTCAACGACACTTTCGACATCCAAATTTAAATCTTTAAAATTATATTTTTGCATGATAGGTGTAACCTCTGTAATTAAATTACGAGCATCTGTGGTTGGATTTTTGGCTAGCGAGGTAATGGTCGATTCTTTTCCAGCAAAAATGGCCACTGATAGTGGGATATTATTTTTAGTAGCAGTATCAAAAAACGGTTGTGGCTTACCATTTTTTAAAGTTAGCCAGCCAGGTTCTGATTCTCCCGGATTAGTTTGACGTAAAATGGTGCCATCGTTATCAAGGGTTAAACTAAAGTAAGTTAACGTTGACAACTCTTTTGAGTAATTACCGGTGGCTTTATCGAGTAGCCAGAAAGGCAGAAAGCCAATGACTTGTTTTTGAGGAGCTAGGGGATTGAGATGTTGAAAAGTAAACTGACTCTCTTCCGAGGATGGCCAAATAAAGATACTTATTACAAATCCCAAAATTAAGCCGGTCAAAAGTCCACTCAAAGCCGTTAAGACTTTTTGAAACATATCTATATTATAGCGTGATAATTCGTTTAACTGCTGGCTCAAGTAAAAAAGCAAAAGGCTGAGTATTAAAGGGTGGTAAACCAGATCGCAATTTACGAGCATAGTTCTCACATATAGAGCTATTCTTAGATAAATTCAAGAAAGATAAATTATCTTTCAAGATCGATCGGAAAGAGGTTTTTAAAGAGACCTCACGTCCACTACTCCGCCAATTTCTGGCTTCAGCCACCCAAAAGGCGGCATCAGCCATCTTTTTTTGATCAGGTAACCAGTCAGTTGATTCAGCATATTTCTGATAGTCAAGATAGCGAGAGTTATTTGCCGAATCTTTTGGCAAAGTCGGAGCTGAATCTTCTCTCAAAGCGACTTCTAAAGCTTTAAATTCAGCCTGGGCAGCAAGTTCTAATAAGATTTGGCCTTCTTTTAAGGAAGCATAAATCTTAAATTCTCGATAACCAGAGCAATCTTGGTAAAAATTATAATTAAAGGGCTTTGAGGTCTTGGGCCGTCTAACTATCGCAATTTCTAGGCCTTCTTTATATAAAGCGAAGACGGCTCCATGATAAAGGGGCTGGTGATAATCCATATAACCAACCCCAATTATTTTGTCACTATTCTGACCTTCTTTATAAAACATAATCGACTATTATAAGTAAATTCAAAGTCGATTCAAAGCTGCAACCTTAACCTAATAAACCCATGGTTAAACCCATCAGTAACATTGAGACCAGTTGGTAACCAGTATTAATACCAAATAAAGGCCATTTTTCTTTTGCAAACATGACACCAGTCATCTGAACTGGCATGACAAACCCAAGCCACATCCAAAAAGCGGTTGACAGACCAGTTGAAACCTCAGATGTGCCATAAAAAGCTTTTGACAAACTCATGACATGCGCTAAAACGAAAGCAGTTACTAAAGTTAGTACAAAGCTTAAGCCATATAATTTACCCATGGCTTTTTGGGCTTCTTTCATAGAGCCTGAGGTATAACCCATGACTTTCATCCATGGTTTACCAAACAAGAATGGTGAATACCAAGCAAAACCGGTAATCATACTAATAATTCCAGCAATAAAAACTGCTAAATAATTAACGTCTATATTCATTTATATACACCTCCTTTTAAAGATAATTTTAGTATAACAAATCGGCACGAATTGCTAGATTTCGACTAGTTCTGTATTTTTGAAGAGAGTTTTTAGCTTCAGTAATTGAGTGAATATTTCCGGCAAGTTAGGTATTTTAGGCTCAAAACCTTCTAGATCCTCGATCTTAACCCATTTATAATCTGAATATTCCTCATTTAAAATGATATCGCCACTTTCGAAAATAGCTAAATAATGGGGTAAGAGCATAAAATTGCCATCTGCCTTTTTAAACAAAGTCATATGATTAAAATTTGGATAAACTAACAGTTTACATTGGTCACCAATCTCTTCAGTTTTCTCACGTCTCATACCTTCAATTAATGTTTGATCGGTCGTTTCCATCTTGCCACCAATAAAAGAGTAAACACCTTCATAATCTCGCTCACCTTTGCGCTTAGCTAACAAAACTTCATTAAGATCTTTATTGAAAACGACTATTTTCTGACAGTTTTGAAATAAGTATTGGTTCATAAAAAGATTATAGCAATTATGATATTTTTATAGCCACCTTGGTTTGGTAAGATTTTAACAATTCTTTGATTTCTCTATTTGAATATAAATGCAAACCGCCTTTAATAGCTCGACCAGTTTTGCCATAGTGAAGCTTAATCGTATCTTTGGATAATTTAAAATTACTTTTCATAGTATGTTCTCGTCTTTGAACCGGATCAGTTAAATAACGTTTCCATTGGCGTGATAGGGAGGTATGCAGTTTAGGTTTCATCCAGATAATCTGATCGGCTTGATCTAAAACTTGGTCGAAGATAAATATGCCTTCAATGACCCAGTTATCTTTTTTAATCGCATCATTAATAACCTTCAGATATTCTTCTTCATTAACTTGTTGTCTTTTATGTGTTCCAGAAATTGGTCGATAGATAATATAATCTAAATTTAAATGGGTCAGATTATGATCTGAGGACAATTTCTTCGCTAAAGTAGTTTTGCCACTCCCCCCGAGCCCAATAATGTAAATTTTCATATTTATACTATATACCAAATACTAGATACTGAATATTTTTTGTAGTAGTATGTCCTGTATGTATAAAAATACTTGTTTTGCAATTGTGGTTACTTGTATTGATTTTAGGTTCCAAGAATATATCGAAAGGTGGCTCGAATCTAACTTTAAGCCAAAGACTTATGATCGAGTAGCGCTGGGTGGTGGGATCTATGATTCTTATTCAGTTTTAAAGCAAGTTGAGATCTCAAAAAATTTACATGATATTCAAAAAGCTATTTTAATTAACCACGAAGACTGTGGAGCTTATGGCAAAGAAGGCACTTATGAACGACATGTCGCAGATTTAAAAGATACTGCTAAAAAAATCGAGAAATTGTTTAATAAAATTGGAGTTGACACTTACTATCTGCACTTGGATGGAACTTTTGAAAAGATAGTCTAATTACTTAGTAACTTGCTCGATCTTACCCTTCATATAGAAAGCTTGCTCAGGCTTATCATCATGTTTACCATCTAAAATTTCTCTAAATCCTTTAACGGTATCTTTAATTGTGACATATTCACCAGATCGACCAGTAAAAGCTTCGGCCACAAAGTTTGGTTGAGTTAAAAATCTCTGAATCTTACGGGCCCGAGTAACCGTTAACTTATCCTCATCGCTTAACTCCTCCATACCTAAAATGGCGATAATATCTTGTAAGTCTTTATACCTTTGGAGAACCTTTTGGACGCCCTGGGCCACATCATAATGTTCTTGACCAACCACTTCAGGAGTCAGAGCCCGAGAAGTTGAAGCTAGCGGATCAACAGCTGGATACAAACCTTGTTCAGTTAGGCTTCTTTCAAGAGCAATTGTTGAATCTAGATGAGCAAAAGTCGTGGCTGGGGCTGGATCAGTATAATCGTCAGCAGGCACGTAAACGGCTTGAACGGAGGTAATTGAACCTTTTTTAGTACTGGTAATTCGCTCCTGCAGATCACCCATTTCGGTCGCCAAAGTTGGTTGATACCCGACGGCTGACGGAATACGGCCTAATAGGGCGGATACTTCAGAACCGGCTTGAGAAAATCTAAAAATATTATCAATAAACAGTAAAACATCTTTACCTTCTTCATCGCGGAAATATTCAGCCATAGTCAGACCAGTCAAAGCCACTCGTTGGCGAGCTCCAGGTGGTTCGTTCATCTGACCAAAAACCATGGCCGTTTTATCAATAACTTTTGAAGCGATCATTTCGTGATATAAATCATTACCTTCACGAGTTCGTTCTCCAACTCCGGTAAAGACTGAATAACCACCATGTTCAGCCGCAATGTTACGGATTAACTCTTGAATTAAAACCGTTTTTCCAACTCCAGCACCACCGAATAACCCAACTTTTCCGCCCTTTACAAAGGGAGCGATCAGATCGATAACTTTAATGCCAGTTTCTAAGATATTTGATTCAGTATTTTGATCTTCAAGTTTAGGGGCGGGGCGGTGAATTGGGGCTCTGGTTTTAGTTTTAACTTCGCCTTTATCATCAACCGTTTGACCCAAAACGTTAAATAATCTGCCTAAAACAGCATCACCAACTGGGACTGAGATCGGAGCTCCTGTATCAACGACTTCCATACCCCGAGTTAAACTATCAGTTGTTGACATCGCTACAGCTCGAACCTGATTTTCGCCAAGTAATTGTTGGACTTCGAAAACCACCTTGTCTTTATTTTTATTGGTAACTTCAAGAGCGTTATAAATCGAGGGTAAAGAACCCTTAGGGAATTCCAGGTCAACAACTGGACCAATAATTTGAATAATTTTACCTTTGCTCATTGTAATGCCGCTCCGGCGGACGAAATTTCCAGAAGTTCAGCGGTAATAGAATTCTGGCGTGTTTGATTATAAGTTAATTTTAAGTCAGTGACTAGTTCTTTCGCATTATCGGTAGCGTTTTTCATGGCAATCATCCGAGCAGAAAACTCTGAAGCTTTAGTTTCTAAAAGAGCTTGATAGATCTGAGATTCAATAAAGTGATTTAAAACTTGATCGAGTAAAAGCTTCGCATTGGGTTCAAACAAGAATAAATCGTTCTCCGGGGTCTTGGTTGATTTGTCAGTTTTTTCAATAACCGCAGGCAGTAGTTTTATTAAGGTCGGGACCTGTTTTAAAGTTGATTCAAAATGAGGGAAAGCCAGATAAACTTCACCTAGTTTACCTGCCAAGTAATCTTCTGTTAATAACCTAGCAATAACCCGGACCGATTTGAATTGAACAACATCCGTATTCTCAAAATCAGCTTCAAGTTTAAGTCTGGTTCGAGCAATGAACTCACGACCTTTTTTGCCAACCGTATAAAACTTTAAATCAGATTTAGTTTTAATAAATGGAGCGAGTGTTCTAAAAACATTGGTATTAAGTGCTCCACATAAACTTTTATCAGTTGTTAAAACTAAAACTCCACTAGTTTTACTGTCGTTCGGAGTTAAAAGAGGATGGCTATCAGATTCAACTTTTGAAAGTAAATTACTTAAAAGTGAAGTTAGCGTCTCGTTATATGGCCGTCCAGCCATAGCTTGGCTTTGAGCTTTACGCATCCTATTGGCAGCAATCATCTGCATGGCTTTAGTAATTTGAGAGGTGTTTTGAACTGATTTAATGCGACGGCGGAGTTCACGAGTACTAGGCATTTTTCTTAACCTTTCCCAGGCTATGATTAAAAGTCTTCACAAACTCGTCGGTTAGCTTTTCTAAAGCTTTTTCATCAGTCTCACTCAAGACTTCTTCAACCTTAACATTCTCTAAGATTTTTTTACCTTTGGCACGAAGATGCTGCAAATATTTATCTTCAAATTCGCGAACTTGCTCGAGAGTAATCTTATCGAGATGACCTTTACTAGCAGCCCAAACGATAATAACTTGCTCTTCGACTGGGACAGGCGAGTAAGGAGATTGTTTTAGAACTTCAGTAATTCTTCGACCACGTTCGATTTGAGAACGAGTTCCTTCATCTAAATCTGAGCTAAATTGAGCAAAAGCTTGGAGTTCTCGGAATTGAGCTAGATCAAATTTGAGTCGACCAGCCACGGTTTTCATGGCTTTAGTTTGAGCGGCTGAGCCAACCCGGGTAACGGATAAACCGATATTAATAGCTGGTCTAGTTCCAGCGTAAAATAAATCCGATTCAAGATAGATCTGACCATCGGTAATTGAGATGACGTTAGTTGGAATATAAGCGGCAACGTCATTAGCTTGAGTTTCAATAATTGGCAAAGCGGTTAATGAGCCTCCACCAAAATCTTTATTTAATCGACCAGCTCGCTCAAGCAATCGGGAGTGAAGATAGAAAACATCTCCTGGATAAGCTTCACGACCAGATGGACGACGAAGTAATAAGGACATCTGACGATAAGCGACCGCATGTTTTGATAAATCGTCATAAATAACCAAGGCATCTTGGCCTTGATCCATAAAATACTCCCCAATAGTACAGCCGGTATAAGGAGCTAAATATTGGAGTGAAGCTTGATCAGAAGCTGAAGCTAAAACAACGATGGTGTGTTTTAGGGCGTCTTTTTCTTCAAGTTTAGCGATTAATTGTGCAACTTTAGAAGTTTTTTGACCAATCGCTACATAAATACAGGTCACATCGGTTTGATTAATAATCGTATCGATGGCAATCGTCGTTTTACCCGTATTACGATCACCAATAATTAACTCTCTTTGGCCACGGCCAATCGGAATCATGGCATCGATCGCTTTAATACCGGTTTGAAGCGGGGTATTAATAACTTGACGGGTAATAACACCGGGAGCAATCTTTTCAACAGGATAAGACTGTTTTGTTTTAATTGGACCTTTACCATCAAGCGGATTTCCTAACGGATCAATGACCCGACCTAAAAGTTCAGGTCCAGTTGGAATTTTTAGAACATTGCCAGTCGCTCGAACGGTGTCACCTTCTTTAATATGGGTAAAATCACCTAAGATAACCGCTCCAACGTTATATTGCTCAAGATTTAAAGCCAGTCCAAAGATCTTATTTGGGAATTCAACTAACTCGGATGAACCGACTTCAGACAGACCTTCAATTCGAGCAATTCCATCACCAACTTCGGTGACAGTACCGACATTTTCCCGAGCAGCTTTAGTCTTTAAATTTTTAATCTGATTTTCAATATCTGTTACTACATTAGCCATAAATTGCTTCTCCTATTTCCGTAATCTGGCGATTGACGCTTGAATCAATCAATTTGTCACCAATTTTAACCTTAAAACCCCCAATTAAGCTAGGGTTAACTTGATAATCAATCTCTGTGACTGGTTGCTTAGTTTTAATCTTATCGGTAATTAATTTTAACTCACCCTGACTAAGTTTGGTGGAGGACTCAATAGTAAGGTGTGTTTGATCTAAAACATTTTTAAGTCTTTTTAAATATAGATTTAACATCTGAATTGCCCGGGCTTTCGGATAACCGTTTAACAATTTAACAATCCTTTTAACCTCTGACTGATTAATCTCAAGTCCTTTAAAACTGGCTTTAATTGCGGCATTAATAACTTTTGTATCTTGTCTCTTGTTTCTTAACATCTTAAATCTCTTTTAAACTCGTTTTGCGGATTTCGGCTTGGTCTTTCTCGGTTAAAACGTGAGGAGTAACTTTCCGAAGAGCTTCTGTAACTAGGTTTGCGAGTTCTTGGCGAATTTGCTGATACATCTTAGCTCGCTCTTGGCTAATGGAATCTTCGGCTTGGGAAACTAAACTGGTAATGTCCTTTTGAGCCTTAGTATGGGCATCTTCAATAATCTTTTCAGCAGTAGAGGTGGCGTCATTAATAATTTGTTGAGCTTCAGTAGCGGCTTCACTAATTTTAGCTTCGCGTTCGTCTTCAATCTTTTTAAGTCTGATTTCGATATCCTCAGCCTGCTTTAAACTTAAAGCAATTTTTGATTTACGATCAGCTAAGACTTTTAAAACAGGTTTGTAAAGAAATCTCTTCAAGATAAAGAGCAAGATTAAAAAGTTAACTATTTGAGCCGCTAAGAGTACCCCTTGTACTCCAAAATTACTTAAAAAATTCATCTGTTTCTATTGAGTATTAACCGATAAACGCAATCACCAAAGCGTAAATGGCAATAGCTTCGGTGAAAGCCATGCCGAGTAACATGATAGGCAAGATTTTGCTTTGAGCATCTGGATTTCTGCCAATCGCTTCAACGGCTTTAGCTCCAATTAAACCGATACCAATACCAGGCCCGATAGCGCCAAGTCCGATTGATAATGCTGCTGGTAATCCGTGTAAGTTTTCCATTTATTTTGTTTAATGTTCTGCTTTCTCGGACAATAATACCATAAATGTCAACGTTAACATAGCGAAGACTGCTGCTTGAACTAAAGCCACGATTATTTCCAGGAAATAAAAGGGGAGTGGTAATACGAAAGCAAAAAAGCTTGAGATCGTCCCAAGTAAGACTTCACCAGCAAAGATATTTCCAAATAACCGGAAAGATAAAGACACGATTTTGGTAAACTCAGAAACTATTTCTAAAAGACCGACAAACAAAAATAACGGATTTAAAGAGAACCAACGCTGCAAATAAGCTTTAATCCCGACATAACGGATAGCTAAAGCGTGTGTAACCACAACAGATAACAAAGCTAGACCTAAAGTGGTATTTAAATCAGCGTTAAGAGAACGAAAAAGTGGGACATGATTAAATTCAATAGTCCCAAAACCGGGTAGTAAGCCTAAAAAGTTGCCAGTTAGAATAAATAGGAAAAAGGTCATCACAATTGGGAAGAAAACTTTGGCTTTATCAGCATGAGCCAAATCTTCGACCATGTTGTAGCCTGTTTCGATCACAAGTTCGACAACATTTTGTAAACCGGATGGTACTAATTTTAGCTTACGGGTTGTTAAGACGCTGATAACCACCAAAACGATCATCGCCAGCCAAGTGACGAGTAATGAGTTGGTAATCGGTAAAGGACCGAGTTGACCGAGCTTTTCACCAGATAGAACAATTGGGCTATTCATAATTTAATGGCATTTATTGTAACCTAAATCTCCAGGGTTGACAATGCCACAACTATAGGGTATAGTTCACACTTGTGAAATTAAAACTTATTAGTTTAATAGCTTTTTCAGTCATCTGTGGAACCTCTTTGGTTTCCCAAATTGGCGTTGTTAAAGCTTCTACAAACTCAATTGTTCCAATTACCAGTCCAATCACTTCAGTTATTCATAACTTAGGTGGAAAAGTTACTTTTAGATTTGGTCAGTGGTAAAACCAGCCAATGGGGTAGTAGTTATTGCTCAGGACACTAAAACTGGTAAATTATATTCTGCTAAAACAAATACCACTGGTAATTACAATTTATCCTTAAATGAAGGTCAATATAATGTTTGGATCGCAGGAGTTAAAAATATTTTATTCCTACCCCATGTCTTAAGTATTAACTTAAATCAAAACGTTTTATCTGCAAACTTCCTCGGTATCGTTCTTTAAGTTATCATTAAGGCGACATGCCTGAAATAATTATCTTCTTTTTGTTATTTGTACTACCTGTGATTTTTTGGCCATTTGGGCCAATTTTATTTGAGACCCCTAAGGTGTTGATTGCTGAGATTTTGATTGAAGCTTTAATTATTAGTTATTTTCTACCAAATACCAAAGACATTCTTAAAGTTTTACCCAAGAAACAGGTTTTAACGATCCTGGGGATCTTTTTATTAAGTTTAATTGATTTAGTTTTATTTCCAGGCACAACTACTTTTTTGGGGAACGCTTTCCGACTACAAGGAACTTTTTTGCTCTGGAATCTTTTAGCATTTAGTTTAATCAGTGGCGCAATTCCGCTACCCAAACGCTTTAGATGGCTAACTTTGAGCTTATTTGGGTTACTGGCGCTCTTAGCTTGGTTGGTCGGGGGAAATGGGGAGGGTCGAATTATCGGATCGCTAGGTGAGCCGAACTCTTTAGCTGGGGTCGTGATTTATCTTTGGCCGCTGGTATTCCTAAAAGTTCCACGGAAAAGACTGACTCGGCTAGTGGGATTATTAATTACAATCACGATTATTTTATTTTCAGGTTCACGTTCAGCCCTAATTGCTTTTATGATCCAATTTATGTTTATGATCTTATCTCAAAAGTTTATAAGATCCTATCTTTTCGCGGCTTTATTCGCCCTTCTCCTCCTCGCGACTAGCTTAATACTCCCATTTGCTGCCCCAAAATTAATTTATGAAAGCCGGGCTGAAGTTTGGCAAACTGCCTTAGCTTCTGGTTTTGAACAACCTTTGCTCGGCCACGGGTTTGGCAATATTGAGCAATCCCTTCACCAGACGTCGCTTAGACTTGGCAATAATATTCAATATCAATACGTTGATAGCTCACACAACATCTTCTTAGATTTCTGGGTTGAAGGAGGTCTAATTGGCTTAGGACTGTTTTGTTATCTGCTTTTTAATGTCTTTCAAGATTTAATTAAAAGGCAAAGTATTATTCAACTGACTATGATGTTGGGACTTTTGACTGTTTTATCATTTAATCCAGTTAGTGTATGTATCTTAATTGCTTTTTGGTGGCTAATTTGCCAATACCGATAACTTAGTTTACACTAGCCCCAATGCTCATCTTAGGAATTGATCCCGGAATTGCTCGAGTCGGCTGGGGGATTATTAAAGAATCAAGCAACAACAGTCAGGCTGTTGAATACGGCTGTTTTACAACTTTAGCAACCACTCCTGAAGCTGATCGGTTGGTTGAAATTAACCAATTTATAGGCTCGCTCATTGACCGCTTCAAGCCTGACGTAATGGCTATAGAAAAACTGTTTTTTGCCGCTAATTCCAAAACAGCTTTAACGGTCGGACAGGCCAGAGGAGCGATCTTACTAACCGCTTCGCAGATGAATCTTCCGACCGCAGCTTATACACCACTTGAGGTTAAGCAAGCCATCACCGGTTACGGACGGGCTGACAAGAAACAGATTCAATCGATGGTTAAATCGATCCTAAAGTTAGCTAAACCAATTACGCAAGACGATACGGCTGATGCTTTAGCTATTGCATTAACTCACGCCTTCTCTTATAAATTAAGAGCTAAAACAATATGATTAGTTTTTTATCCGGCAAAGTTCATACTAAATTAACTGATTCAATTATTCTTTTGGCTGGTCAAGTTGGTTATTCAGTCGCCATTCCGCCGAGGTTACATGGTAGTCTTGCTCAAAATGAGTCAGTTGATCTTTATACCTATACCCATGTTAGAGAAGATGCCCTAGATTTATACGGCTTTAAAACCTTAGAGGAGCTCAGTATGTTTAAAATGGTTTTAAACGTTTCGGGGATTGGCCCAAAAACTGCCATGCTAGTTGTTGACCGAGGAGTAAGTTCAGTTAAACAAGCTATCCAAAATGCTGATACCGCTTTTTTTAGCTTAATTCCGAGACTTGGGACTAAAAATGCTCAAAAAATAATTATTGAGCTTAAGAATAAGCTCGGAGGATTAACGGAGCTTAACTTAAGTCAAAATTCT
>JBEPVZ010000015.1:0-24980 GCA_041690695.1 Candidatus Daviesbacteria bacterium | reverse complement strand
TGAGTGCCTCTGGTGCTAGTACCATCTATGCCCTACTAACCTCAGGGGTTGGCGACATCAAAGGCTCCAACATTTCAACCGGAGCTAATTCAAGCTCACCTAAATTGATCCTGGAAGGTAATGGCTTTACGGCTGCAGCCACCAACACCACTGGCTCATTTAGTATTCAAGATACCCCACTCTCAGCCACAACGGCTAAGTTAATGTTTGCGGTGACTGGCTTTGTAACAAATGCTAATGTTTTATCTATTGATCAAGCTGGTAACGTGATCTCCAAAGGTACGAACACCGCCAGCTCAACCCCTGACTATGCTGAAAATATCCCAGTTTCTGATCAAACGGTTGAAGCCGCTGATGTCGTCACAATTGATGCAAGTAGCTCAGGAGATGGCTCAGAGTATAACAATTTTAAGGCTAAAAAGGCTTCGACTCCTTATGATCAAAAGGTCTTAGGAGTTATCTCAACCAGCCCAGGCTCAATTATTAACGCCCCTCAAGATGCCGTCTCATCAGGTAAACGAACCGCTGATGGTGACAGACCGCTAGCGCTATCCGGACGTGTTCCGGTTAAAGTCTCAGCTGAAAATGGCTCAATTCAAGTTGGAGATTATCTGACGACGAGCTCCACCCCGGGAATGGCCATGAAAGCCACTCGACCTGGTCAAGTTATTGGAAAAGCACTTGAGAGCTTAAATGGAAACAGTGGAACGATTTTAATGTTTATCGGAGTTGGTTTTGCAGATCCAACCGAAGCACTGGCTTCGCTTAGCCTTGACTCAACTAGCACTGCTGCCACACCTGTCCTGTTGACAGCCTCTACCAGTCCGGCCGCACCGAACAATAGTCAAAATCCGCTGGCTTCATCTGAGAGTGACAGTTCGACCTCAGCTGTCCTGTCGGCTCAAATCGCCAGCAACTCAGCTAGTATTAGCGACATCCAAACCAGGCTTCAAAAACTAGAAGCTGGTCAATCAGCCTCTTCCTCAGCCGGAATTGATTCGGTTTCCGTCCCCCAACTTCCAGCCTCTAACTTCCAGTTTAACGATGCGACAGTCTCTGGCACTCTCCGGAGCTTTGGCCAAACAATCCTAGGCCAAACCACCGTGGCTGGCGATATCAGCCAAGATGGGACCTTATCAATTACTGATGGTGATACCATCAATGCGCTTCCGACCCTTTACTTACAGTCGTCACCACTAGCCACAAACTTGGATATCTTTAACGGCTTAGTCACAATTGATAAGACGGGTCACTTTAAAGCTGAGATTATCACGACCAAAAAGCTTGAAATTGATACTAGTGACCAAACTGCCGCCAGTCTAGGCTCAGGGATTATTCTAGCCGGTCAAACATCAGTGATCATTCCAACCACAGCGCTAGACACTAAATCAAAGGTGCTAGTCACTCCTCAGTCTGACTTGTCTAGCCCATTATTTATCGGAACCAAAACTGCCGGCCAAGGCTTTATCGTTAAAATTAAGTCCAAACAGTCGACAGATGTTAAGTTTGACTGGTTAATAGTTCAAGAAAAATAAGCAATTAAATGTTTTGAGTGCTAACAATTTTACCCAGTCGTCGACTATGTCAAAAGAGATCATGGGATTTATGGGAAATTTAAATAAAAAGACCGCTAAATCAGTCGTATTGATCACACTTTTTATACACCCTACTTAGGCACGTAATTAGAATTATTTACGGCTAACCGACCTTTTATAAAGATCGAGATTCTCAAGCGCCATTCCAGTTCCTAAAACCACCGATAATAGCGGACTTTCAGCAGTATGACAAGGGACTCCAGTTGCTTCAGTCATCAGCTTATCTAAGTTAGTTAACATCGAAGTCCCCCCCGACATAACAATCCCTTTGTCGATAATATCCGAAGCCAGTTCGGGGGGGGTTTGCTCAAGCACACCTTTAACTGCACTCAGAATCTTACGTAGAGTATCAGCTATCGCCTCATTGATCTCTTCAGCGTTTAAAACTTTAGTTTTAGGTAACCCTGAACTTGCATCACGGCCACGAACTTCCATAGTAGCAGGTGGCTGAGTTGAGCGTGGCAGTAAAGCATTACCAATCTGGATTTTAATTAATTCAGCCTGATGCTCACCAATAATTAAACCGTATTTTTTGCGAATATAAACAGAAATAGCCTCATCAATCTTATTTCCTCCGACCCTGACGCTATTATGAACCACTACCCCACCCAAACAGATCACGGCTGCCTCAGTCGTACCACCGCCAATATCAACAATCATATTGCCTGAAGGGTTAGCAATCGGAACGTTTGAGCCAATGGCTGCCGCTAGGGGCTCATCAATTAAATAAGCGTTCTTTGCTCCAGCTGACAAAGTCGCATCTAAGACTGCCCGACGTTCAACTGAAGTTACTCCTGCAGGAACACAGACCATCACCTCAGGCTTAAACATCCGCGAGCGGCCACAAACTTTATCAATAAAATAACGTAGCATCGCCTCAGTAATAACGTAGTTGGCGATGACCCCATCTTTCATCGGCCTAGTAGCTGTAATATTTCCCGGAGTTCGACCGATCATCTCTTTAGCCTCGTTACCAACTGCCAAAACCTTATTATCATCCGTTGAAACCGCCACGACCGTTGGCTCGTTCATAACTATCCCAACCCCAGATAAATAAACTAAACAATTAGCCGTTCCGAGATCAATTCCGATACGTTTGGAGAGGTTAAACACGCCTCTAAGGTTAACTCATGCGGAACATAGTCACAAGATATACTAAAGGAGTCAGAGGTAATCAAAGAAGAGAAAATTAATTACTTAAGATTTATTCCAAACAGATTAGGCTTATTTGCGGTTGGAGTAGCTAATGATGATACAATCGCCAACCTTGACCAATCGGGCCAAGAAATGACCGAATTTAAGTCAAAATTACCCGCATAAATCTCATCCTTGTTAGATCCGTCAGCCTCAATGATTGAGATCTTTCCTGGACTGATACATTCGGTTAAAGGTAATTGACTATTAAGAAGCCCTGCAATTGGAGTTACCGTACTCTTTGGAATTGAACATCCCTGGCCCATGTCTTCAACCATAACTAAGTGAAGTGAATCTCCTAGCCAATCGATGGCTGGGCTTTTTGTTCCTTCCGAGATAGTTAGTGGTGATTTCTTACCATCCAAAATATTAACAACTTCAAAATCAGTTTTACCGTCGGTTGAGTAAAGATATTTAGAATCATTAGGTGCCCATTTTAAGATCGCCGCCGAGGAAGCTTCCTGCTGGAGAGACATGCTTAGAATTGTTTGGAGCTTAGCTAACTTTTGGGCGTTAGTTTGGGCATCCCATTGAGCCAAAGTCGGATTTAAAATAGCGGTAATATCTTTGCCTGGATCATTAAAGCTGCCCGCATCTAATAGTAACTCGCGATCAGATAAGCTTAATAAAACCTGGCTAGAATCAGGTGAGAACCTTAGGCTAGCTTTGGAATAGTCGACCCCACTTAAAATATTAGCAATCCGGTGAGGCTGAACACTACCAGAGAAACCCAATCCACTCGAAACCATATCCCAGATCCAGACTCCTGATGTTCGATCAGTTGAGCTACTAATTAAAGCACTTTGAGTGGCGTCTTGAGGAACAATAAAAACAAAACGCTGATTGTCGGTTGAGACAGTTAGTTTTGAAACACCATTAAATGTTAGAGGATAAACTGTTGGGATAGCTGGGAAAAGTGTCGCTTTAACTTGAGCAACCAAGCCTTCCTTAATGGTGATGGTTTTTTCCCAAGGGATAAAGCCATCTTTGATAATTTTGACATCATAATCTTTAGGTGGCAGTGAGTTTATATTGGTATTACTGGCTGAGAATAAATGGCCATCCAGGAAGATTGAAGCTTGATCCGGTAAAGTTGTGACCGATAAGATACCTGTGCCAGCCACGGTATTTGTTTTTGAAGAGAAACGATAGCCTTTAGCTAGAAAAACCCCTACTCCAGCCATCACCCCAATAATCAGGACTGTAGCTAAAGTTAGTAAGAATCTTTTGCTCATATTTTTATTGTACAAGTTAAAACAACAAAGTGCAAAGTGCTGGAACTAAGTTTTAGGAGCTTGGAATTAAGAAAAACCTAGTTCCATTAACTTAGATCCTAGTTCTTCCTACCTAACTTCCCGCCAACTGAGCTCTGACGATCAACCGATTAGTCGAAGTTCCAGGTGGATCACAAGTTTGCAAAGTTAAAACCGGCTTATCATAACGATTAGCCAAGAAAGTCAGATCGCTCGGCTTGGTAATGGTTTTATCAAAGACGATATAGTCATAACGCCGGCCTTGGTAAAAAATCACCACCCGATCGCCTTTAGTTAACTCTCTTAGTAGATAAAAGATGGCGTTATATCGAGCCACGTTCCAAGGTGCATCAGTTGAGTGAGAAAAGATATATAAATTACCAGGTTGGCCTGGCGCGGTTGAACCTTTAGCTTCGGCCACACCTAGAGCTAAGGCCTTACTATATTCAGCCTGATTAGCGGGATCAACATTCGCGATAACTTTAGCATTAGCATCAATCTTTTCAATAACGATTCCAAAATCGGTCGATACAGGCACAATCTGATTCGCCCCAACGTTACTAAAATCGCCAAAGCCTCCACCAGTCGATGAGCCGCTTGGAGTAGGCACAGCTGAACTGCCAGCAACAGGACTAGGCTTAATCACCTCAGCCGCGATAGTGTAATGAACTCCAAACAATAAATTTTTGCGATAATTAAATTCAGCCCCAACTGGTGGTCCAAACTGAACAATCATCCCTAAAAGTCCCATAAACAAGCCAAAATAGGCTAGAAAACGGATTAAAAAAGTTTTTTGATAAGCATTTAACACAAGTCGGAGTGACTGGACTTGAACCAGCGACCTCTTCGTTCCGAACGAAGCGCGCTGCCACTGCGCTACACTCCGATTAAGCTGAACTAATCTTACTATTGAATCCAATTGTACACCTAAGGCTGTAATGAGTTAAAATTACCAAAGTTATTTGTCCTTATAGCTCAATTGGATAGAGCACCCCGGTCCTAACGGGGAGGTTCCCAGTTCGATTCTGGGTAAGGACGCTTATTTGGACAGAATTTTGGAGAGTTGTTTAATTAAGCCGACAACCACCGGCATTGGTAAAAGACTATTTGAGTCAACACCTTGATTATCTTGAATAACCCACGGGCTCTCAACTACTTTAACTTTATCTGAACCCGCAACCCGTTCATAATCATAGCCAGGCGTAATCTCGTATGGGTCAAACAACTCTTTAGCTTGGTCAACCGGGATTGAATTACGCAGCAAAATTTTATCAATTCCATAAAGACCATAAGCTTCTTCAATAATGGATTGGTCTTTATTTAAGCGCTCACGAATTGGCTCAATGCCCAAACTATCACCTTCTTTGGCAACCATCCGCTCTTTATTACAACTTGGGGTATCACACATTAAGAAAAACTCTTCAGTCTCTTTATCATAACCCACGTCTTGAGTAGCTAAAACTTTTAAGTTTCGAGGAGTATTACAAATCGGACAGATCCGACGATATTTAATACGCTCATTAATGACACTGTCTGGAATATCAATTAAGATCACCATGTCTTTATTTTGAGCCCGACCCAATATCTCTTTAAGATATAAAGTATATCCAACCTGGTCTTTTTCGCGAGGAAAACCGTCTAAGAAAACAGATTTGCCTTCTAAACTTTCAAAACGAACTCGAAGCAAGGCTAATACAAAATCAGAGGGCAATAGGCTGCTGGTGCTGCGGGAAGTTAGATATTCAACCGCCTTCTCAAAATCTAATGCGCCTCTATATAAGGCTTTTAGCTTTGGGTATTCCGGACCTTTTTCATATTCAGCCCAATTGCCACTGACCTCACGAACTAAATCGCCAACTGATAAATGGACAATCTTATCGGTCTTTAAAGTCTCAGTTAACATTTTAGAGTATGTCCCCTTACCAGAGTTTTTCTTGCCGATAAAATAAGCGATGAATTGATTCTTTTCTAAGAAATCTTTAATTGTGTCTAATTCCGAGCCAACTTTAGCTTCAAAATAAGTCTGTCGGACTTCTGGATCAGCTAGATCAAAGTCTTGGGTTACACCGTCGGTTTTTGTGCCAATTATTGGAAAATCAAGGTTTGTCATAAAATTAATCAAAATAGTAGCTGGCAATTAGTAGTTAGGAGAACTACTGACTACCAGCTACTTCAGTATCCTCGATATTGTAACTGCCATCAGTGTAGACGTCAACCATCACATAGCGTGGTTTCTGTAAATTACGGTCAGCCGTGATGGCTCCAACCGCAATCATATTTAAATTATTGCGAGGGTCATTATAATTTGAAAAAAAGTGAGTATCACCAGCCATAATTAGGTTAACCCCGGTTTGGGAAAATTTAGTTACCCAGCTATCAGCTTGAGCTTTAACTCCTGGATCAACCTTACCCATAAAATGATCTGAAGAGGGATGGAAAAATGGCGTACTCGCAACAATCATGACTAATTTAGTATTAACCGACCTAGCGTTAGCTAATTGATTATTCAACCAATCACCTTCAGCCTGACTAATTCCTAAATAATTATCACTATTATCAACTAAAATTACCCGCGTATTTTCATAAACGACGCTCTGGTAGCTTTGACCCATAACCTGGTTAAAGTCAGAAAGAGCGGGTAAACCGCGATTACGCGAATCCCAGAGATCATGATCCCCCGGAATAAGATAATAAGAGAGTCCGGAACTTGCAAAAATTTGTTTGGCTTTGGAAAGATCATCAACAGTTCCAACGTCAGTATAATCGCCTGATCCGACCACAAACTTAGCTCCCCCGGCTTTAGCTTGGGCTAAACCCTTTGTTAGATCACTATTATCGTTATGCGAGTCGCCCATGACCGCAAATTTAAATTGTAGAGGTGCTCGTGGAGTTGGCTTGGTTTTTTCCCCTAATCCTCCTAATTCACCCAATCCCCCTTCATCTGTAGGAGACGAAGTAGAAGAAACCGTAGGATTAGAAGAACTCGGTTTAACACCGGGCAGACTAATTTTAGCTAAGCCTAAAACGGCCCCTGGATTAAATTCGGAAACTTTTGATAAAAAAGATAATGATGGATCAGCTTTGGACAAACTATTTAGAGCTGTCCCAGGATCAAGTTTTAATGGATCAACTCCAGAAAAGGACCGATAAGCTGAATAGATACCAATGCCTAAGACGCTAATCATAATTAGGCTCAAAAAAGTCCGAAAGATGCCCATGACTGGGTTCTTTTTACGACGTTTACGTGGTTCTTCAGAGTGTTTTTTAAACATAATAAATAAAGGTAACCTTTCGCTACGCTCAGGGTTATATTTTGCAAGATAAAAATTGGCAAAATATCACATTCTCTCAGGTGCTTCTATTCCCAACAAATAAAGCCCTTCCTTAATAGTATGGCCTACTTTGTTAGAAATGGCAGCCCTGAAATCCTGATGTTCAGATTTAATAATCGGAAATTTTTGATAAAAAACATTATAGGAATGAGCTAAAGATAATAAATAGCTGGCGATCTCGTTTGGCTGATAAGATTGGGCAGCCCGCTCAACGGCTTGATCAAAGTGTTCAAGATGTCTGAGCAGAGCTCTTTCTTCAGGTTCAGGCTGGTAACCCGAAGGTCCCGTTGGGATGGTAGTTGGTAATGAGGATTTTGGAGTTGGCTTTAATTTAGCCAGGAGTGACTGAATTCGAGCATAGGTATAAATAACGTAAGGCCCAGTATCCCCTTCAAGTGAGATTGACTCCTTAATATTAAAAACAATATCACTATTTAAATTAAATTTAAGATAAAAGAATTTGATGGCCGCAAAAGTAATCTTGTCTAAAATAGCCGGATTGCTAATCGAAGTACTTTCAGGAAAAGAGGCTTTAATCTCGTCTTTAATCTGATTGACTAAACTATCGGCAGTAATGACATTACCATTTCTAGACGACATCTTACCGCTACTTAGTGCTACAAAACCATAACTAATATGTCGCTTTCGCCCTTTAATTTTATCATCAATTAGTTCTAAAGCTTTAGTTACAACTTGGAAAAAGCCAATCTGTTGACTATCAACAACATGGAGCGAATAATCAGCAGGAAAGAGCTCTTGGTAGCGATAAGTTATGCCTAACTCTTTCGCTTCATAGGTCGGATTACCAGCTGATGTAATAAAAACCCGAGTATGTAAGCCATAACTCTCACCCGGAAAGATAATTGCCCCTTGGTCTTGAATAAAAACCTTGCCAATATTTTGAGCTACCAGATCACGGCCTAATTGCTCAATCTCTGATTCGCCAATTATGGCATCAAATTCCGTTCCTAAAGATGAATAGACGCTATCAAAATAGGCCATGCTCCACTTTTTGGTCTCTTCCCAAATCGGAAGAATATTCGGATCGCGCTTATATAATTCAATAGTCAGCTTATCAATAGCAATTTTGGCTTCTGGATCTTCGGTATATGATTTATGCCCCATCGCATAAGCTCGGCCTAAAAAATCAGCCTTTTCAACAAGGGTTGAATTTAGCTTAATTTTTTGATATTCATCTTTCAAATGGTCAACGCCCCAAAGTGCTTTAGCAACAGTTGGACCAATGTCTGATCCATAACTAACTCGGAAAATTTGATAACCCTGATCTTCTAAAATTCGGGCTAAACTCTCCCCAATAAAAAGCGTCCGGAAGTGACCAATATGAAGTGGCTTATGAGTATTTGGTTGACCGTATTCAATCAGAATTTTTTCATCTTGAGCCTTTTTAAGTCGATCTATTTGGAGAAGTCTGGTTAAACTTTTAGGGTTTAAATAAAAGTTTATAAAGCCGGGGCCAGCGACCTCAATTCGCTCAAAGTAGTCAGGATGTCCTAATTTATCGACAATTTGATTAGCAATCTCATTAGCTGACTGATAGCTTTTTTTAGTATTTTGTTTAGCCAGCTGCAGAGCCACATTCGATGAGTAGTCGCCAAAGCCCTCGTTTTCTGGAATAGATAAAACTATATCAACATCGGTAAAACCAAGCCCTTTAACAACTCGTTTTAAGTCCTCTTGAATAATAGGAGCATACATATATTAAGTTTAGCACAATTTAGGTAAAAGCGATTATTTTTTAAGACTAATGACGACTCCCGTCACTATTAAACAATACCCTACTATTACCAACGGATTAATCTCTCCAACTTTAATTGTAATGCCAGATAGCTGGCTGGGCAACATGACCACATCAATATAAAAGGTCATTAAGATATTTGGTAAAAGCCCTAAATGTTGACCTAAACCCAGCCAAATAAAAGACACCGCCCCTGACAAATCGACCGTCAAATTCGAAGCCACAGAAGGTTCAGGCGACTGACCAAGATTAATTAAATTCTGTTTAGGATAAGCCTTCCCTACTGAGGGACCACCGAGGAGCCATTAAATTGACCTGATCCAAAATACCGCTGGCGAGGAGTATGAGCCCAACTAGACTTAAAATTATAGGAAACTTATAGCGGTTGAGCTTGTTATTGAATGACATAAACTACTATCCCAAAGGCCGCAGGCTCCTTTGGAGGACCTTCGGCCTACAAACTACCTGCTATTACGAAGCTCTTGCCTATAAACCTTAACCCACTCGGCATAGGCCTTGACTAAATGATGTAGCCCTCGCTCCTCTAACTCTCGTTTGACCACTCCTCCATTATGAGGATATTTGTGAAGCCTGGCTCTGGGCGACGAAAAACCATGAGTGTAGTGACAAAGTTCATGGGCGATAGTGTGATCAACTACCGACTCCGGAATAGCTGGAGACTTAAACATGCTGGTAATCGTAATGTAGCTGTTACCCGTTCTCCGATCTAGTTTAATCGATCCAAGTCGAAGACGAGAGTATCGGCCAAATTTAATGAAGACTGGATTAACTTGACGAACGTTTCCGAAATAGTCGGACCAGAGGTGATCTAATCGAGAGAGTAACCATATATCGTCTCTCATGGCTTAAATTTTATCACAGGTTAGGGAGATTAGGAATATTACGTATTTTAGAGATTAGTCCCCAATAAACCTAATCCCCCTAAAAATAGCCAAACCGTCTAAGACAACTATTTTTCACATCCATTTTCACAATAGTAAACCAGCCCTAACAAATTATTTCAAAATCGTCATTTCAGTGCTATCAAAACAGGCCTGAACGAGACTAGTTAATTTTTCTTACAAATTCTTAAAATAGGGATATTTTGTTTAGTAAGAACAACGTAACAGCATATAATTACGTCCAAATTAGAGAATAGGGTTTAGCTTACTATATCGATCCAAAAATAGCTACAAACAGCACTAGCACTCTGCTAATTTTAATGCTAATTGATGACTAGATTGAGGATTTTACCAGAAACGTAGATAACTTTAAGCGGTTTTTGACCCTTCAAATAGGCTTGAATCTTTGGTCTCTCGAGCGCCAACTGCTCAATCGCCTCTTGATCGCCAGTCTTTTGACTACTAACTAAGATAGAGTCACGAACTTTGCCGTTAATCGAAATAGGAATCGTCACCTCTTCATCTCTTAAATAAGCTTGGTCAACGGCTGGCCAGGCCTGGAGATGAATTGATTGTTTATCAAAGTGATCTTGCCACAGCTGTTCAGTTAAATGAGGTGCGAAAGGTGCTAGTAGCAATAATAAGTTCTTATACTCGATCTTGGTTAGCTTCGGTTTTTTAGCTAAAAAGTTAAGCCACTCCATCAAGGCCGCAATCGCGGTATTAGTCTTAATCGATTTAAGATCGCCTGTAACTTTATCAATCGTTTGATTGAGCTTAATTAAACTGGCCTTATCGGGCAGAGAATCAGATAAATTGTCACTCAGATCCCAAATTCGAGTTATAAAACGATAGGCTCCAGCAATGGCTGACTGTGACCATGGTCCGACCGCTTCGTACGGCATCATGAAACATAAATATAATCTAACTGTATCAGAACCATATTCTTTTACTACATCATCAGGATTAATAACGTTACCTTTAGACTTACTCATCTTATTGCCGTCTGGACCTAAAACGGTGCCATGCTGGACTCGTTTATTAGCAAACTCATCAAGATCAACTAGTCCCAGGTCTTTGAAGAATTTAGTCATAAAACGGGCATACAGGGTATGACCCAAAGTATGTTCTGCCCCACCGAAATAGATACTAACGGGCATTAGCTGTTTAACCTTTTCAGGATTAAATGGACCATCGGAATAATGAGGATCTAGATAGCGATAGTAATACCATGAAGAGTCCATAAAAGTGTCGAGGGTTTCAGCATCCCGTTCGGCTGGTCCGCCACATTTCGGACAGTCAACTTTTAACCACTTCTCATCTGAGGCTAGGGGTGGTTTGCCTTTAGGAGCAAAATCAACATCATATGGCAACTCAACCGGCAAGTCTTTCTCTGGGACGGGCACCAGACCGTCTGTTGGACAGTGAATAACGGGCACCGGGGTTCCCCAATAACGCTGACGAGAAATTGACCAATCATGGAGATGATATTGAATTTTACTTTTAGCAAAACCTTGACTGATTAGCCATTCAATAATCCGGGGACGAGCTTCCTTCGGTGATTTTAAACCATCAAATTGAGATGAGTTAACTAAAATACCTTCTTCTAAAGCCTCCTCTATCGATAGGACTTCACTTAGATCATCGGCTGATTTACCAATTACTCTAATTACTGGAAGATCATATTTTTCGGCAAAGCTAAAATCACGTTCATCAGAGCCAGGTACGCCCATAACCGCCCCTGTTCCATAACCAGCAATAACGTAATCTGAAACCCAAACGGGAACTTTCTGATCATTAACCGGATTAATGACATATCTTCCGGTAAAACAACCTGTTTTTTGTTTTTCAAGACTTTTTCGCTCTAACTCACTCTTCTTACTCGCCTCTTGAACATATTTTGTAACTGCTGCCTCACATTCAGGAGTAGTTAGCTCTGAAACGAGTGGTGATTCGGGAGCTAAAACTAGATATGTTACTCCGAAAATAGTTTCAGGATAAACAGTAAAAACGGTGATCTTATGCTCAGAATCTTGAACTGGAAAAGTTATCTCAACTCCCTCACTCTTACCTATCCAATTATTCTGCCCGACCCTAACTGACATCGGCCAATCAACCTTCGGGGACTCTGGCCAAATTAACTTATCTGCATAATCGGTAATTTTATAAAACCACTGACTAACCTCTTTTTGAATAACCTCACTACCGCATCGCCAACATTTTCCACCGTCAACATTCTCATTGGCCAAAACAGTCTGACAAGATGGACACCAATTAGACAGGGCTTTACCAAGATAAGCTAAATCCTTCTCCATTAGCTTTAAAAAAATCCATTGATTCCATTTGTAGTATTCCGGATCACAAGTCGCTAAGCTAAATCGCCAATCAATCATCGTGCCTAAAGTCTGAAACTGTTTGGTCATCGATTCCATGTTGGCGTAAGTCCAATCCTTAGGATGAATTCCACGCTTAATAGCAGCGTTTTCAGCTGGCAGGCCGAAGGCATCGTAGCCGTTAGTAAAGAAGACATTGTGCCCAGTCATCCGTTTAAATCTAGCGATCACGTCAGGGGTGACAAAGGCAAACCAATGGCCAACATGGAGATCACCAGACGGATATGGGAGCTCGACTAAGTTATAAAAATATGGTTTTTTAGAGTCGTATTCGAAGTTATAAGTGCCTTGATCCTGCCAATACTTTTGCCATTTAGGCTCAATTTGGGAAGGTTGGTATTTAGTCATAGGCACATTATAACAAAAAGATAGTGATTAGATCCTAATGATGATATATGCCAAGACGATAGCGCCTAAACTCGTTAAAACCGTCAATACTACTTGAATAATAATCCCAATTTGAATCGACCTCCGAGCTAATGGATTACGGCCCATCGCTTCGATGCCCTTGGCAATTGAGCGTGTAAAGGCGAAAAATCCGATAATAAACGCCACAATCGCGATTAAACCAGCAATAATATAACGAATCGCTAAAGTAAACTTTTCGGGATTTTGGACGCTTCTAAAAAAGGCAGCATTAACGGCATCAAATAAACGGACATTAGAGCGAGCGGTTGTCAGCTCAGCATATTCAACTCGAACTGCCACTAAGATTTGGGCCGAATGAACTTGACGACTATCAACCGTGACCGCATCTTGACCAAAATGGGCATCCTCTAGGGCAATGCCAACGATTTGGCCCGACTGACCGGCTTTCATGCCTTTACCTTTAATGGGTGAAGAGGTTATGTAGTCCCCGGGCACAATTGCTCCGTTATAATCGTTAACATTCACAATCGTATTTCCGCCAGTAATAATTGGTCGCTTACTTGGATCAGGTGTCGTATCTCTATAAACCGCCAACGGTTCATCTTGTAAAACTCCAAAAATATGGCTGTCGTAGGCAATGGCGTCTAAAATAAAGCCTTGACCAGAATAGTTAGCAATAATGTCGCCTGAAATGGCCGTTTTATCAGCAATTTGGTAAGTAAAAGCAGCATCATAAGCTTTAACAGGATTAATGAAGATACAAGATACAAAATACAAAATACAAACCAAGGGCAGGATTGTTTTTATAGGCATAAATTTATAATAGCATAGAAGCTTCGAGTCGTAGCCTCAATTTATGATTTACGATTTTTATCCCAGTTAGTTCGGGAGATTAGGAGTATTTTGAACTAATGCCCTAATCACCCAAATCCTCCAAATAGCCCTAAAATAGCTCCTAATCAGAATTAATTTATTTTTCACTATTCTTTTCACAAATGTAATTTAACCAATATTGATCTATTTAGAGATATATAGGAATATTTAGCCTAATTTCCTAAATCATGAATTGTTAATTGTTAATCAATCCAAAGCTATCTTTGAATCTCGTTGATACACTTAGATATGTCCTGATCGCATCTGTGGATAAGTGGGTAACTAAGCTTAATCTCCCCAATAATCCTAATACACCTAAAAAACAAAGACTTGTTGTACAATCGGTATAATGCCTATATTCTCTAAAAAAGCCGCTCCGGTGGTATCTTCTCCCCCAGCCTCAGCTCCAGATTGGGCAATTCATGAATCTCAAACTCTTCTTTATGGAGCTCAAAAGAAAGCTCAAAATATTCTGGCCCAAGCTGAGCTTGAAGGCATTAAAATGGCCTCAGAAAGTGGAGCCGGAATTAAGCAATACGAAGCCGAGTATAATCAGCAACTGGCCAGTCAGATCAAAGTAGCTGAAGGAAACTTCGAGGCCAGCCTAAAACAACTGACAGCCCAATATGCCCAATTCACCACCCAGCTTCAAGGCCAAACTCAAAACACCCAAGCCGCCGTCGAAGAGCTAGTTAAAACCCATATCAACGAGATCTTGCTTAATCTTGAACAAAAGTTGATGGACTTTCTAACTCAGTCTCAACAAAAAAGCAGCGAGGCTATTACTCTTGAATTAAAAGCAGCTCAAGATATGATCGAGAACTACCGAACTCAACAATTTAAGTTAATTGATGACAATATCGTAGCTGTTTTAGAGCGAACCTTTAGCTTAGTCCTCCAGAAGAAACTGACCTTAGAAGATCAGCTTGATTTAGTTTACGATGCACTTGAAAAGGCCAAGGCTGAGAAGTTTTTTGGGTAAGGTACAAATTCGGCGAATGCCGAAATCTAATAAATACCTAACCCCGGGAGGAACTAAGTTATGAACCAAGTACTTACCATCATCTTAAAAGAAACCTACACTAAAACTTCGCTACTTCGACGAGTTAGGTTAGCTAAAGACGTGGCCAACTTTGCCCTGTTTCATCTCCAGGACCCCAATTTAAGTCTGGAAATTACCTTAGAGAAGCTATTAGCAGCCACCCCAGCCGGACCGCTAAAGACTCAAGTCGAAGCTAATAAAGATTGGTTACTGTCCTTAGGTGACAATTTTTTTAAACAGTTTGATAAGAGTCAGATTAACGTGATCTTCAATCAGATTCAATCTGAGATTGAAGTGCTCAAGTCAATTACCATTTATTTGCCGTTTGAGATCTATGACCGGGATATACAGAGCCTCGGACAATGGTTTAAAAAAAATGTCGGTCAAGAAGCCATCTTTGAGTTTGCTTACGCACCAGATTTAATTGGTGGCTGTTCCCTCTCTTACAAAGGCATCGTCAAAGATTATTCAATTAAAACTCGGGTCCAGCTTAATCGCCAAGCTTTGATCCAAGAATTACAAAACCTCAAACATGGATCCTCTTAAAAACTCAAATGAATTATCAGAAATCGGTTATGCGGTTTCGATTAATAATTATTTAATTGCCATTAATGGCTTGCCTGGAGTCGCCATCAACGAGCTAGTCTTGAGCCAACGAGGAACTTACGGAGTGGTCACAGCTCTCAAGCCAAACTACGTTGAGGTTTTAATGCTTCAGGAAGCTCATGTTAAACCAAATGAGCTCTTTCAAAGAACATTTCAAGCCTTAACCGTGCCTTTGGGTGATTATCTGCTTGGTAGAGTGATTAATCCCTTGGGCACTCCAATTGATGGCAAAGGCCGCTTTCCCAAAGCCAGTACCTATGAAAAGGTCAATCAACCTATTCCCGATATTGGGGCTCGCCAGTTTATTAAAGATCAACTCGAAACAGGCATTACGACAGTTGACATGTTAATACCCATTGCCTACGGGCAACGTGAGCTAGTTATGGGTGATGCCAGATCTGGGAAAACATCGTTTATTATCGATTTAATCGTCAACCAAAAAAATAAGAATATCATCTGTGTCTACAGCCTAATTGGTCGACCAATTAGCCAGATTAAACAGATTACCGAAGCATTGACGGTTAACGAAGCCTTAAAGTACACCGTTCTAATTGCCGCCTCTTCATCAGAACTGGCTTCATTAATTTATTTCACTCCCTTTAGCGCTACAACCGTCGCGGAATATTTTCAATCTCAAGGCAAAAATGTCATTTTGATTCTCGACGACATGGGTAATCACGCTAAAGCTTATCGAGAGATTGCCTTGCTTGGTCATCGGATTCCAGGACGAGAATCATATCCTGGAGATATCTTCTATACTCACGCTCGCTTAATGGAACGGGCTGGTAAATTTACAGAGGCAGGTGGTGGGGGTTCAATTACGGCTTTGCCAGTTATTGAGGTTAATCTTGACGACTCAACTGGTTTTATTCCAACCAACTTAATGGCTATGACTGATGGACATTTAATGTTTAATTCTAAATTTCATCATCAAGGCCTGCGGCCGGCTATTGATACTTCCCTATCTGTTTCCCGGGTTGGTCGGCAAGCTCAATGGCCAGTTGAAAAGTTATTATCAGACAGTGTTCGAACGATTATAACTGAGTCTAAAAAGCTCGAAACCTTATCCCGGTTTGGTTCAGAGCTATCGGAAGAGACGCAAAGAATGCTCAAGCAAAGCAAACAGATCGAAGCAGTTTTAAGCCAAGGGCCACTCATTCAAATCTCCTTAGTTCATCAGATGATTATGTTAGGTTTAACTTTTACCAAGCTGTTTGCTGGCCAAGAAGTCAATTTTGTGATCTTAAATAAAGATAAAATTATCAACTTCCTAAAAGTTAATACCAATATCGAGAAGCTTACTGCTCAAGTTTCAACCTTAGCTAAACTAGAAGATTTTTTAAAGATAGTTGAAGGGTTGGAACCAGAGATAGCCAAGGTATGTCAAAGTTAAAAACTCTCGAATTTGAACTTGATCAATATAAAACTCTCCAACTTGTCACCGGAGCACTCGGCGATATTGCAGGGATGCATCTTAAAAAGATTCGAACCGATATTAAGCATGATCAAGATTACTTTGAAGAAGTCTCCCAGATCTATCAGTTAATTAAAACCATTGCCAGTAAGGCTAATGTCGCCGATCCAAATATTAAATTAAAGAACGGTAAGAGTATTGCGGTTTTAATTACTTCTAACTCGGGTTTATATGGCGGTCTTGACCGCGATTTATGCCGATATTTCGTTAATCAGACCGAAAACCAACCATACGACCGAATCATCATTGGCAAAGCCGCAAAAGACTTTTTTTCTGCTTTAAAAAACCCTGCGACTTACCTATCGGTAATTTTAAAACAAGACGAGCCGGATGTTAATGAACTCCGAGATTTAGTTAACAAAGTTAAAAACTACTCTAGAATATTATTTTTTCACTCTAAATTTGTGACTCTCCTCAATCAAGAGATCGCGGTCAGCGATTTAACCAAACCAGCCGCTAAGACTTCCGCCAAAGATAATCAATTTGATTACATTCTTGAGCCGGAAGTACGAAAGATGTTGAGCTTCTTTGGAACTCAATTACTTGATTCGATGGTTCATTCGCTATTTTTACAGGCTGAGTTGTCACGAACAGCCGCCCGAATGATCAGCATGGATCAGGCTGAAGTCAGCACGGAGGATCTAGTTAATAAAGAAAAGTCGTTGATTATTCATGAGTTTAAAAATCGGATCAGCTTGCAGAGTTTGGACGTTTTAAATAAGATAAAACGATGACCAAGATTACTCCGACCACCACACCCGTCACACCAACTACCCCAAATCCTAATTACATTGGCCGAATTAGTTCAATCAACGGCCAGATTGTGGAGATTGAGCTTGAATCTGAATATATTCCTGGGATTAATGAGATCTTAACAACTGAAAATGATCCTAATATTAGGCTTGAAGTGTACTCTTTTGACAATGGTCAAATCTTCTGTTTGTCTCTATCAGAGAATACTTTAATATATCGTAATATGGCAATCATAACGACTCGAAACCCTCTTTTAATTCCAGTCGGTCAAGTTGTGTTAGGACGGGTTATGAACTTATTTGGAGAAGCTGAAGATGGCAAAGGTAAGATTAATGCTCCCCAAAGATTACCGATCTACTCCTCTGCTCCAACTTTTAATATCCTCAAAGCCTCGCCTGAGGTTTTAGAAACTGGTATTAAAGTTATCGATTTTGTCTGTCCCTTCGTCAAAGGTGGAAAGATCGGCTTTATTGGTGGGGCTGGAGTTGGCAAAACGATTCTAATTTCGGAGCTAATTCATAATATTACCGCCCGAAATTTAGGGGTGTCGGTCTTTGCTGGAATTGGCGAGCGGGTTCGTGAAGGTCAAGAGTTAGTTGAAAATTTATCTAGGTATCAGGTTTTGGAAAAAGTTGCTCTTTTATTTGGCCAAATGGGTGAAAATGCGGCTATTCGTTTCCGCGTCGCTAACGCGGCCGCCACCGTCGCTGAATACTTCCGGGATGCCGAGAAAAAAGATGTCTTGTTTTTTATTGATAATATTTATCGCTTTGTCCAGGCTGGAAATGAGGTTTCAGCTCTTTTAGGTGAGATCCCTTCTGAACAAGGCTACCAGCCAACCCTCCAGACCGAGCTCGGCAATCTCGAAGAGAGGTTATCGTCAACGGTTAACGGGGCGATTACTTCAATCCAAACTATTTATGTGCCATCAGATGATTTATCTGATGCAGGAGTTTATAGTTTGATGTCTTACTTAGATTCAGTTGTCATTCTCTCCAGAAATCTAGCTCAACTTGGTTTGTTCCCTTCAGTTGACTTGCTTGAATCATCCTCATCCGTTTTATCAATCACCGGTTTTATCGGGAAGCAACATCAACAGCTTATTAATCAATTTCAACAGATTCTCAATCGAGCCAATGACCTATCCAGAATTGCGGCCATTTTAGGAACTGGCGAGCTTTCAGCCAACGATCAATTAATCTTCAGCCGCGCTAAGCGCTTAACTAATTATCTGACTCAGCCTTTCTTTGTCACCGAGAATCAGACTGGTAAAAAAGGCGTTTATGTTACAAGGCAAGAAACGATTGATGATATCGGCCAAATTATTATTGGCAAGCTGGATAATATTCCTGAAGAAAAACTTCTCTATATTGGGTCACTAAAACAAGCAGGGTTAATTTAAATTTTTAATTCTCAATGTCTTAATTAGTAATTTAGAAATTAAGCATTCATTAAAAATTAGTAATTACAAAATTAAAAATTATTATTTTAACAATATCTAAAGTTTACCTAACTATAAATTAGTATATCATTATCTACCCCAATTGAGGATCGGCATAGATTGCCACTTTTGAGTCGGCATTAAAAATAATTGCTTCAGCAAATTTAAATGTTAAGAGCTGTTTATCGGCTTTAATAATTTTAATATCTTTATCTTCAACCAAGGTTATAAAGTTGGCGTGTTCAGCTAATATATCAAACGGTCCAGCCGAGTTAACTGATGAAACCGATTGAACCTCACCTTCAAAGATAGTCTTAGCAGGAGTCAGTATCCGAAGATGGAAAGTTATTTGCATAGATTTCATCATAAATTGTCAATTTTCCATTGTCAATTGTCGATTAATCTTTAAAATCTAGGCAATTACCCCAGGCACCCCCCAAATTGAGTAAAAATGTACGCATATAGGGGCAAAAGGTTATTGACAAATCTATGCAAATCTCGGTATGTTGAATATACATATATATTAATAAGCAATGCCTGCCCTGCCCCCTAAAAAAAATAAGAATAATGATCTAGTTAAAATCGGTCTGGCTGCTGAGATTTTGGGGGTTTCAATTGATACCGTTCGACGCTGGGAAGCCAAAGGTAAGATTTTATCCGTCCGAACTCCAGGTGGAACCAGACTCTACTCAAAAGACTACTTAGAATCGCTTGTTCCCTCTCAATCGTTAAACTCTCAGATTGAAGAACCTAAGTTTGATATTCATAACCTCCCAGTTTCAGAACCGATAAAAAACATCCCTTTAGCTCCAAGCTTTATCCAATACAAAAAACCAGTCGAAACTGAAGCGGCTGAGGACGAATCGCAAATGGGGCTGCAAGCCGGCAGGACCCGCTCCATAGAATCTATACAACAACTCGGAGATCAGGCTAGTCACTTCCACATCGCCCTCTTAATTGGCTTGATCGTATTGTTCAGTGCCGTCACCGCCTTAGCAGGTTCCAAAATCAGCCTCAACGCTAACCATAAGCTATTATCATTTAAGGACTCTGCTAACCTTGAGCCTTTATCAGATCAAAGCCTGGGTGAGGTTTTAGCCGCCTCAAATCCTTCAATCTCTTATATTCAAATAAACACTGACGCCTCGATCAGTGGTAACTTGAAAGTCTTTGGTAATAACACCATCTCAGGCACACAAGATGTCGGCAAAGATCAAAGTGTCGGCGGAAATCAGGGCGTGAGTGGTGATCAAGCCATTGGTGGCAAACAAAACGTTGGCAGTGATCAAACAGTCGGCGGAAATCAAGCGATCGCCGGTAATTCAGCCGTCACCGGAACAGGCAGCTTTGGTGGACTATTAACAGCTGCCAATGGCTTGACCTTAACAACTGGAGCTTTAAATCTAACTTCAACTTCAGGAGCGGCTAACTTGGCTTTAGACACCAAGGTGAATGCTTTTGATATTAATTCAGGGGTATTTGATGTAGACACCGCCAATAAAAGAGTCGGTATTAATACCTCAACTCCAGGTTATAGCCTCCATGTAGTTGGGACAACTAATATTACCGGAGCAGTAACTTTAGGCAGCACCTTAGCAGTAGCAGGTGCAACCACTTTATCCGGTGATACAACGGTTGGAGGAACCCTTAATGTTAGTGGAGATACGACCTTGGCGGCTGGCGTAGCCGTTTCGGGAGCTGCTACTTTTGGTTCAACCGGCGAATTCAGCGGGACCTTAACCGCTAATGATTTTCAATCTAGCGGCGTCGCCATTACTGGTGGAGCGATTGATGGAACAACCATTGGTGCAACTACTCCATCAACGGGAGCTTTTACAACTTTAAGTGCCAGTAGCACCGTTAACTTTAACGGTTTGGCTAGTTCATCTGGAACTTCGCTCTGTTTAGATGCTTCAAATAACGTTGTAACTTGTACCGCCGGTTCATCATCCGGAACTCTCCAATCGGCTTATGATAACGGCAACACTATTACAACCACGGCCGCTCGGAATGTAGCGATTGCTTTAGGAACGGCCTTGACGACTTCATTCACAGTTTCAAATGCTGGAACAGCTTCAAGCATTATTGTTGATGATACCAACGCGGCGATTAATACCGCTTTTGAAGTTAAGTCAAATGGAATCTCCAATTTAACCATTAATGAGAACGGAGTTTTATCGACCTCGGGAAATATTTTGACAACTGGCAGTGGGACAATTACGTCCGCTGGATTACTGAGTGGTTCATCCGGTTTAGCCGTCTCCGGAGGTACGGCAAACATTAACACCTCTGGAACTTCTTCAACTGCTATCGGGAACGGGTCGGGAAATTTTTCGGTTACAAGCACTGGTTTAAATGTCTCAGTTGGCGGCGGTTTAACAGGCGTCTCAAGCATCGATACTATTGGAACAACTTCAACCGACATCACCTTTAATGCCAATGGCTCAGTGTCAGCCGGTGGATTGGGTGATTTAAGTCTTGATGCTGGCTCCTCCGGGGGGGTTAATATTGCCAGCAATTCAACTGGTAATGTTAATATCGCAGGTGGATCAGCCGCAACCGGTTGTACCGTCACCAACTCGACCGGAGATCTAACTTGTACTGGTAATATTATTGGCTCCACAACCGGCACGATCGGTTACTGGTCAAGATCTGGGACAACTCTCTCCCCAGCTAATAGCGGCGATAATATCACCACCTCCGGCAATATCTCAACTACTGGGTCTGGAACATTAACTATTGCTGGAGCAACAAACTTAAATGGCGACACCACTCTGGGCTCTTCAACCGCCAGCTTAATTACCTTTACTGGTCGAATAGCGGCTGGCAACTCCTTAATTCCTCAAACTGATTTGAGCTCAGACCTTGGATCAATCACTAATCGATTCAATAACCTTTACGTCGGAACAATTAACTCAAATTCAGGTATTTCGACAACTGGTCAAGCGGTCTTCACATATAGCCCACTCAACACGACATACGGTGAATCGAGCGTCGAGATTAATCCAACGACCGCTCCAGTCAATAGCAATCTTTTAGGTATTGGTCTGGCGGGGGCTCAACGGGCTGGCATCGATGCTGAAGGTGACTTAAATATTGGCTATGCAGGTGCCGCTGGATCATCAGTTCTGACTTCAAATAGCCCGTTCAATGTTTATGGACATAACACTACTAACGTCGCCTCAATCGATACCTCGGGTAACGCTATTTTTAATGGCACTGGTCAATTTGGTTCAACCTTAACGGCTTCAAATGGCTTAACTCAAACTACTGGCGCTTTAAATTTAACCGCTAGCTCTGGAACCTTAAACTTGTCCGGTTTAAGCGCTTCCTCAATCTCAGCTGGATCAAATAATCTAACCTTCACCTCAGGGAACTTTAATACCACTTCAACCGGCATTAACAATACCGCTATCGGCGCCACCACCACCTCAACTGGCGCCTTCACTACTCTATCGGCTTCGTCAACAGTCACCTTTAATGGCTTAGCTGGAGCTAGCGGGACAGCGGTTTGTTTAGATGGCTCAAATAATTTAGTAACTTGTAGCACGGGTTCGTCAGTTGGAACTCTTCAATCTGATTACAACAATGGTAATACTATTACCACGACAACTGGTCGAAACCTGGCGGTAACCTTGGCTTCAGGCCTGGGCACTCCAACCTCATTTACACTAACTAACAACAGTACTGGTGACGCTTTTGATATTACTGGTGCCAACTCTTCAGGGACATCTACCAATGGCATCTTGGTCAACCAGACTGGCGCCGGAACGATGACTAATGGAGTTAATATTATTCAGACCTCAGGCGCCATTACCAACGGGTTGACCTTTAGTGGCACCTTTACCAATATTATCAACTCACCCGTCTTTAGCGTTGTTGGCGGCTCATCAGTCGTCAATGGCTTTACCCTCACAACTGCCACAACCGGAACTGCCCCGACCTTAGCGGCTGGCGGATCTGGATCGGATACTAACTTAGGTTTAAATATTAATTCCAAAGGAACTGGAACGATCGCTTTAAGTTCAGCTAACGTTAGCGGCGCCACCACCACATCCGCCTTCACTTTTACGGATAACTCATTAACATCTGGAACTGGCGCTTACTTCACTTCTTCCTCCTTAACGACTGGTAAATTAGTTGATATTTCAAATACTTCAAATACTCAAACGACCGGTAGCTTACTTAACTTATCTTCGACGGCAACATCATTAACTACTGGTTCACTCTTATCGCTTGATTACTCACCGACTTCAACCACCGCTACCGGTGATCTGCTCAGTTTGAATATTGGCTCGGGCGCCTCAGCTTTTGCTGGTAACTTGTTTAATCTCAAAAATAACGGCTCATCTCTTTTTGCAGTTAGTCCAACTCAAGTTACGACCAGTATCCCCGCTCAATTCACTGCCCCAGGCGACGTTTCCATCGCTTACGACATCAATCTGACGAACCCTGTCGCCTCTTTTATCAAATCTCAATCAGCCCTAACTCTTCAAGCTGGTGAGCCGTTTGGATCATCTGACATTAGTTTAAACACTTTTAATGAGGGCAATGTCATCGTTAATTCAAACGCCATCACCTCAAACGCCTTTAATATCCAGGCTCCAGCTATTACGACTGGTAATGGTGAGCTAATTCAAGCTAACGCTCTGACCACTGGCTCAGCTTTAAATATTGCCTCAACTTCAACGGCTGGTGGTGGATCTGGTAACTCATACTTAATCAATCTATCTCGAAGTGGAGCAAATACTAATGCTTCTCACGTTGCCTATGGTATTGCCTCCTCGGTGACTAATACTGGGACTACTTCTACTAACATCGGTGGAGACTTTACTGCTACAGGCGCCAGCACTAACTTTGGCATCAAGGTTGAAGCGCTAACTGGGGCCACCTCAACTGGCTTAGGTATCGGCGCATTATCGGGAGCCACAGCTAATACCGGTATCTCAATTGGAGCAATAACATCCGCCGCCACTGCTAATAACTTTGGAATCAATGTCGGAGCCATCACCTCTCAAGCCTCAGCCACATCTTATGCTCTAAACACTGGCGCGATCTCAGGAGCAGGGACAGCCACTTATGGCATCAATCTCGGAGCAAATTCAGCCACCGCCACTACTAATTATGGAGAAAAGATTGGGGCATTATCTGGAGCGGGGACGACTAACTATGGCCTCTACGTTGATACTGTCACCGGAGCCGGTACTAATTATGCAGCTTACTTTGCCGGCGGCAACGTCAACATCCAAGGCTTAGGGGTTTCATCAGCTGTCTATACTGATGCCTCAAAGAATTTGACTACCACCGCTCCAACTAGTGGAGCTGTCGGTTATTGGTCAAGATCTGGAACGACTTTATCACCGACCACGGCTGGCGATAACGTCACCACCTCAGGCAATATCTCAACTACTGGTTCAGGAACGATTACCTCAGCCGGTCTCTTAACTGGCCAAGCTGGCTTAACAGTTAGCGGAGCAGCTGTGTCACTAAATGACTCCTCAAACTTCAACACCAGCATCAACGGTGGTAATTCAACTGGCTCAGTTACGATCGGTAACGCCGCTGCATCGGCCATCGCCCTCTCGACGGGCTCGACTTTTGGAGTGACTACCACTACCGGTTCTCAGACCTTTACCTCCGCTGTGGCTTCAACCTCGACGACTAGTAGTGCCTTCGTCTTTACTGATAATTCATTAAATACTGGAACTGGAGCCTACTTCTCTTCGACCTCTCTAACGACTGGTAACTTAGCCCAAATCTCAACTGGAGCTGCTAATACCTTAACCACTGGTAACTTGTTAAGTTTAACTTCAACTGCTACCTCCTTAACCACTGGCTCACTTTTATCACTTGACTGGTCTCCTGGATCAAGTACAACTGCCACTGGTGATCTTGTATCAATTAATGTTGGAGCTAACGCTTTAACGACTGGAAATATCTTCAATATAAAAAACAACGGTTCATCACTCTTCTCAGTTAATCCAACTCAGATCGTAG
>JBEPVZ010000014.1:0-25256 GCA_041690695.1 Candidatus Daviesbacteria bacterium | reverse complement strand
ATGCCAAGAAGAGTCAAAATCCCGACTGGGAATATATATTAACAAATGTGGCCAGCTGCTTACTAAATAAAAAACCATTAATCCTAATTACTTTCACCTGTTCAACCATAAATTCAGAATATATGTTTAACAAAAAAACACCAGAGCTCTATGTTTCACTTGATCCAGCGGGTAATAATTTAGAAGCTGATTTACCAAGGTTGCAGAACTTATATCAAGAATTAGCAGAAGTCATTCCTATCAGATTAATTATTTTGATTGGAAATACCGATCCATTTTATATTTATACCCAAGAAGGTAAGTTAATTGGAAATTTAGAAGCTAATATTTTTTTCAAAAAGTTTAATGAGCGCTGGCAAATTTACAAAACAAATCTAGAAAATTATATTCAAAAGAATTTTCCAAAACTAAAGGTTGAAGTTATCAGTTGGTATCAGATTGAGAGCGATGGGAATAAACAAGGCCGGAATTTTAGAAAAACATTTAAAGATACTAAAAATAATTTAGAAAGCTTTTACAATCCAGATGACCTCCGATGGGAGTTAACAAAATTAAAGAGCGCTTTTGGACCAGGTAAATACTTTACAAACCTTAAAAGACCTTCTCAAACGATTCTAAAAGATTGGGTTCGAAGAAAGTTCGCTGAATACACAACTCAAGGACTTTGGATTAAACGGATCTTTCCAGAAGCAATTTTATTGCAAAATGAAAAGCCCTCTGACTTAAGAACCAAGATGTATCAGCCATTAATTCAAAAGTATTTAAACTCTCGATTACCTGTTCTCTATCCATATGGGGTAGACAATAGCGACTATCAATGAGAAATGGTAGGATATGAATAATGAAACTTCAAACCCCTAAAGGCTTTCGAGATTTTTTACCCGCTGAGGCAATCAAGCGGCAATTTGTTTTGGGCAAAATTACTGAAACTTTTGCCAAATTTGGCTTTGATCCGCTTGAAACTCCAACTTTAGAATTTGCTGAAACTTTAAAAGGCAAATATGGCGAGGAAGAAAAACTTATTTATCAATTTACGACCCCAGGGGGCGACGAAGTGGCTATGCGCTACGACCAAACTGTTCCCTTGTGCCGAGTGATTGCTCAATATGGTCCCAACGGTCAACAAACTTTAGCAATGCCTTTTAAACGCTACCAGATCCAATCCGCTTTCAGAGGAGAGAATACTCAAAAAGGCCGTTATCGAGAGTTTTTGCAATGTGACGCTGACATTGTCGGCGGATCGACCACTTTAGTTGATGCCGAACTTTTAGGTTTAATTTACGAGATTTATCAAAAATTAGGTCTGAAAGTAACAATTAAGTTTAATGACCGAAATCTTTTTACAGGTATCGAGACGAAATACCTGGCTGCCATTGACAAGCTTGATAAAATCGGACCGGACGGAGTTTTAAAAGAGCTCGAGAGCCGAGGTTTATCTGATAAAGAGGCGACCGTGTTATTTGAAAAGGTCACTAATTTTCAACCCACTCCCCAACTCAATCAAACAATTGAAGTTTACCAAAACATGGGCTATCCCGCTGATTCGCTAAAATTTGATGGCACTTTAGTTCGAGGCTTAGATTATTACACCGGTTTAATTATTGAAGTAGTTTTAAAGTCCCAACCAACCAGCTCAGCTCTAGCCGGCGGCGGTCGGTATGATAATTTAATCTCGAAATTTTCAGGTACAGATTTACCCGCCAACGGCTTTTCAATTGGTATCGATCGAACAATTGAGGCCATGGAAGAGGCGGGTTTATTGAAAGATCTGGCAACCAATAGCCAAGTTTTAGTAACGATCTTCTCTGAAGAGCTAACCAAAAAATCAGTTTTATTAGCCACCAAACTCCGACAAGACGAGATCAAGACCGAACTCTGGCTTGATTCATCGGTTAAGCTTGAAAAACAGCTTAAATATGCTGATCAAAAAGGCATTCGTTACGTGGCAATCATTGGCCCAGATGAAGCTAAAAGTAATACTGTTACTCTTAAAGATTTAAATCAGAAAACCCAACAGACGATTGAAGTTAATAGACTCCCGGGTTTGCTTAAAGAGGCTTAAATCCATTAAAATTATTGGTAATGGCCAAGCATAAGCCCAAATTTAAACTTTCAGTCAAAAGTTTTTCACATCTGACCCCTTTTTGGGCATTAATTATCGCCAATATTATCTGGGGAGGCACTTATTCAATCAGCAAGGTCACGCTTCATGAATTTCCAGTCATGACCTTGGCTTTTTTACGCTTTGCTTTAGCATCATTATTACTGGCTCCGTTTTTAGTAACTGAACGCACCAAAATTAAAATTAAATTACAAGATTTGCCAGCCTTAATTGGAGCTAGCCTGGGATTAGTCACCCTCAATATCGCATTTTTCTATGAAGGTATTAAACGAACCAGTACCCTTGATGCTTCAATACTCGTTTTAATCATCCCCTGTTTATCAGTTCTAATTGGGTGGAGAATGCTTAAAGAAAAGATCTATTTTATTAATTTAATCGGTTTAATTTTAAGCTTTCTCGGTTCAATTATCGTAATTGGCTTACCACTTTTAATAACCGGCAATTTAACTTCTGAAGTTTTAGTTGGTAATATTTTAATTATTCTTTCCGGTATCTCATTTGTAGTTGGGGCATTACTCGCCAAAAAACTCCTTAAAACTTATCCCGTCTTAGTTATCACCGCGACCTCCTTTATTGTCTCTACCCTAGTTTTTGCAGTTCCAGCCGTCAATGAATATCTCGTAGATCCAACTTGGATCTCCCAAATTAGTCTACTTGGGGTCTTTGGTTTGTTTTATATTGTTATTTTTTCGTCCATCGTAGCCTATTTTGCCTATTCAGGAGCCATTCAGAAAATCTCGCTCTCGCACGCCAACCTGTTTCATTATATTGAGACTGTTACCGCCGCAGTCATTGCGGTCTTATTCTTAAGTGAAAGGATCTCCTTCTCTTTAATAATCGGAACTTGTTTAATTATCTTAGGTGTCTATTGGGGCACAATCAGTAAGATCGAACACCATCATCATCATTTCAAAGGTCACAGAATCTAAAGTCGAGAGAGAGTAATTCTTGTCTTTTGAGCGTAGCTTTGTTATACTAAGCCCATGAAACCAAACATTCATCCAACCTGGTTTGATAGTGCTAAAGTTGTCTGTGGTTGTGGTGCGACTTTTGTGACTGGATCAACGACCGAATTAATTAAAGTTGATATCTGCTCAAAATGTCATCCTTTCTTTACCGGTCAACAAAAGTTTATTGATACTCTCGGTCAAGTTGATCGTTTCCAACGCAAGCAAGAAGTTGCTAAAGTCAAGCAAGCTGACATTCAAAAAGTTGAAGCCTATCGTGCTCAAAAGGTTCAAGATAAAAAGACCGAGAAGCCATCACTCCGAGATCTTTTACTCCAAGCCCGAAAACAATCTGCTAACTAGATTTCGCCCAAAGTTATGGACGATTACATAAAAGCCCAAATTGACAGTATCGATCAAAAGATTGCCGAGAACAAACTTTTATTATCGGACCCAGAATTAGCTCTCTTAGCAACTCAAGAGATTGAGGAACTTGAGCATCAGCGTCAAGAATTTATAGACTCAGCCAACACTCCTCATCAAGATTCCGATGATAACGACGACGAGTCCGACGAACTTGACGTTAATCCAAATATTGCCATGGTTGAAATTCGAGCCGCTGCCGGCGGTGATGAAGCCGGACTTTTTGCCGGTGACCTACTTCGGATGTATCAACGTTTCAGTGAGTCACAAGGCTGGAAAGTTGAAGAGCTCGATACCAACGAAGGTGGAATTGGTCAAATCAAACAGGTCACTTTAAAAATTCGTGGTAAAGGTGCTTTCGCTAAACTCCAATATGAATCCGGTGTCCATCGCGTTCAACGAGTGCCCGTCACTGAAAGTTCGGGCAGGATTCACACCTCAACAGCCACTGTGGCTGTCTTACCTGAAGTTCGCGAGTCTGAAGTTTATATTAATCCATCAGATATTGAGTTTGAAGCTTTTAGATCAGGTGGAGCAGGTGGACAAAATGTCAATAAAGTTTCAACAGCCGTTCGAGTTAAACATATTCCAACGGGCACTGTTGTGACAGCCCAAACTGAACGTTCTCAGCTTCAAAACCGCGAGAATGCCATGGCCCTTCTCCGAGCTAAACTTTGGCAAGTTGAAAATGAAAAGAATATTCAGGCGGTTGGAGGCCAAAGAGCTAAGATTGTTGGTTCAGGCGATCGCAATGAAAAAATTCGGACCTACAACTTTCCCCAAAATCGAATTACTGATCATCGAATTGGCAAATCCTGGCACAATCTAGAAGATATTTTGAATGGTAAACTCGATCCAGTTATTAAAGCGTTAAATGAAGCGCCTAATGAGGAAGAATGATCCCAAAGGCTTATCACCAAGGCTTTATCGAGTTTTATAAACTCAAATTTAAAGTTAGTCCCGACGTTTTAATTCCCCGTCCCGAAACTGAACTTCTCGTCGATGAGGTCTTTTCCCAAGTGACCAGCTACCAATACCCGTCCCACAGGGACCTTCGGCTTACGATCGTAGATGTAGGCACGGGCTCTGGCTGCATTGCTATCTCTATTGCTAAAAATTTGCCTGCAGCTAAAGTTTATGGGTTAGATATATCACCAAAAGCACTCAAAGTGGCGGAGCAAAACGCCAAACTCAACCTGATTAAAAATATTACATTCATCGAAAGCAATCTGTTATCTAATTTAGAAATTAAGCCAGATATTATTGTTGCCAATCTCCCCTACATTCCATCTCCCCTAATTAACCAACTTGATGAGTCTGTTCGAGACTATGAGCCTCATTTGGCGCTTGATGGTGGAGATGACGGGCTAAGACTCTATGACAAACTGTTTGCTCAAATTTCGGTATCTTTTCAACCCAGATTGATCCTTTGTGAAATCGATGAGGATCAAGGTTTAGCTGCTCAGAAGTTAGCCCAAAAGTACTTCTCAAAAGCTAAGTTTGAGATTAAGAAAGATTTATGGAAGAAGGATCGGATAATTCTTATACATTGCTCAAAAATTGACTAGGCCTATAGCATGTCGTATAATGTCCTAATGTCAGAACACGAAAACCGCTATGATCACAGTCGGCCCCTAAAGCGTCAAAATAAAAAGCCTATTAATCGCCAGGCTCGTCCTCACCATCAGCCTGACTATACTAATCCTCAGATATCAGAACCTACCCCAGCTCCATCGTTACTATACCGTGCCTTTAGATTAACCGGCCAGGAAAGTCCTGAGGAAGTTAAGCAACTGCAACAAAATTCGCGTCTTAAACTTTTCTATATGGTTAGCTTACTGGGTTTTTACACCTTTGCCAAAGATTATCCTCTACACCCTAATCAATTGCTTAGATCATATGGTACGGATGCGACCTTACCAGCTACATTATATATGGCTTATTTAGCTATTCGAAAACCTCACCAAATTAATCTTGTACCACCAGCCGTATCTTTTGGTATTGGCTCAGCTGCAGAAGGGATGCAATATTTAAAACTCTGGCCTGGAACCTACGATCCCAAAGATTTTTTGGCGTATGGAGTTGGGACAGCGGCTACTTATCTAATTGCTAAGCACAATATCCTACCTGGATTCAAACAACCGGATAATAAAAATTACTGATTCGGATAATTGACTAAAGTCGCGTTGACAGTACGAGTAGTACCATTTGTCCAAATTTCTAAACTAACACTATCCCCGACCTTTTTACTCTGAGTAATTTGAGAGATCTTGCTTTCAGAGTCAATCCTTTGGCCATCGATTTTAGTAATAATATCTTGAGCCTTGATACCAGCTTTGTCAGCCGGTGAACCACTAATGACGTTTTCAACAAAAGCCCCTTGGGGAACATTCTGTAAAAGAGCGACATCAAGCGAGATATAGCGATATGAAACTCCTAAGAATGGCCTAGTTATAGTTCCTGTTTGGACAAATTCATCAACAATCGCTTTAACCGAATTAATTGGAATTGCAAAGCCAATATTTTGAGCTCCTTGAGTTGTCGCAACATTGACTCCGATAACATTGCCACTTGAATCAAGTAACGGCCCACCCGAATTACCAGGATTAATAGCGGCATCAGTTTGAATTAAATTATCGAGCTGTTCAGATTGACCAGAAAAACCGTCTCCAGCCGTGACAGATCGGCCAAGTCCCGAGACCACACCGGTTGTGACAGTATTATCAAATTGCCCCAAAGCATTGCCAATTGCAATTGCGATCTGGCCAACTTTAAGTTTTGATGAATCACCTAAATCTAACGCTTTCAAATCAGTACTATTAACTTGCAAGATCGCTAAATCTAAGGTCGGATCTCGGTAAATCTTGGTAATATCAAGCTTCTTGGCATCCCGAGTTACGACCGTATATTTGGCATTAGGATCGGAAACAACGTGGCGATTGGTCACAATAATGCCTTTATCCGAAACCACAAAGCCAGTTCCAATCGTATTACTGGTTGAATCGGGCTGCTGAGGAGCCGCAAACGGATCAAAGGGGTTTAGGACGGGTTGAGTTTGGGTCGCTGCAATAGCAATAACTGATGGCGAAGTTTTAGCAACCGCTGAGGTAATGGCATCTTCTTCCGTTACAACTACCCGAGATTGCTGATTAATGGTCAATCCGCCAGACTGTGTAGGTAGCGCTAGCTTGCCTGAAAGTGTGGTTTTATAAGCTGCCAGCCCAATTAAGGCTCCGATGACAACGAAGAAGAATGCCCATTTAATTTTATCGCCAACTGACATCATAATCTTAATTTTGCTGATCAAAAACTGATAAAGCTTTATCTAAAACAGGATCAACAGTTGGATCAGTACCTTGATCAACTTTAATATCCGGGGTTAGGCCAATATTATGGATCCAACGACCGTTCGGTGTCAACCATTTATCGGTCGTGATATGAATACCTGTCCCTTCAGGTAAGTCTTGAGCCGCTTGAATTGTACCTTTACCAAAAGATTGCTCGCCAATCAGCTGACCTCTTTGATTATCTTGGATCGCTCCCGCCACAATTTCCGAAGCCGAAGCCGAACCCTTATTAACTAACACGACCAGTGGAGTTTTCAAAAGCTTACCAACTCGATTAACTTTATAGCCTTGCCTTTGACCTTGACCATCCTCTTGTTGAACAACATTACCTGAGCTTAAGAATTCTGAACCGATGTAAACAGCGTCATCTAAGTAACCGCCTGGATTATTTCTTAAATTAAGGACCACTCCATCGACTCCGTCTGCCAAAGCTTGAGAGACGGCATCATTCCATTCTTGATCAGTATTTTCACCAAAGTCCGAGATGGTCATGAGCCCAATCTTTTTGCCTTGAGGAGAAGTTTTCAGAACATAATTAACACTTTTAACGACGATTGTGTCCCGAACGATCGAGACATCAAGTGGACCTTTAGCTCCATCACGATAAATTTGCAAAGCCACTGCTGAGCCTTTAGGACCTTTAATCGCATTAACCGCGTCCGGTAAACTTAACCCCGAGGTATCTTTATTATTAATCTTTAAAATTAGATCGCCAGCTTTAATTCCTGCCTTATCAGCTGGCGTTTGGGGAAGAGGCGCAATCACAACTAATTGCTTATCTTTGTTATACCCTAAATCGATCCCGACACCTTCAAAGCTGCCACCAAGTTGTTCTTTAATACTTTGCTGAGATTGAGGTGGCAAAAAGACGGTATAAGGATCACCAACTGCGGCTACCATTCCAGCAATAGCACCGTAATACATCTTTTGAGGATCTAGAGCTTTTTTATCAACATATTCTTTATTGAGTAAATCCCAAGTTTGCCAAAATAATTTAAAGTCCAAATTAACATTTTGAGGAGGTTGTTGGTCATTTAAACTAACTTGAGGATGATAATTCTGCCATTGAACCGACAGATCGCGATGCCCAACCTGCCAGCCAATAATAAAAGTTAACAGAGCAAAAAAAATGGGCCCGATACTAACTTTGGAAGGTATTTTTATATTAGGTATCTTCATAAACCGATCACTTCAATATTTGGATAAGGCAGCTTGATCTTGCGATGAGGTGTTTCAATCGTCACCATGTACGTTGTCACACCCGATGGCAACGTCGTCGGACTTCGGTCAATGGCGATTATTTTACCTTGATTGCCAGCAAAGGGCGGGAAAATAATCCGAACCTTCATTCCAACTTTCAAATCAATAATTCTCGCTTCACTGACGGCTAAACTCCACCCTCGAACATTCGGAAAAGCTACTTTTCGTAAAGCCATTATACTATCGGTATCATCACTTGGCAACAATAATTTCTGGGAATTACCATCTAAAATCACAAATCGGCCGTTAAAGGGCTGCAGTTCATCCATAATATCCTGACCAACGACCATCGGCCCAAAACCTTCGGTCGCCATAAGGCTAATCCCGGAATCACTCCCCATTCGACGATCTCGACTGAGTGTTCCAACCATAGCTCTAAAATCGTGCATATTTACTCCTCCAGCCACAATGCCATGGACATTAATTTCGGTGGCTTTATGCAAAGCCTCTCCAAAAACTGAGCCACCAACCAAAATATGTTGACTCATCTCAGGGATAATTTGCTGGCTATTAATTAATTCCTGACCGTTATTTAAAATATTGAGAATCCCAGATCGATCACGACCAGCCCCTAAAACTCCCACGATTTCAGTCACCATCGTTTTAATGCTGATCTCACCTGTGCCGCTATCCACCCGATCAACAATCCCGTTTACTCCGGAAATGAGGGGTGTTAATTTAGGGATATATTTTAATTTGAGTTGTCCTTGTTCAATATCATAGGACTCCATCACCCCATCGGATGGCGAAGTAACCGCAATTTGGCCAAAAACGGTTTTTTTAAATGCTAATAATTCACCTCCAAAGATAGTTGCACCCATCGGCTTTTGAAGATAATTAGTAGCATCCGATTTAGAAACTTTTAATTTATCGGCTAACTTGACGGTAAAAAATCCAGCGCTTAATTGACTCTCACCAATGACATCTTTGGCCTGAACTTCCTCGCCGATCACGACCTTTATCGAGCCAGTCCCTGAAATGGAACGAATAACATGAGTTGGAGTTTGACGTTTGATTCTGGGTCGAAGACTAGCTGATAAAGACTTGACAATTCCACCTTTGATTAAACCACTAATATCTTCTACACTTTTTTGGTAATTAGTTTTAGACGGAGATAACTCTAGCGCCTCCATGATCGCTTCAGCTAAGGCCTGACGATTCCCAAAACGAGTTTGAAGTTCAGTTGGGATATTTAATCGACCGGTAGCCGAATTATAAACTACCGAGGGATTACGCTTAACGGCTTCGCGGAGAATACTTAAGTCAATTTGAAGCTCTTGGTTTGTAATTGGAACGGTTTGAGGGTAAAGCATCCGGTTACCAAGATGATTCTCAAGCGTTCGATCTTCGACTTTAACTTTAAGCCAGCGATTAATATCGTCAGTTGGGATTTGATCTAGGTTTTTGAAACTATCAAAAACCCCGGACAGTTTGGGCATTAACCCATTTTACAGCTTTGTGACGAAGGGTAAAAGAGCGAGATGTCGGGCATGCTTAATCTCTTTGGTAATTCGGCGTTGATGTTTGCTACATGCGCCTGTTCGAGCTTTACTGACGATCTTTGATCGATCTGACATAAACTTACGCAAGGTTATAGAGTCGGTATAGACTGGCTCAGTCTTCGTTTCACAAAACAAGCAAACTTTTCGAGCTCTGGGAGCTCGCATTACATCAGGTGTATTAGTTTTAACGGATGTTTTATATGGCATAACCTTAAGTTTACCTTAAAAAGGTAAATCATCTCCTTCTAGATCCGTCGTCTCACCAGGAGCTGATTCTGGCTCAGCAGAGGCTTCTTTAGGTTCAACGTCTTCGGTCGGCTCTTCTGTTGATTTTGATTTACTGGTAGAAGACTTAGCCTCTTTAGGTTCTGGTTTAACATCTTCACTAAAAGATTCAGCTTCATCGCCACCACCAAATTTAGAGCTTAAAATAATCATATCTTCCAAAACGATCTCCGTCGTTTGGCGTTGTTGACCGGAGGTAGCATCTTCCCATGAACGATTTTGAAGTCGGCCAGACACAAAAACTTTAGTGCCCTTTTTTAAGTATTGGCTACAGATCTCAGCTAATTTGTTCCAAGCCACACAGCGATGAAAATCAACATCTTCTTTCTTTTCGCCATCAACGGTGTAACTACGATTAGTCGCAACTGAAAAAGTACAAACAGCGGCTGAATTAGGTGTATATCGCAATTCTGGATCGCGAGTTAAGTTACCGATTAATTCAACTTTATTCCAAGATCGTGAAGCCATATTATTTCTTAGGTTGTTCTTTCTTAGTATCTTTACCACGAATTAGTAAATATCGAACGACTTGTTCATTTAATTTGATCATTTTATCGAGGGGTGAAATTGTTTGGGGTTCTGAAGAAAATTCAAAATGGGCATAATAAGCTTTATTTTTATGATTGATATCATAAGCTAGGTCACGAACTCCCCAAAGATCTTCTTTAGTTAAGCTCCCGAAATGTTTTTTGATTTGGTCAATAAACCCAATCCGGGTTTTTTCATCTAAATCATTATCAAATAAAACTGTTAATAAATAATTATTCATTCTGACTTCTGCAATTTTACAGGCTCACGGCTCTAAATTCAAGTGTGGGTTATTTATTCATTAGCCAGAGGCAATGGATAATTAGAAACTTTTTTAATCGAAGAATTATATCTGGCTTTAACAATATCCAAATAAGGGTGACCATTTTGGGAAGTTACATAAATTCGATCCATGTTAGCTACCGTCCTGACCAACTCACCTCGCCAACGACGACGGATAATTCGAGTGGCGATTTGGGGGCGGAGGTCGAAACCACCATCACTTAAAACCCGATGGTAGTCACCTTGTTCACTATTTAAAAAATCCCAATAAGCTAACGTTCTAAATGAGGCCTTACTTTGATCTGGCTGCTCAAGCCAATCATTAATATCGGCTAAATCGTGGCTAGCATAATAAAGTGGACCAGCTTGAGGAATAGATGTTTGAGCTGCAAAAAAGGCTAATAAGAGCTCGATCTCAGGTGTCATTACATAGTTGGCGGTATTAAGACTAAACGGGGACGCCCCTTCTCGAAGATGATTAGTGGCTTCAGCTACTTTTTGAGCATATTGAGTAGAGTCCAAAATGAGATGAGGACAGCTCAAAAGCCTCAATTGGAAGTCTTTAAAAGTCAGCTCGGGGTTAAGATATCTCGCGAAGCGTCTCGACTGAAAATCAATGACCGGGTTTAGCGATGGAGTTTGGTCAGTTAAAAAAACCTCTCCCGGAGATCTAGCAAACTTACTTGGATAACGATCAGCTAGTGAAACAACCTTACTCTCATCTGACATCTTTAACTCCCGATTAAAAATTCAATGACATCCCCATCTAAAACCACATATTCTTTACCTTCGGTTCGAATCAAACCTTTAGTCTTAGCGCTGGCATAACTTCCGGCTTCAATTAATTTGTTATATTCGACAACTTGGGCGCGAATAAACTTTTTTATAAAATCAGTATGAATTGCCCCAGCCGCCTCGGGAGCTTTAGTATCTTTTTTAATCGTCCAAGCCCTAACCTCTTTTTTGCCAGCTGTTAGAAATGAAACCAGTCCTAATAAATGGTAGGCTTGGCGAATTAATCGCTCGAGTCCGGTCTCTTCAATCCCTAGCTCTTTTAAATACTCGGCTCGTTCCTCGTCTGATAAATCGACTAATTCCTCTTCCAGCCGGGCACAAATAACAGTTTTATTGTCATTTTGAACTGAATTTTTAATCCGCTCAGCATATTCAGCTTCCGAAACGTTATAGACATATAAAACGGGTTTAATCGTTAATAGTGGCAAAGTTTTAAACCAAACTACTAGTCTTTCATCGCTAATGTCATGGTTTCCGGGGGTATTACCCTGATTTAAATCATCTTGAACTTGATTTAAAATCTCCAGTTTTTGTTTTTCAATCGGATCGGAACCATTAGTCCGAGCTAATTTATCTTGTCCAGCGATTAATTTCTCAACAACTTGAAGATCAGCAATCCCTAGTTCCGTTTCAATAATGGTTTTATCTGAAACGGGATCAGTTGAACCTTCACGAACGATATTAGAATCTTCAAAATCGCGTAAAACGTGGATAATAGCATCAACTTCACGAATATGAGATAAGAACTGGTTGCCTAAACCGGCCCCGGTTGAGGCTCCTTTAACAAGGCCAGCAATATCGACAAACTCAACTACTGCTGGCACTAGTGGTGGTAAAGTATCCATCTTGTCTTCATCTTTAACAAGCTCAGCCAACTTCCCTAGCCTCTCGTCTGGCACTGCTACAATTCCTGTATTGGGTTCGATGGTCGCAAATGGATAATTAGCTGACAAAGCCACCCTCTTTTTTAAGAGAGCATTAAATAAGGTCGATTTGCCCACGTTTGGTAAACCAACAATTCCAACTTTTAAAGACATGGAGGTATTATAACCTGATCGCTGAAGCTATTCCAGATCGGATTATGCTTTATTAAGTGTTTCCAATAAAACCTGGACCGTTGGTTTTGCCAACGATGCCGGCATTATACTTATAATCATTTGCGAACGAAAGTTCTGGTGCTAGTTATCTGTAGGGTGAACAACAATTTTAACTTTTAAACTTATGGCTTCAGGATTTTTATACCTAAAAGTGTCTGGAAATATATTATTTACTTCACTTTTTAATTTTTGTATTGCTTCTATCGAAGTAAGTTTGTTGATTGTCATAATATTACCGCCGGCATGATTTAAAGAGGAGCCAATCTGCCAAATCTCAGAGTCCTCATCTAAACAAATATATCTATCATGGATTTTAGTACTTGTCTTAATATCGGTATTTGCATGCAGTAATTTTACATTTTCAGTATCTTTTTTCCTCCTCTCTTGATCTTTTACAAATAATACAAGCTTAATCTCTGGTTTAATTTCTGATAGTAAATATTCTAATTCTTTTGTTGTCCAAAAGTTATCAATTACTAATATTGTTTTTTTAGCTCTTCTGAATATTTTTTTAAACCACTCACGCGCATGGATTTGATCGTTTCCTCCTAGTACTATTTGAGGTGGAATTTCTCCAGTTTCCAAATTAAGAGAAGCTGCAGGGCCGATAACAACATTAAACTCTCTCTTATAAGTTTCTTCCCCATCTTCAAACAATATTTCTATCAAATACTCACCTAGTTTATCTATTGGCCAATTAACAGGAAAATATATACTTTTTTCTAAATCATCATCTGTATGCTCTGGGAAATCAAAACTACTAATAAGTGTATTGTTAGGATTATAGAAGTTTAGTTTCTTATTTACCTTTGCTGTCTCTGAAGATACCCATACAACAAGATAACCCTTGAATACATATCTTAAGTGAGGAATTGCAATTTGCTTCTGAGGCAAAATCCCTATTAGGTTTATTCTTCCATATGAACCCTCCGAAACATGTTCACAGAATAATGTAAAAAAAACTCTCATATTTAATCTATAGTTAAATACGTTCTATAGCTTGTCGAACGCACAAGTTAGTTAGTAATTATTAATATTTTTTAATTAATAAGTTTTTAACTAAAGCATTTTACCCAAACCGTTTTTGGGATCTGAGCTGAGCTTTTCTGGCTTCTTCTTCCCTATTATGGGGTTTGGCCTCGGTTTGGAGCGAATCCAGCAAATTCTTAGCGTCAAAGGCCACTTTTTCGACGGCTAGCTCAAAGGCTGGTTGATTAACTTGGGAAGGTTTAGTAAAACCAGCCAGTTTTCGGACAAATTGCAAAGAGGCCTCATGAATCTCAAGGTCAGTGGCTGGCGGAGCAAAGTTAAAAAGAGTTTTAATATTTCGACACATTTGTTACCTCAGAGTAATTATAACCGATCGGTGAACCCGCCTGCCGGCGTGCAGGGTCTATTCCACATCCGATGTGGAAACAGTTATCATATAGCTATGGCATCTAAACAATCGACCATAGATTTTCTAGTTGAACAGATTGAAAAGGCTGGAGTAATCCGCAGCCGGAAGATGTTTGGCGAATATGCCCTTTATTGCGACGAAAAGGTTGTCGCTTTCGTTTGTGATGATCATTTATTTGTTAAACCAACCGCAGCTGGCTTAAAGTTCCTTGATGAAACCCATTATGCCCCCGCCTACCCTGGTTCTAAAGATTATTTAAAAGTTCCAGAAGATAAATGGGACGACCAAGAATGGTTAACTGATTTAATAAAGCAAACTGCCGCCGAGTTGCCATTACCAAAGGTTAAACGTAAAATGAGAAAAGTCTCATGAAACCGCTCATTGCAAGTCTCGTTGCCATTATTATTGTTTTAGCAATCGGACTCGGTTATTTCTTGTATCAAAGTTTAAACTCTCCCGTCGAGACTCCAATCACCATCAACCCAACTCCAATCCCAGCCACCGCTGCGCCAACTTCCACCCCAACCGCCTCGACCTCTTTATTCTGTAGCCCAAGTGAACTTCAAACGACCGCCCAGAGTGAAGGTGCTGCTGGAAGTGTTTATCTGACAGTTAATATTAAAAATAGTGGTAACAGGTCATGCCAAATTGTTGGCAATAAGTTTATTAAAGCCACCTCAACTGCTCAAAATATAGTCGTTAAAGAGCAAGGTCAACCGACAACAGTTTTATTAACGATCGCTCCCGGCCAAACTGTTTACTCTCAGATTCGCTATCAAAATGGACCCCAATGTAGTGGCCCAACTACCGAGACTCCAATCTCTTATAGCTATCCGATATCACCAACCGATTCGTTAGCTATAACGGATTCAAGCAATCCTCTGACAATTGGCGTTTGTTCTTCACCCTCCGAGAACACGACCGTTGATGTCTGGAGTTTGTCACTTCAACCACTCAATCAGTAAGCTAACAATCCGCCTCAAAAGGTTGTATGATTTTTAGGATGACTCTTCTCGATCCAGCCGGCTTAATCGCTTTAAAAGAACGCGATTTAATGATCACCGCCACCTTAGTCATGTTGATCATCGTTATCCCGGTCTTTGTTTTAACAATCTGGTTTGCGATTAGATATCGGGAAAATAATCACAAAGCTAAATACACGCCCAATTGGGATCGTAATAGAGGCTTAGAGTTTATTTGGTGGGGAGTCCCAATCGCCATTGTGGTGGCGCTGTCAATCCTAGCCTGGACCAGTTCTCACCAGCTTGATCCATACAAACCGATCGACTCAAATATTAAACCGATTACCATTGAGGTCGTAGCCCTTGATTGGAAATGGTTATTTATCTATCCGGATCAAAAAATCGCCAGTGTTAACTTAGTTGAATTCCCTGCCAATACGCCAGTTAATTTTGAAATAACTTCCGATACAGTTATGAACTCATTTTGGATTCCCAGTTTGAGTGGCCAGATTTATGCTATGCCCGCCATGTCAACCCAGCTTCATGTGATTGCTAATAAATTAGGCAGTTTTGATGGCTCATCAGCTAATATTTCTGGCAAAGGTTTTTCTGGGATGACCTTTAAAGCTAATTCTGTTTCTGAGGCTGACTTCGATGACTGGGTGGCAACTATCCAACAATCACCAGTTTTAGATCAAGCGAGTTACGCTCAACTTGCCAAACCTAGCCAAAATAATCCCGTTAGTTATTACTCGCTAGCTAATATAGATATGTATAATCAGATTATAAATAAGTATATGAGCTCATCATCTCCAATGCCCGAGATGGATATGACTAATATGCCAGGAATGAACCAATAAATATGTTTGGTAAATTATCACTAGACGCATTTCCAAAAGACCCAATTACCGCCGGTGCCGGTGTGACAATGTTACTCGGCTTGGTAGCCTTTTTAATCTTAATTACTTATTTAAAACGCTGGGCCTGGCTCTGGAAAAACTGGTTAACAACCGTTGATCACAAAAAGATCGGGGTCATGTATGGGATTGTGGCCGGACTCATGCTCTTACGCGGAATCTCTGATGCCATTATGATGCGAGCTCAGCAAGCCACTTCAGTTGGAGCATCACATGGCGTAATCTCGACTGACACTTTTCAACAAGTCTTTTCGGCTCACGGCACAATCATGATCTTTTTTGTGGGGATGGGCTTTATGTTTGCATTAATTAATTTAATCCTGCCCCTCCAGATCGGCTCAAGAGATGTGGCTTTTCCAGTTTTAAATGCCTTGAGTTTTTGGTTATTTGCTGCCGGGGCTGTGTTAATTAGTACTTCCCTTTTGGTCGGTGAATTTTCAGCCGCCGGCTGGTTGGCTTATCCACCGTTGTCTGAAACTCAGTTTAGCCCGGGAGTTGGAGTTGATTATTGGATTTGGAGTTTAGAGATCGCTGGAATTGGTAGTTTATTGTCCGGTATAAACTTTTTAGTGACTATCATTCGAGAGCGAGCACCTGGCATGACTTTAATGAAGATGCCAATGTTTGTTTGGAGTGTTTTCGGAGCGCTAACTCTAGTTGTCTTTGCATTTCCGATTTTAACGGTCACTTTAACTCTATTAGCTTTAGATAGAAGCTTAGGGATGCACTTTTTTACGGCTACCAGTGGTGGTAATCCGATGATGTATGTTAATTTAATATGGGCTTGGGGACATCCTGAAGTTTATATTTTAGTTTTACCGGCCTTTGGAGTTTTTTCAGAAATTGTGCCAGTTTTTTCCAAAAAAAGACTGTTTGGCTATAAATCGATGGTCTTAGCGATTTGGGGAATCGTCTTTTTATCATTTTTAGTTTGGCTACATCACTTCTTTACCATGGGTGCAGGAGCAGACGTCAATGCCTTCTTTGGAATCATGACCATGTTAATTGCTGTGCCAACTGGAGTTAAAATTTTTAATTGGCTGTTTACGATGTTTCGAGGCCGAATTCGTTTTAGCTCGCCAATGATCTGGTTCTTAGGGTTTATCTTTTTGTTTACTATGGGAGGTGTCGCTGGGATGTTAATGGCTGAGCCAGCCGTTGATTTTGAGGTTCATAACAGCTTATTTTTAGTTGCTCATTTCCATACCATGATTATTAGTGGAGTTTTATTTGGTTACTTTGCCGGAATAACTTATTGGTTTCCAAAGGTGTTTGGTTTTAAATTAAATGAAAAACTTGGCAAATATGCAGCTTGGAGCTGGATTATCGGTTTTATTTTATCGTTTGGGCCACTTTATATTTTGGGATTGATGGGCGCGACTCGTCGACTTGATCATTACGATCCGTCAACTGGTTGGCAAGGCTTATTTATTGTCGCGGCGGTTGGAGTCGGGATTATCTGTTTAGGAATATTCTTCCAGATTTTGCAACTTTTCGTCAGTATTCGAGATAAAAAAAAGAATCTCGATAAAACCGGCGATCCTTGGGATGGCCGGACCCTGGAATGGATGACATCATCCCCTCCTCCAATTTATAACTTTGCGATCATTCCCAAAGTTGACAGTCGTGATCCATTCTGGGAACTAAAACAAAACTCAACCGCAGAACAACCGACCAGGCAATACCAAGATATTGTTATGCCCAAGAACACTGGTTTTGGGTTTTTTGTAGCTTTGTTAAGTTTTTTAGCTGGCTTTGCGATTATTTGGCAAATTACATGGTTAATATTAATCGCTGTTTTAGGAATCATCTTATTAGTTATTCTTAGATCATTTGATGACAACACTGAATATATTTTGGAAGCGTCCGAAATTGCCAAAATGGAGCAAGCATGGAACTAGCTGAGAAAACTAATCACAATATTGAGAAAGTGACCTTCGGTTTCTGGGTCTATATCATGACCGACTGTGTTTTGTTTGCCAGTTTATTTGCAACCTATGCCGTTTTAAGAAATAGCACCTTTGGTGGAAAGTCAGGTCTTGAGCTCTTTAACATGCCTTATATTTTAGTTGAGACAATGCTGCTTTTAACCAGTAGTTTCACCATCGGGCTAGGATTACTGGCCGCTTCACGCAATGCCAAAAAACAATTGCTCGGTTGGCTAAGTCTAACTTTTATTTTAGGTCTGGGATTTTTAGTAATGGAACTCGCTGAATTTTCCAAAATGATTGCAGAAGGCAATGGTTTTCAACGAAGCGGCTTTTTGTCCTCGTATTTCACACTTGTTGGCACTCATGGCTTACATATTAGTGCCGGACTACTTTGGATAATCGTTATGATCTTTCAAGTCTCCCGACGTGGCTTGAAAGGTAGTATCCGCCAAAAGATAGCTTGTTTAGGATTATTCTGGCACTTTTTAGATGTCATTTGGATCTTAATTTTTAGTATTGTCTATTTAATGGGAGTAAGCTAAAAATGAACTTTAAACCCACCTTTAAATCTTATTTAACCGGTTTTATCTTGTCGATAATGCTTACCCTGACGGCATATATAACGGTCGTCAATCACTTTTTATGTGGCTGCAAGCTGATTTGGATCATCTTAATCTTAGCAGTCATCCAACTCCTTGTTCAACTGACTTTTTTCCTGCATCTCGGGGTTGAACCAAAACCGAAATGGAAACTTTATACATTTTTATTTGTAGTTTTAATCATCGCCATTATCGTTGGTGGATCTTTATGGATTATGTCGAATTTAAATTATCATATGATGTCCTCCCCCGATTTAATGAATCAATATATGAATAGCCAATCGGGCCTTTAGATGGATTTAATCAAAACCTACTATAATTTAGCTAAACCGGGAATGGTTTATGGCAATGCCACTTCGGCGATAGCTGGTTTTTTACTAGCATCGAAAGGCGTTATTAATTTTGAGCTTTTTTTAGGAATGTTAACCGGGATCTGTTTGGTCATGGCTGGCGGCTGTGTTTTTAATAATTATATTGATCGCGGATTAGATGCTAAAATGGCCAGAACTCAAAAACGAGCGCTGGTTCAAAAATTAATTTCCCTTCAAAATGCCATTATCTATGCCACTATTTTGTCGTTGCTGGGAATCAGTATTTTGATGTTAACCACAAATCTTTTAACCACCGCTATCGCCCTTTTGGGATTATTTTTTTATGTCGTTATGTATGGGATTTGGAAACGTAAATCGGTTCATGGAACTTTAATTGGCAGTATCTCGGGATCAATTCCGCCGGTGATTGGCTATTGTGCAGTTACCAATAATTTCGATACTGGTGCCCTATTATTATTTTTAATTCTGACTTTTTGGCAGATGCCTCATTTTTATGCCATCGCCATATACCGGCTAGATGATTACGCCTCGGCTGGATTACCAGTCCTACCCGTTAAAAGTGGTATTAAAAATACCAAGACCCAAATGTTGTTTTACATTAGCGCTTTTATTTTAGCGGTCGTCGCTTTAAAAGCTTTTAATTATGCTGGGTATATCTATCTACTGGTCATGTTAATAATCAGTTTAGTTTGGCTAAAAAAGGCCATTGATGGTTTTAAAACTTCCAAAAATGAGATCTGGGCTAAAGGCATGTTTCGCTTTTCATTAATTGTGTTACTGACATTCTGTGCCATGATCTCTCTAACCGCTTGGTTACCTTAAAAGGTGTTATAATTTTTTAATGCTACTTATTATTCATATCCTATCCGCATCGATTAGTTTATTTACGGCAGGCTATACCTTTGTCTTTCCATCAAAAATCTGGCTAAAGATAACCTATGGCTTAGTTGGAACAACATTGGTGAGTGGCACTGCATTAGTCATCACCCGACCAACTCATTTAGGCCAGCTTTGTTTAACTGGACTCACTTATGTGGGAGTAATTATTATAAGCACAATTTTAATTCGCCATAAATTGGCTCTTCAAAATTCTTAATAGTTTGGGATGTGATCTGGAATTTTATTCGGCTTATAAAAGATACTAAACAATAATCCCGACAAGATAATAATCGTTGAGGCCACAATAATTGGTGTTTCAGGGGCAAAGACCGCCGCCAGAAAGCCCGACAAAACTGGCGGGATTAGTTGAGCTAAAGCTTGAACACTAGCATTAATTCCCAAAATCTCACCTTGAATCTTCTGATCCGCCGACCTGGAAATTAATCCGGAGATATTAGCAAAAGTTAGACCGTTACAAACCGCAAAAGCCGCCACCAAGGCATAAAGCATCCAAGTTGTTGAGACAAAATACATTAAACCAATAAAAATTCCATTAAAGATAATCGTGACTCTTAAAATTTGAGGCTCATTAAAGTATTTAGTCAGTTGACGAATTAAGACAATCTGGGTAAAGGCGATACAAACTCCGATGAATGAAAATAAATCACCAATATTGCCTTGGCTAAAATTAAATTTCTTGATTAAATAGATACTAAAAAAGGTCACAAAAAAAGTAAATCCAGAATTAAACAAAAAGTTAATTAAAAATAAGAACCTAAGATCTTTTAATTTGAAGGCTTTTAAAATATCCCCGAGTGACTTGGTCCATTCCATTTTAGATCCTGGTTTCAAATTCTTATTAGTCTCAGGGAAGAAGTTCTTAACGGAGATGGCATTCGCAAAACTCAAAATGGCCGCAAAGTAAAATGGAATTGTCGGATTAAAGAAAGATAAAAGGCTCGGATCAGATAGCTTACCACCTAAGAAAGGTCCAAGAATAAAACCTAATCCAAAAGCTGCGCCAATTAAACCAAAGTTTTTGGCCCGATCTTTGGGTAAAGTTAGATCAGCAATAGCCGCTTGGGCAACTGACATATTACCGCTTGTGACACCCGCGATAGCTCGCGCAAAAAATAATAACGGGATATTTCTTAAAGCGATCCCAATTGCAAATAAAACGTACGAGGCAGAAGTGAAAAATAAGGTATAAAGTAGAATCGGTCGACGGCCAACTTTATCTGAAATTTGACCAAAAATTGAGTTTGAAAAAAGCTGCATTAAAGGAAAAACAGCTGTAATTAATCCCAGCAGAATATAGCCTTGATTAATCGTAAAATTGGCTGGTAAGAGATAGAAACGAGAGGATGGATCAGCCAGCAAGAGAGGCACGATCGGAATTAAGATCCCAAATCCTAAAGAATCAAGGAAAATTGTAAAAATAACAAAGGTTAATGAGCTTTTAAAAATTTTGGTCATATCTTGAGCCGGAAGATTAATTATAACAGTTTTTTAATTTATTGACATCAACTTAGGTGTAGGTCGCTTCTTGGAAAAGTAGATAGCGAATTTATAACTAACATCTCACAAAACAGTTCAGCCTCCTCTTCCCGACTAAGAAATGGCCTTAAACCCTCCTCTTCAATTTGCTGATAGCTGCTTGGTTGCTGAATATGCCTTTGAGCGATAAAGTGAGATTTATTAGGCCGAAGCATTTCTAAAACTGGCCAATCTCGATTATGCTGAGGGTCCTGTAACATTTGATCAATGGTTGATTGCCAATCTCGGAACCCAATATCTAATCTATATCTAACAGAACCTAAGATCTGCTCAATTAATACCTCCGGTCTGATTTTCCTGGGGTCTAACTCAACTCGCGGCATACGAGCATGATCAAGCCAGTCTATTTGAAGAGAAAGTGCTCGTCCATAAGCTTCATTAAGAGGACCTTCAAAACCCCCGAAGAAAAACTGATCTCTAATTGCCAATGTTCTGATTAAGTCAGCCTCTAAGAATCTGGTATCTTCAACCCGGCTATAAGGATTCGCTTGATCAATAATGATAGTCGGAGAATATTGTTGAACAGCACCAGGTACAGCCAAAAGAGCAAAAGAGGTTAAGGTTCTTAAACGAGGTGGATTGTCATTAATCCTGAGGGCTTTATCTTTAGGACCTAAATTAACGAGCGTTCTCTCTGCCAATTCAGCAGACGGACGATGGCCAGAGCGTGCAATCGCATCTAAGGCCATATCAAAATATAAAAACGGATTCTCTGACATGGTTTGGAATTATATAGTATTTATAGCTAAATAAAAAACTGCTGGCAGTTTTCTACCAGCAGCAAGTTATTTTGAACAGATTAAACGATTTACATGTCCATTTCTGGCATGTCCATAGCTTCCCTGATTTCAACAGTTCCACCATATTTAAGATTAGGCGCCATTTGGGCTGCTTTAACAGCCTCATCAATTGACTCAACCTCAATCTCAGAAAAACCAGCAACGTCTCCGTCGCTAGATTTATAATCCTCGACACCATCGCTTGAAATAACTTTTCCACCAGCAAATGGTAATCCAGCTTTCTGAACACCTCGCTTCATCAATTCACCAACGAACTGACCCCATTCCTCCATAACTTCTTGACCTTTATCATCAGGTGCATTTCCACCTCTGTAAAGTAATACAAATTTTTTCAAATCTACTCACCCCCCTTCAAAAAAACATTCAACTTATTAAATGTTGAGTGCCAACCTTTGGCATGCTCCTCTTTCATATTCTGATCAACAAAGCCTGATTGAATTAAAATAACCTCAGTTTGATGGTCATTTATTTTATTTAACTTGACGGTCACAGTTGTCGTGTGAGTGGCAGCTGGTGCGCCCTCCCAAAGCCACGTATAAACTAATCGGTTCGGTTCATCAATTTCTAGATATTCTCCACCAACGGTTGCTCTCTCCGGAGCAGTTGGATTAGCTTGATCCATACCAACCATGACGACTTTATATTTGCCGCCAACTTTTAAATCGACTGAAACCTCAGGAGTAGTCATTCCTTCTGGAGACTTCCATTGTTTTAAACTATCTGGATTGGTCCAAGCATCCCAAACTTTTGAGATCGGAGCATCAAAAACTTGTTTAATCTCTAAACTTATATCATCTGTCATACTTCACCTCCTTTATCGAGTCTGACTCGTTTACTTAGTTTTTTTTAAAAATATTTCCAATCTTTTAAATTGAGTAATCCAGTACTTGGCGGCATCCGTTAGTCCAAAATTATATTCTCGACCGGCCTTTTGGCGAGTAATTAACTCAGCACTTTCTAAAACTTTTAAGTGTTTTGAAACAGCCGGCAAAGAGATCTTAAAATGTTCAGCCACCTTTTGAAGATGCAGATCGTGGTCAGAGATATTTAGCAGGATATGGCGTCTAACTGGATCTGATAGAGAGGAATAAACGTTATCAATATTAGTATTCTTAACCATTTGGTTAAATATACTCTCTCAATAATTAGTTGTCAATGGTTTGATTTAAACAATTTGCCTGGAGCCCAAGGCACGCCCAAAAGTGGCAGTATAAATCGATCAAATCCGATTAAACCAGCAATCCGCCAAGCTAAGACTAAAAATAATTCAAGCAAAAAGAGTAATGGGTTAACGCTAATTGTACCGGCAAAAAGGTAGTTCATGTTCATAAATGCTCCAAAGAAAGCCGCAATACCAGTAAATAATCCCAAAATTAAACCAATACCAACAAATAGCTCTCCGAAACTAACTAAATAGGAAAATTGAGCGGCATGTGGAAGAACAAAACTTTGGAGCCATTGACCATACCAACCATATACATCCGGATGAGTACCAGCGGTTTTTTTTAAAGCTCCCATGACAAAGCCTTGAAGAGCTGTCCCCGCTTCTGATCCAACCCAAACGGGATTAACAATCTTTTCCCAACCGGCCACCACCCACTGGTATCCAACGTATAGCCGGACAACTAGCCAAAACCAAGCTAATCGAGTATCGGCAAATAAGAATTTTGAAAAGGCGGGCTCAGGAATTTGAGAACTTTGATATTTGGACATTGCCTAAACAGTAGCACTCACCGATCATAGATAACAATGACCAAGATTACTATTCTTTCGGTAAGAATTCTTCGCCAGCGCTAGAAGTTGGATCTTCGCCAGGTTTTAGCCAACGAACATATGTACAACCGGTGGCTTTACGAGCAGTTTTATCCCAACCAGCCGTTGAACACTTCTCCATCTTCTTACCAGCCGCAGTTGTAAATAAAACTAACTTTTCGCCACATTCTGGACAATCAATATCTAAAGCTTCAGTCGTACCATTAATCCATTCGACATAGTCACAACCGGTAGCTTGTTTTTTCTCGCGATCCCAGCCACCTGCACTACACTTTTTCATCTTTTTACCAAAGCGAGTCACTTGTAAAATAACTGGCGAACCACATTTAGGGCATTTTTCATCTAGCTCTTTTGGTTCAACTTGGAGCCACTTAATATAATCACATCCCTCATTCTTTTTAGTTTGGGGATTCCAAGAACCGGTACTACAACGTTGGAGTTTTCGACCATTAGGGGTTTCGGTAACTTCAGCTAGTGGCGCACCACATTTAGGACAAGTTTGATCGTCAATATCAGCCATGGTCTTTAGACTAACACATTTTTAAAATAGAAAATAGAGTGAAATTAACGAGCAGCTTTGAGAGCTTTAGTCGCCCAGGTTAGTTGATCTAAAAAAGTAGTCTTGGTTGTTTCGAGTGATTCATAGGGATCCTCTGTATTATCCTCAGAAGGTTTAATAACCGCCATATAAACATTCCAGGGAATATTTATCGAGGTATGAATTGGCATCAATTGAAGCTCAATTGCCACTAGTCTAAGTTGCTCAACCGCCCGAGCTCCACCAACACCACCATAGCTGACAAATCCAACCGGCTTTTGATTCCACTCTTTATAAACCCAATCTAGCGCATTCTTCAAAACCGCTGAATAACCATGATTATATTCGGGAGAGACGATAATATAGCCATCGGCTTCACCAATTTTGTCTGCCCATTTTTTAGCAATCTCATTTGTATACTTACCATCTGACATCTTAGGAGACATTGGCTGATCAAAAAAAGGTAAATCGTAATCTCTGAGGTCAACCAGTTCAACTTCAAGCTCAGGACGCTTTTTGGCCTCTTCAAAAATCCAACTAGCAGCTTTTTCTGAAAAGCGGTTTTCTCTTGTTGAACCGATAATGACTTGAATCTTTAACATCGTGAATTTATAATAGCCTTGTCACTTTACTTTGTAAAGTAGTTACCTTAAAGAAAGTATGAACGATTTAAAACCAGGCTGCTGTGGAGTTGAGAAAACTTTACAGATTATCGGCAGTAAATGGACTACTCTCCTTTTACATCATATTTTTGAAGGCCAGAAACGCTTTAGCGAGCTTCAAAAAGCCATGCCAGGAATTAGCTCTAAAACCCTGACTGTTCGACTCCAAGAATTGACTCAAGATGGCATTATCACAAAAAAAGTCTTTGCTGAAGTGCCGCTTCACGTTGAATATTCACTAACCGATAAAGGTCAATCTTTAGGTGTAATCTTAAAAAAGATGTCCGAGTGGGGGCATCAACACCTGTCTCTTATACAC
>JBEPVZ010000013.1:0-28745 GCA_041690695.1 Candidatus Daviesbacteria bacterium | reverse complement strand
CGCCCCAATACAGCGCCGATGTTATTGAACAGCCGATCGGTAAGGCTGGTAAAAATGGCGGTGGCGGAGGAGCTGATGACAGGGATGATTTATTTGAAGAAGCGGTTCGAACGGTTTGCCAATATGATCGAGCTTCAGCTTCGTTACTGCAACGACGTTTAAGGATTGGTTATGCCAGGGCAGCTCGGATTTTAGATGAGCTTGAAGCGGCGGGAATTGTTGGGGCAGGGGATGGTGCTAAGCCAAGAGATGTTTTAATGCGTAACCCAGATGAATATTTTAGTACGGCTAGTGAAGCGACTCCTCAGCAATAGGTTTGACAAATTTCCTAAGCTTCAGTAGTATCTTGATCCACTATGCCACATGAGCTAATAGCCAGGACTTTATCGGGTGGTGATTTAACTTCTTTTCAAGGTAAGCTGTATCAAGCTACTGCCTTTTGTTTTGAAGAAGGTATTCACCCGGAGTTTGGGAGAGCCTTACGGAGGTTTAGGGCTGCTGTGGAATCGAAATATTCTGGGACCAGATTTACTCAAATTGACTTGCATTCTATTGATCTGTTGGGGCGAGCTTTTAAGACTTCACTAATAGGTTCTATTCGTGAAAACTATGCGAATGCCAGATTCTTGAAGGTGGATCATCCCCAAACACCGATCGATGTAAATTTTGAAGAAGCCTTCTTGCTAGCTGCTCGGTTGGCAATTTACCAGGAGGGAGTAGCGAATAAGTTTAGACGTAACCTTTTGAATCAGAAGTTTTTGGGCGTAGATCGAGCAACTATCCCAGAACTTTCTGATCGAGGGATTAGAGTAGCACTTCAGAAATATAGTGATCAATCTTTCCATTTAAGACTTCTCCAAGCTCGGCAGAATTTGAATATGTAGATAGCTTAAATGCTATTATTACCATAAACAGCAGGCTAAAGAATGATCATCACTCCAATTAAAACTCAAAAGATGGTTCCGCCGCAGGATGATTTGTGGCAGCTACTTGATCAGAGCTTGCTTAATTTAGCTGATAATACAATTTTGGCAATCGCTTCAAAGGTTGTTTCAATCGGTGAAGGTCGATGTATTTCAGCAGATCAAGTTCCCGATAAAGATAAGCTGATTATTTCAGAATCAAGTTTATATTTGCCAAGAGAGCATGTGCCAGGTAAATGGTTAATGCATACGATTTCGCATAATTTATTAATTGGCACGGCTGGAATTGATGAGAGTAATGGCAACGGCTATTATATTTTGTGGCCTGAGGATCCAACGGCTTCGGCTAAAAAGATCTGGAGTTATTTAACAAATAAATTTAAGATTAAAAATCTGGGCGTCATATTAACCGACTCGCATACTATTCCGCTTCGGCGAGGACTAGTTGGTATCTCGCTAGCTCATTTTGGCTTTGAGCCGTTAAATGATTACCGAGGCCGGAATGATCTATTTGGTCGGGAGATGAAAGTTTCTCAATCAAACATTCCCGATAGCCTAGCTTCGGTGGCTGTTCTAGCTATGGGTGAGGGATCAGAGCAAACACCAGTCGTTTTAATAACTGATTTTAATCAGATTAAGTTTACAGATAAGCCCGCTAAAAGCTCTGAACCTTTTTCAAATTTGAATGTTCCAATCGAGGAAGATCTGTATCGGCCATTCTTGAAGGCGGTCCTTTGGAAAAAAGGCGCCAAGATTTGATATACTTAGATACGTTATGCCTAAAGTAATTCTCGCTATTGGAGCTCATCCTGATGATATCGATTTTGGTTGCGTTGGCAGCTTAGCTACGTTTGCCAAAGAAGGTGCTGACATCTATTATTTAGTCTGTACCGATGGTAATCGAGGTAGTCGTCACCATGCTATTGATAACGACGTTTTAGTTGAGGCGAGACACAAGGAACAACAGGTCGCCGCAGATGTAGTCGGGGTCAAAGAGATCTTCTTTTTAAACGAAGAAGATGGTAATTTGATTGCCAATTTAGAGTTTAAAGAAAAGATAGTCAAAATTATCCGGAAAATTAAACCAGATATGGTTTTTACTCATGATCCAGATTGGATTTATCGATTAAATTCGGATGATGAGTATGCCTTTATTAATCATAATGACCACCGTCAAACTGGGATTGCGACTCTGGATGCAGTTTATCCACTCTCACGTGATTTAGCGTCCTTTCCAGACCATTCTAATGAAGGTCTAACTCCCCATACCGTTCATGAAGTTTTCGTTTATTGGCCGAAAAATCCCAATTATTTTATTGACATCTCGGAGACTATTGATAAAAAGGTTGAAGCCATTAAGGCTCATGCTAGCCAACTGGATGATCCAGAAGAAACTGGCCAATGGATGAAAAACCTGGCGGCTGAAGAAGGCCAAAAAAATGGGGTCAAATTTGCCGAAAGCTTTACTCGATTATTGCTAAAATAGCGTTATTCTATCTTGCCGAAAATACTCATTATTGCTAAAATAAGTCACTGTTAAGAGTCCTATGCCCAAACTTTCTAAACTGCTTTCAAGTTTAACTATCTTCTTCCCTCTGATTCTCTACACCACTTTTGGGGCAACTTCGGTCTCAGCTCAAACTGTCCCCAACACTTTAAAAACTCTTGATCCCCGAGTGCTGGTTTTAAAATATTATTTGGAAGGTTACCAGGCACCATTTCAAGATGAAGCCGAAAAGTTCATTAGTGAAGCTGATAAAAATGGCTTTGATTGGAAACTTTTACCAGCCATTTCGGCGGTTGAATCAAGGTTTGGCCACCGTTTCCCAGCTAATTCTTATAATGCCTGGGGATATGGCATTCATAGCGGCAAAGGGTTCTTTTTTAACTCTTGGGATAGTGCGATTGGCTATATTAGCCAAGATATTAAACAAAAATATGTTAATCAAGGATTAATTACGCCTTATGCGATGAATACTCACTATTCAACTAATCCAGATTGGGGTTGGCAAGTTGATTATTATATGCAAGAGCTTGATCAATATTCAAAAGATTTTTTAAATAAATTTGGACCCCAAATTTCAAACTATAATCAACAAGTCCAAGCCACCCAGGCCGCGGAGCTAGTAACTGGGCCAATCTTTCAGAATCAAACTGCACTTAAGGTTAATAGCTCCAGCTTGAGTTTAGTTATAAATTAAAGGGATTAAGCAATGGCAGGCTGCTGAGTAGCCTGTTCCTCAGGAGACTCTAGTAACATATCCTCTGGCGCACTTAATAATGGTTCATCCGCGATCTGTTCTATTTTAGGCTGTTCCATCGTCTGGCTATCATCATTTTGAAGTGAATCTAAAGCTTGATCAATCGGGGCCATCGTCTCCTCGAATCTAGCTTGTTGACGGGTGACTTCAGTCCGAGCTATTTGTTGATCACAAGCCATCTTGAGAGCCTGAAATTGGTCTTGGTTTAAGTGGATATAGGAAAGAATCGCTTTATCTTGGATATTGGTAATACTTTTCAAGCCATTGAAAAGCAGCACAAACATATCATCTCCAGTAGTTGGGTGCTTGCTATGACTGAGTTCAACCTCATAGTTTTCTAAATTGAGGCGATAATGATCCTGCATGCAGCTTAGATCAAATTTTTTAAGATCACTATGTTCAGCAATTAGTCGATCTTGATAGATAAGCTTAGTTAATTTACTAACGTACTTTTGACCTTGTTTTGAGTTTCCGGCGGGAGGTAGAGAACTGTAGTCAGGCATTAGCCGAATTATAGTTCAGGATATAGTCGTTATCAACTCCCCAATTGTTGGTATAATTGTCGAATAAATGAAGACTGTTGGCCAAATTCTAAAAGAAACTCGTGAAGCGAAACACTATACCTTAGAAGATATTGAGAAGCATACTAAAATCCGAAAAGAGCTTTTACAATTTTTAGAAGCGGATAATTATGATAAGTTGCCTCCTTCAACCTTTGTTCAAGGTTTTATTAAAAATTATGGTAAGTTTTTAAATTTGGATGCCGATAAATTACTGGCTGTTTTTAGACGCGGTTTTGAAACTAAAAAACATCCGCCGATTGTTTTAGAAAGCTTTTCTAATCCGCTTAAACAAAAGAGATTTCGAATTACCCCGGCTCGGGTCGTGGCGATGTTTTTAGTTTTAATCGTCATTGGGTTTTTTGTTTATCTTTGGGTTGAGTATCGTCAATTTGCGGGAGCCCCCAACTTAGTTGTGACTAGTCCGACTGATTCTCAAACCTTGGATAATCCATCGGTGATCGTTGAAGGTAATACTGATCCTGAGGTTAAGGTTACGGTTAATAATCAAGAGGTTGGGACGGATAAAGATGGCCACTTCAAAGAAGAGATTAAACTATCGACTTCGGTTAACCAGATTATTGTGACGGCCACTAGTAAGTTTGGTCAGTCCGCTCAAATTGATCGGACAGTTTTTGTCAAAAAGTAAGTCTCCACTTGACACACTAAGCAATTAAAGATATTAATTAGTTAATGCCCAAAAAGTCTCAGCCTATTCTCAACGAACGTGGTGTTATCCCAGTTTTAGTTTTAATTGCAGTAGTTGGTGTTTTACTCTTTTTAGCTGTTTCAGTTTTTGGTAATTTTAAAGGTGGATTGTTTGCCTCTCTTTATAATAGAACCCATCTTACTTTTGCCAGTGGACCAATTCAAACCCCTCGACCGATCAGTGGAAACTTCATGGATGATCAATTTACTAGAGCCGACTCAACAACCAGTATGGCATTAGATAATCCGAGTGTGCCAGCGGATCTTAGAAATATTTGGACCTATGATCATGCTACTTTTGGTATTCAAAACGATCAGTCTTATGTGGTAACGGGGTGTCCCGCTCCTGGATACGCTTTGGTAAACGGCGCTAGTGAGGGATCAACAAGTGTTACTTTAGTAGTTAATCCTCAAGATGCTCGAATCCCCTTTAGATACCAAGACAGCAATAATATGTACTGGGTAGAGCATAATGGTGCGGGTTATGTAATTGATCGATTTTTAAATGGTGTCAAGACTCAGTTAGCCAGTAATTTGACCTTTAAACCGGCCAATGGAGACCGGGTCGCGGTCACTTATCAGGGATCTCTAATTAGTGTGACTGTTAATGGTCAATCTATTATGAGTGCTAATGATAGTGCTATAAATGGCACAAGAAGTGGTATTGGTACTTGGTGTAATAGTTCAGTACGATTTGATGATTTCTCACTCAGACCTATTTCTACGGGCCCATTTGTTTCAGCCAACTGGGACTTAAAGACTGGTTGGAACTACTTTGTGGATCCTTTTGTTTCAACTGATCCGACTCAGCCGATTACTGCCCAGAAAACTTTAAATGCGTTTTTAATTTGGGCTGAAAATGCCAGTCCTAAAAATACCTTTGCTGAGATTGCAAAGTGGGATGGTTCAACTTGGCAAACTGCAGTTATAGATCGTACGAACAATCGTATTGCCGGTGATTTTCCTCTTTTGCCTGGTTATGGTTATTACTTTAACACCAATCAAGCCGTTAGTCTGCCGATGTCAGGCCATCTTCCTACCTCAGATCCAGTTATTCCATTACGAAATGGCTGGAATTTAGTGGGTGTTCCGACCGTTTCCTCGGGTAAAACGGCTGCCGATCTATTTAATAGCTTAGCTGCACAAGGCTTTAATCCAGTTGAGGTTGCCTACTGGAATGGACAAAGCTGGCAAACCTACTTAGGTAACAATCTAGGCACAAAGTTCGCCTTGAGTTTTAGTCAGCCTTATGCGGTCTTTGTTCAAACGACAACTGTTAAAAACTGGACGGCTGACGTAAACACCTCCTGGCCAACAGCCTCGATTAAGAGCTTTAAACGTCCTAGTTTACCCGCTATAACTCCTAAAGTTGCAAACTAAAAATTCTCGGCGATATGCTTGCCAGGCTTAGTCTTTAATGATATAACTGAATAGCTATGAGTATCTTAGAAATTGTCTTAGTTATTATGGTGACGGTTTGGACGGTTATTTTCATCGGTCTGGGAGTAGCTTTCTTTATTCTTTTAAAAAGTATTAAAAGTTCACTTGATCGGATTAATCATATTTTAGAATCGGCGGAGCACTTTACGGAAGGTGTCGAAACGGTTGGGGATGGGGTTAAAGCTGCAGCCTCATCACTTATGGGATTATTGGGCCGTCGGAGTGGTCCTCAAAAGATTGTTAATGCTATTCGAGATATTTCCTCTGTTGAGTCTTCAAAATCTCGTCGACGAAAATAATTTACTAGTCCTGGCCGAAGCCAATAAATCTTTCGATATTTCTAAACCGAGCTTAATGTAAGTCTAGTTTTTTCTCAATCCGATTAATTGGTGTTAGGACTTCTCTGGTTATAAAATCACCAGTTCCAACTGATTTGACGATGTCTCGAATATTCTTTAAAAGCTCCCTGCCTGTCATATTTTTGATACTAACTTAGGGACTAAAAAAGTGCAAGAGATTAACTTAAAATCGCATAAATTCGGCGGATGCCGGAAGAGATAGCTTCTTCTTTGGTAATTTTAAATTGGCCGAGTGTGCCTGTCTGCTTAACATGTGGTCCACCGCAAATTTCTTTACTGAAATCGCCGATTGAATAAACGGTGACCTGATCTGGGTATCTTTCCCCAAAAGCCGCTCTCGCCCCTGATTTTAAAGCCTGATCACGATCTTCAGTTTGAAAGGTAACAGGTAGGTCTTTTTTAACCTGTTCATTAACGACTTCTTCAATTTGACTAATTTCCTCAGCTGTTAACTTTTGAGGATGGGGAAAGTCAAAACGGAGTCTTTCAGCTGTAATATTACTGCCGCGTTGAATAATATGTTCTCCCAAAACTTGATGGAGAGCCTGGTTTAGTAAATGTGTGGCCGTGTGTAATTTAGTGGTCTCTTCAGAATGATCGGCAAGGCCACCTTTGAAAACTCCCGCTGAAGTTGAACGAGATAATTCTTGATGTTTTTTAAACTCGGTCTCAAATTGTTCAAGATCAATCTGTTGGCCCTTTTCTAAAAATAACTCGGTGGTGATTTCAAGGGGAAAGCCATAAGTTTGATAAAGATCAAAAGCTAATTTACCATCAATCTGGGGAATTTTAGCAATTTCTTTTAAGCCTTTGGTAATAGTTTTACTAAATTTTGACAGTTCTTCATAGATAACTTGACGAATAACTTGGTGATCATGATCTTCAAAATAGCCAGTGCCCTGGTAGATCGAGATGACCGGTCCAATTAAATCGGTCAGCTGTTCCATGGCGTCTTCTTTGAGTGAATTTATCTTGACAGCGGCTCTTCTTAGTAATCTTCGCAAAACATAACCTTGGAGTTTATTACTTGGAACAACTCCGTCTTTGATTAAGAAAACTGAAGCTCGAAGGTGATCAGCGACGATCTGAAAAGAGGCATTTTTTTGTTTATTTTCATCATATAGAAGACCAGTAATTGTTTCTAATTTTTGAATAATTGGCCAAAAAAGATCAGTTTTAAAAATATCGGGATCGTTATTTAAAGCGGCGGCTCCTCTTTCTAAACCACCTCCAAAATCAACATTTTTCTTTGGGAGTTCTTTAAATGATCCATCAGCCTGCTTCTGAAATTGCATAAAAACGTTATTACCAATTTCTAAAAAGCGACCACAATCACAGTTAGGATGACATTCCTTTCCGTATTCAGGATTATGTTCAATATCAGTAAACTCATAGAAAACTTCAGAACTTGGTCCACCAGGCTCCCCTTCGGGCATTTTATCGGGAGGTCCAGACCTTGACCACCAGTTTTTATCAACTCCATAAGGTCGAATTCTATCACCAATTTCAGCCTTAATCTGATGTTTGTTAAATAACTCTTGCCAAATTTTAATTGCCTCATCATCTTGATCAAATTGGTCATTACCCGAAAATACGCTGACGTATAGTTTATGAGGATCTAAGTTAAGTTCGTCCGTGAAAAACTCGAATATCCAAGCGATCTGCTCTTTTTTCCAGTAATCTCCCAAAGACCAGTTCCCGAGCATTTCAAAAAAGCTATCATGACGATTATCTCCGACCTCTTCGATATCTTGGGTCCGAATACATTTCTGAGAGTCAGTGAGCCGGGTGCCTTCTGGGTGTGGCTGACCGAGCAAATAGGGGACCATCGGTTGCATGCCTGACGAGGTAAATAAAGTCGAAGGGTCATTTTCTGGAACCAGAGAAGAAGACGGTACAATTTTGTGACCTCTTTTCTCAAAAAAGTCTAAATATTTTTGGCGAATCTCTGAGCCTGTCATATGAGTGATTATATCATCTTACCGATTGTGCTAATATTATTGATAACCCTGCCTAACGGCAAGGCTATTTTTCTATGAGTTTACTTGATAAGCTGCCTAAATCTTTACCTTTTTCAAAACCAACCGTTAAACAAGAATATTTCTTTGCTGTAAATATCGGTAGTACCGAAGTAACGGGAGCAGTTTGGGGGATTGAACATAAACATTTGCAGCTAATCAGTAGCGTGTCGATGAATTACCAAGCGGAGGCTGACTTAATTGAAGCTATAAACCAAGTTTTAGATGAGGCTTTAGCTGATTTTCAACCTGAGCCAACCAAAGTTTTATTTGGAGTTCCCGATAGCTGGCTTCAAGATGATAATTTAAAAGACGAACACCTCGAATTTCTTAAAAGATTAGTTAAAGAGCTCGATATTGAGCCGATGGCTTATGTCTCAACCACGCATGCGATTTGCCATCTCCTTCAAAAGCAACATGGTGTTCCGGCAACCACAATTTTGGTCGAGGTGGCAGAGCCTTTATCTGTCACGGTCGTCAAAGCGGGCAAGATTTTGGGTACAAAATATATTAAGCGGGGCAGTGAGTTAGCTCCTGATATTGAAAAGGCACTTGGCTCGTTTAATAATATTGAAGTTTTGCCTTCGAAAATAAATCTCTTTGGCCTAGGAGATTTGGAGAAATATAAAGATAAGTTATTGGCTTTTAATTGGATGAGTAGTTTGCCATTTCTCCATCTTCCTAAAGTGGAGCAGCTCGATGAAAATATTGCGATTCATGCCTTAGCCTTAGCGGGTGCTTCTGAGGTTGAGCCGGCGGTTATCTATAAAGCTGAATTACTTAAACCTCGTCAAAAAAAGATTCAGGTTTCGGCTGCCCCAGCGCAGAGCTTATCAGCGGAAGAGGATCTAGAGGAAGAGGGTGGTGGCTTTGTCGCGGGAGATATTGCCGAAGAACTTAATCCGCCTATGGACCGACGGATGAGCGCTCGTTTACCGGCGGATCCACCTGAGCCTGAGCATGTCTTTACCCAGAGTATAAGTTTGCCTGACAAAGTTCGGAATATGTTAGCGACTTTTCGACCAAAAATTATTGAGTCAGACCTCCATAAAGGTCGTATCCCTAAAGCTGCTAAATTTTTAGCCGTCCCGCTAATTTTAGTAGTCGTACTTTTGGTGGGCTATTTATTCTTCCTTAAAGCTCAAGTGACGATCTTTATTGATCCTAAAATTTTAGAAAAAGATTCACAAGTTATTGCTGATCCAAAAGCTACTCAAACTGATGAAACGACCCAAACGATTCCTGGAAAAGTCGTTGAGACTGATATTAGTGGGACAGATAAAGCCACCGCCAGCGGTCAAAAACAGATTGGAGATCCTGCTCGTGGGAGTGTTAATGTCTTTAATCTTAAAAATAGCCCAGTTTCACTTTCAAAAGGAACCGTTTTAACGACTGCCAATGGTTTAAAATTTACTCTCGATTCTGCAATTGATATTGCTTCTCAATCGGCAACGGTTGGAGCTGACTTTACGACTACGACCACTCCTGGAAAAACAGGCTCTGGAGTGACGGCTTCAGTCATTGGTCCGGATGGTAACCTACCCTCCGATACGACTTTAACAGTCACTGGCTTTGGGCAATCTGATGTGGTTGCCAAAGTTGATACAGCTTTGTCTGGGGGGACAAGTAAAAATGTCACAGTTGTGACAAGCGATGATGAAGATAAGTTGTTAGCTAGCTTGGCTGCTACTCTACGCCAAAAAGCTCAAACTGATCTACAAGCTAAACTAACTGGAGATCAGAAGATCTTGTCAGAGGCGCTGGATGAGACGATTACTAGTAAAAGCTATTCTAAGAAAATTGGCGATCAAGCGACTGATTTTACCTTAACTTTAAATGTCCATTATAGTGGGACTAGTTACTCCGATAATGATCTAAAATTAATGGTTTCAAAGCTTGTTCAAACCAACGTTCCAGATGGTTATACCCTTAACTTAGCAGATACCGAAACCCAAGCAGATGTTTCAAAAATCGATCCGAATGGTCGACTAATCTTCTTAGCTCGCTTTAAAGCCAAGTTATTACCCAAGCTCGATTTGGCTAAGGTGGCTGATTCAATAAAAGGCAAAAGTCCAGCTGAGGCCGCTAATGTTTTGAAAAATATTGAGAACGTCATTAGCTCGGATATTAAGATTAAACCATCTCTGCCGGGTCCGCTCCAGAGGTTGCCGATGATGAGTAAGAATATTAGTATTCAAATCCAAGCAAATTAGCTGTTATGAAACCCAAATATTTTTCTCTCGGGCTTCTCGCGATCGGAATCTTCCTGCTCGTCCAAGTAGTCATGCCAGTGGTGGCTTTTAATTTTTGGGAATTAATCTCACTTGATCAAAATAGTTTACTGGTTGATCCTAAGCCGGATTCAGGATCAGTTTTAGGAGTGGCAGTTGAACAATCGGGCAATTTTTCATATTTTGTGTCTTCTAATAACCGGACTTATGCGCCGACCTATACACAATTTAATTTAACTATTCCCAAAATAAATTTAACCAATTTAAACGTGATGGTTGATAGTAATACTTTCGAAAAGGCTCTAGGCCAACTTCCGGGTAGTGCTTTGCCGGGTGAGCGAGGCAATGTTTTTATTACTGGCCACTCTTCACTCGAATTTTTATATAGCCCAACGAATTATTTGGCAATCTTTACTCATCTTCCCGAAATTAAAAAAGGGGACCAGATTTATGCGGATGTTTTAGGTCAACGGTTTGATTATCAGGTGATTGGTCTAAAAGTGGTTGACCCTAAAGAGACTGGAGTGATTAACCCTCCAGATAGCGAAGGTCGGTATTTAACTTTGATGACTTGTGTGCCCCCAGGAATATTTAACAAGAGGTTGATAGTTTTAGCTGAATTGAAGTAAATTATGATAATGCGTTATCTCGGAATTGATTATGGCAAGAAAAAGATTGGCTTGGCAATCTCGGAAGGTTTAACGGCCTCGCCACTAAAAGTTTTAACTGTCTCTGGTTTGAGTGAGTCATTAGACAAAGTTCGTTTAGAAATAACTAAACAACAGATTGATAAAGTGGTGATCGGGATTCCTGAAAGTGGGGAAGCTTTAAAAATTGTTCAGGAGTTTATAAAAAAAATGAAAGTCGAGATCGAGATTATTGAAGTGCCTGAGACCTTGACTAGTTTTAACTCTAGGGAGATGATGAGTCTTCAGCATTTAACTCGTAAAAAACGTCAGCAAGATGATGCCTATGCAGCCAGTTTAATTCTCCAAGGTTATTTAAATGACAAGTAAAAAACATCGTTCTAGGTCAAAACTAATTGTATGGATTTTAGTCCTTTTTGGGCTAGGGTTATTTATTTGGAATTTTTATTCAAGCCAAGCCAATGCGCCAGTTGATCAAAACGGCAAAGATCAGATTTTTACGGTTACCGCCGGCGAATCTGTTAGCGAAATCGCCAGTCAGTTAGCATCTCAAAAAATTATTCGTTCAAGTGATGCTTTTAAATCCGATTTGAAAGCTAAAGGGGCTGATTCGTCAGTTCAAGCGGGAGACTTTACGGTTTCCGCGGCCAAATCGACTGATCAAATTGCTCAAATCTTTGCTGATGGACCGGCCGGTAAGTGGGTGACTTTAATTGAAGGATGGCGAGATGAGGAGATGGCGGATAAACTAAGCCAGGAGATTGGGATTAATAGTAGTGACTTTATTAAGAATGCTAAGGAGGGCTATATGTTCCCAGACACTTATCTGTTTAAGCCAACCACAACTTTAAACGATGTCATCTCAAAGCTTGAAGAAAATTTTAACAAAAAATATGATCAAACTCTTCAGAATCAAGTTAAATCGGTCGGTTTAACACCTGATCAAGGGGTTATTTTAGCCTCAATTGTTGAGCGTGAAGCCAGAAGTGATACCGCTCGCCAGATGGTGGCCAGTATCTTACTCAAAAGATTTAAAATTGGGATGGTTTTAAATGTTGATGCGTCTGTTCAATATGCCTTGGGTTACCAAAAGTCCCAAAATAGCTGGTGGAAAAAAGCTTTAAGCTTAGAGGATTTAAAAATTGATTCACCGTACAATACTTATGTTCATGCTGGTTTACCACCTGGTCCGATCTCAAATCCAAGTTTGTCTTCACTTCAGGCGGTGGCTAAAGCTGATCCCAATACGCCTTATCTTTATTATTATGATGATTCGGAAGGGGTGGCTCATTACGCCAAGACGCTAGATGAGCAAAATGCTAATGTGGTCAATTATCCCTGATTGCAGCTTCTTCAAGAGCTAAGGTTTCTATAAGTGGTCGGTCAGTGATTTTAACCTCTTGGCCAACCTTATTAAGTTTCATAACTAGAGTTTTATGAAAGTCATTTTGCCCGAGAGTGTAGCTAATTTGAGATGATTTGAGGACTCGAATAACTTCCTCAAAGTCGGGGTAATAAAACTCGCTGTGTTCAAGGACGGCTTGGAATTGACCTTCTTTACCCAATTTAGGTTGCATAGCTTCGATCCAAGCGACCATGTCGGGTCCAAAAGCCAGAGGTTCTTTTAGGTTGACACTAACTAATTTACGGTTATTAATAATCGCCACGTTTAATTTATTAATATGTGGTTTGAGAGATTTAACAAATAGGTCTAAGTCTTTAGGCCCATAGGCTTTAACGGCGATATGATCAACTGGTTTTGACAAAAAGGGCTCAATTGTCGGGTTAGTTTTTATAAATTGTGTCAGCTCTGCGTAATATTTATTAACCAAAGGCTGATAAGTTGCGACTGAATAGACGGGGATACCCTCAATCATGGAGCTTTTCTAGAAACTCTTTTTGCTCTAGAATCGTGTTTTCGGGGACCTCTTTGAAGAACGTTGGGTTTTCACCTGGTTCGGATTCGCGAGGCTCTCCTTTGATTATTGTACAGTCAAAGGCAAATGAAACTGACTGACCAAAGCCCCTAATCTGGATTTCAGTTAGAACTTCAATTGGTCCAAGTAGTTTATTAATTTTAATCTTTACTCCAAGCTCCTCGTCTGCAATTCGTCTGACTGTTTGCTGGAGAGTTTCTCCTAAATAAACAGTTCCGCCAGGAGTATGCCACTGACCTTCCCAACCATTGGAAACTCTTTTAATCAATAAAATGTCACCCTGGTCATTATGAATAATTAGATCAACACATAATCTGGGTACTTGAGAATAAATAGCTTTAAATTGCTCAGGAGTAAAGGGACGTTTACGCATTTATTTTAAACTTAATATTAACCCATTATTAATATTTGCGTTAGTGGGGATAACGTAGGGCGATTGTTCTTTTTGACAGATACTTAAAATATTTAAAAGGGCTTTATCAATTCCCCACATATAATATTTTTGGCCAACATTATTTAAATAAAGAGGATATTTATCAGCTCGCTCTTGATATGGCATCGGAATAACTTGATCTAAAAATGTTTCCAGCTCCTTGACTGAAGTTTTATAAGGATGAGTTGGCGAGTCAGAGTAATCTTCTAATTTAACTTTCATTGATTTAAAGACATCGATGATACATGAAGAGCCATAGATAACGGGAGTTTTAATACCAGCCGGGATTTCGGCTAGTTGTTCCATGATGTACTCCTGCATCTGACGAATCTCTTCTCTGGTTGGATTATCTGAAGCCTCATGGCGAGGGCTAAATCTGTCTCCTAGATAAGCTGCACCAGTTTTCAAAAGGGCGACATGTTTTAGCTCGTTTTTATTGCCAATTAAAACTTGGACGCTGCCACCACCAACATCAACAATTGTAAAATCTTGATTAGTTTTAAAATCTTTAATGACGGCTTGGAAAAATAAATTAGCTTCTTCCTCTTGGCTAATAATCTCAACTTCGAAGCCAGTTTTTTTCTTAATAGTGGCAATAATATCTAAGCCTGTTTGGCCCATCTCGCGAAGAGCATGAGTTGAAACAACTCGGATCTTTTTAATATCTTGGGCTTCTAACACCTTCTGGCAACGTTTTAATTCCTTGATGGTATCCCGAAGATATTCGGTAACGGGTTTATTATCAACCATCTGCGCGCCCAGTCGAGTTAAAGTATTGGATTGATAAGTTGTTTCAAATTGACCAGAGGGAGAAATATCAGCAATTTGGAGTTTGACTTTAAGAGTACCTATGTCAATAACGCCAACTTTCATTAGTCAGATTATAGTCTGTCGCCCTTGGAGTGTAAAGCCAATTATTTCGGCAAAATAACTTTTAAAACTTTTGGTTCAACAGTGACATTCGCTGGGGTTTGGCTATAAATTTCACCATCAACATCGATTGATTGAATAGGTTTAGTTTTTATACTTAACGAAGTCGTATAGAAATAATGTTTTTTGGATAACGATTTAGTTTGACCAGTAATAATTCTAAACCAGGCATAGAAAAAGTAGAGTTTACCTTTAGCTTCAATAATATGAACTAGTAGTTTCTTATTATCCACCCGATTATTGGGAGCAATATCAATTCCAGCCTGGAATCGGCCATTGGCAATAATAATTTCATAAGCTTTAATTTTAAAAGTTTTAGAATCAGTTTTAACCGAACATTCAAAAGCTTGAAAAGTAATTAATTCTTTTAAAGCCGTTAGCCAAAAGGCACCTCGTCCTAAAAACTTTTTAAGTAAATCTGGAGTTTGTTTAGCAACGTTTGATGATAGGCCGATATTAGACACATTCCCAAAATAAGTATTGTTAATCTTCCCTAAATCGATGTTGGTGATTTCCCCTCGAGCGATCGTTTTAATGGCGGCATTAATTTCGAGCGGTATATTTAAAGTTTTGGCAAAACTATTGCTTGTACCAAGTGGCAAAATTGCGAGGACCGCTGATTTATTAGCAAAGTAATCCACAACTGAGCTAATTGTGCCGTCGCCTCCCCCAATAATAATTAGCTTGGGTTGATTATCTGCAGTTTGTTTTTTGACTGCCTCTAAAAGTTTGTGACTGTTTTTAAACCTCAGAGTCTGATCTATTTTTAACCCATTTTTTTTGAAAAGTTGCTCGACCAGTGGTAACAGCTTGGCACTTTTTCGAGAACGAGTATTTACAATTAATATTGCTTGTTTATAAGTCACGCCAGAAATTATAATGATTAAGATGGTCAAACGCTACTATATCTTTCGCCACGGCGAAACTTTTGCGACTAAAGGTCATTTTGGCTACGGTTTAAATATTTATTCGGCCTCGATTCTAGATACCGGAATTCCGACTATTGAAAAACTAGCCGAATATTTAAAAGATATTCCGTCGGATTATAATGTTTGTTCCGAGTTTAAACGTTGTCGTCAAACTGTCGCAATTGTCGAAAAGACTACTGGCAAAAAGTTTGAATATGATGCTCATCTTAATGAATATATTTTAGAGCCGATCTGGCGCTTCCGAAAAAGAGTTCGCCATTTTATTGAAGACTGCGAAGACAAAAATTATGAAACGGTCATGATCTGTACCCATGGTGCAGTTATGGCAGCCTTAAAACATCTTTTAACAACTCACAAATTTAAACTCCGCAATTTAATTGATTATCCCAAACCGGGCATATTAATGATTATTGAAGATGGCAAGTTGACAGAGGTTAATTTTAATTGACTTAATTGTTTGACCTATTTGGGTATTATTTGGTAATATCAAAATCACTTTCCTATGCTGCCCAAGATTTTAACCTTTGTTGATATTGAGACAACAGGCACTAGCCTGCGAGCAGATCGAATTATTGAGATTGGTATCCTCAGAGTTGAAGATAATAAGCTAGTTCGGACTTTCAAATCGTTAGTTAATCCCGAATGTTTTATTCCTGAGCATATTGTAGGCATGACCGGAATTAATCCAGGAGAAGTTGAAAATGCCCCAACTTTTCGCCAGATTCAAGATGAGATTAATGAGATTTTGGATGAAGCGGTGTTCGTCGCTCATAACGTTCGTTTCGATTACTCATTTATTAAACAAGAGTTTTTCCGGCTCGAGAAAAGTTTTAGTCCTAAACATTTTTGTACGGTTAAATTATCACGGGCTCTTTATCCTCAATTTAAACATCACAATTTAGATAGCCTTTCGGAGCGACATGGTTTCCAAGTTTTGAATCGTCACCGGGCGTTTGATGATGCCGAAGTGTTATGGAAGTTTTATCAACATGTTCAAGAAGAATTTGAAACTGAAAAGTTAACCAAAACGGTTGATCTACTTTTAAAACGACCGACTGTGCCGATGAATATTCCTCAAAAATATTTAGATGATCTACCAGAAACTCCGGGGGTTTATATCTTTTATGGATCATCGGGTATTCCTCTCTATATTGGTAAAAGCAAAAACTTAAGACGGCGAGTTTTATCTCATTTTTCAAGTGATCAATTCTCTTCAACCGAGATGAAAATTACTCAACAGATTGAAAGTCTAGAAACGATTGAAACAGCTGGAGAGCTGGGGGCTCTCTTGAAAGAAGCCAGCATGATTAAAAAACATCAACCACTTTATAACCAAAGGCTGCGCTATGCCAGGTTGATGACGGTCTTAAAAAAAATCACCAATCCAGATGGTTATGAATGTATTAACTTAGAGGAAAACTCAGACATTGATCCGAGTAGTCTTGAAAATATCATGGGTATTTTTAGGAGTCGCAAGCAAGCGAAAGAGTTTCTGGTCGAAGTTTCGACAGAATTTAATCTCTGCCAAAAACTGCTGGGTGTTGAGAAAACCAGTCAAGCTTGTTTTGGTCATAGATTAGGAAAGTGTGCTGGAGCCTGTCTTAAAAACGAACTACCAATTAAATATAATCTGCGATTTTTAGAAGCTTTTGGGCGGACAAAACTCCGAAAGTGGCCATTCGATGGACCAATCGTTATAAAAGAATTATCAGTTGATGGTCAAAAATCAGAAGGATTTGTGGTTGATCAATGGATGTGTATTGGAACGATTAAACTTGAAAATAATTCTCCAAATTTGGAGATGGAGCAAGAGATTAGATTTGATCTTGATACCTATAAAATTCTAAATAGTTATCTCAAGTCTTCAGCCAAGGCTGTCTCTGTGGAGCCGTTTAAAAAACTAAATTTAGGGTCCGACCCTGAGTCCTATAATAATCATTCCGATTTTAGCTAGTCAGAGTCCGGTTCAAAAGGGGGTCCGACCCCAGAATTAATGTGGCTATGTTATCTAAAAAAGATAAACTTTAGCTTGACACCCTTGGGGTGGAAGGTTGATGTTTGGGTTTTAGGAGTTTCATCATCATAAATGATAGCCCAAAACCGACCAGTCCAATTAGAACTAAAAAGAGAAATAAATACCAAAGTTTGAAATGAATATACCGAAGCGCGGTACCTATAAATGCAAACAAAAATGATTCTGGAAGAGTTCCTAAAGCCGTTGCAATTACAAAAGTTGTAACGGGCATCTCGGTTAGACCCGCGAAATAGCTAATAATATTAAATGGAGCGGCCATGGTCGCTCGGATAATAAAAACCGCCACTGCTCCGCCATGTCGAAGATATTGCCTGTAAAAATTGCCAATTTTATTATTAAAAACACTTCCAAAAAGTTTGCTAATCCGCAATCCAAAATGCCGTGAAATATAAAAGGCGACTAAAGACGAGATAATTTGTGAGGCCCAGATTAACAAGAAGCCTGGCCAAAGTCCAAAGACTAAACCAGCGGCGACTTCAACCAAAGGAACAGGCAGCGGTAAAAGGGGAATGACGGTACTCATTGTAATTAGAAGAACGACGGCTAAAGGTGAGAGTTGCCCGTACGAGTTAATGATGGTTTGAAGTTGACGAATGGTCCGACGGTTAAAGTAATGTTGGCCGTGGAGTATGACATATATTAAGACGGCGACGGCAATTATCGCGACGACAATCAAAAGCCAACGGCGGCGATATTTCATAAAGACGAGGCAGTGGTTTTTAAGCTTTTATAATCGTTTGAAAAATCCTCTGGAGTCAGTTTAGCAATTTCAGCTGAGAGGTTACTTTTTTGGTCGATCGCGACGGGAGAGGGGGAGGGGGTTGGTGCAAAAGCCGGAACTTCATGGAGAGTCGAGGAATCGATTTCTGAATTGGCTGGGTTAGGGTGATTAGGCAGTATTAGGGTGATTCCAAAACCGATGGCTACCGAGACAACAACCACACCGAGAATTTGTTTAGTAAATTTATTCATTTTTAACAAGACTTCCAATAATCCCTTGAGATTTAACGACTTTTGCCCGGACTGATTCGAGATCACTTTGAAAGATATTAACGGTTGATGTGGCGTCTCGCTCGATATTTGACTCAGAAGTTAAATCAAAGATATAAATTTTACCAGCTTGATAGGCGACGGCTTCATGGGCATAAGTTAGCCAATAGAGAGGACTTTCGTGGTCGGTCGTGCTAGTAGTGGCATTTTGACCAGGATGGCGGCGATTATACTCATCTAAAATGGCGGCTTGAGTTTCAACGATCTGATTAAGTTGATCAGTTCTGCTTTTATTAACCATCGCAATTTGATCAGATAAGTTTTTTAAGGCTTGCTGGTGGGCTGTCGAGTAATGTGAGACGGTTTGCTGATATGCCTGTTGTTCTGAATTAAAGATATCGGCAGGAGTGGTTCTAGCGAAGACCTGAGGCACGGCTATAAATAGGCTGATGAGTATGACGAACAAAGCAGTTAATTTCACTAATCTATCTTAAGGTAATTCTTGAAGTTCTGTAAAGCTAATTTGATGTTTAGGATCAGTACGATCGATTGCTACGGCAGCGATAATTTTGATATCACCTTGGCTGAAAAGTAAAGTATTTGGATCAGGTTGATTAACCCCTTCAACTCTTTGTTCGATCTGACGATGATTAGGAGTGTGAATTATTAAATCAGGAAACCATTTATGAGTTATTGGGTTATATTTTGGTACGACTTGAATATCCGAACTAACGAACCCTTTTAAAGTTGGCAAATAAATAATGCCGGCTGAATCAAGTGGGATATCTAGCCCTAGTGGTGTTCCCACTGAACCGATTTCTCCCCGTGTGGCCATTCTAACACCCCAGCCTGTAGAAGAGATTGCTGCATTTGGCGTAGTATCATAGTGAGACTCGCTTGGTGACGCGTAGAGGTAATTGTGGGCATATCCAGCTGCTCCACCGACTACGGTCACACCTAACAAAGCTGCTAACATGGCCCATCGGTGGTGGGGCGTCTTAAAAAACTTTTGAACTGGTTCTGAATCGATTAACATTGGCCGGAATTCTATCACAAATAATTGCTTGCTGTAACTCTGTCAATGAACTATACTAAAGATCGATGTTTACTCTCCCCGATCTTCCCTATGAATATAACGCCCTTGAGCCGTTTATTGATGAAGAAACAATGCACTTTCATCACGATAATCATCACGCTACCTACGTTAAGAATTTAAACGACGCTTTGGCTGGCCATGAAGATCTTCTAAGTATGGAAGTTTCAGAGTTGATTGCTAATTTAGATAAAGTTCCTGAGGATGTCCGAACCAAAGTCAAAAATAACGCTGGCGGCCATTTTAACCACTCGATGTTTTGGAAGTTAATGGGCAAAGATAAGGGTGGGGAACCTACGGGCAAAGTTTTGGAAGCGATTAATGAATCATTTGGTGATTTTAGTAGCTTTAAAGATACTTTTGCTAAGGCTGGGACGGGTCGCTTTGGGAGTGGTTGGGTTTGGTTAGTTAACGACGGCGATAAATTAACGATTAAAGATACCCCAAATCAAGACTCGCCTGTTATGGATGGCCAAAAAGTTATTTTGGGTCTAGATGTCTGGGAACATGCCTATTATTTGAAATATCAGTATAAAAGAGCGGATTATATTACCGCTTGGTGGAATGTTGTCGATTGGGAAAAAGTTGAAGAGATGTTTACTAGTTGACACTAGTATTAAAAGTGTGTTAAATTCACCTTCAACGAAATATCAGCTATTTAGGTAGGCGTGACTAGGCGCCTGCCTTTTGTTGATTCTGCCCAACGAGCATCTACTTTATGCCAGACACAGCCGCAGTTGCCAGTAACATTAACGGTCGTATGTATTGGGGAGGAAATAAAGATCTCCCTAAAAAGCTTAATCTGACGAAAATTCAGAGGGAGTCATATGATCAATTTTTAGAGACCGGCATTGGCGAACTTTTAAAAGAGATTTCTCCTATTTCAGATTTTACCGGTAAAAATTGGCAGCTTGAATTTGGTGCCTATTCATTTGGTAAACCTCATTTTTCCCCAGAAGAGTCGATGCAAAAAGGGATCTCATATGAAGCACCTCTCCGCGTTCAAGTTATCTTAACTAATCTTCAAACTGAGCAAAAATATGAGCAAGAAGCTTTCTTAGGTGACATTCCTCAGATGACCGAGAAAGGCACCTTTATTATTAATGGTGTCGAACGCGCGATCGTCAATCAGATTGTAAGGGCTCCAGGAGTCTTTTTCTCTAGCTCAATCGATCCTGTTTCTGGCCGTAAACTTTATGGAGCGGAACTCCGCCCAGCCCATGGCTCATGGCTTGAATTCTCAATCTCACGCTCTGACGTTTTAACCGTTAAAATTGATCGCCGACGCAAATTTGCGGCTACGACCTTCTTAAAAGCTTTAGGTTTTAGCATGGATGAGATTAAAGAGCTTTTTAAAGATGTTGATACCGATCCAGATCATCAATTTGTGGCTTCAACGTTAATGAAGGATCTAACTGGGGATCAAAACGAAGCTTTGCTTGAGATCTTCCGTAAGATGCGACCTGGTGATCCAGTCGTGCTCGATACTGCTAAATCTTTGATTGAAAACATGTTCTTCAATAATCGCCGCTATAACTTAACTAAAGTTGGTCGATTTAAAATTAATAAACGGCTCAAACTTGAGATTCCAAACACTCCTGAAAATTACAAATTAACCAAAGAAGATATTATCGCCACATTAAAATATTTAATCAGCTTAGCTAACGGTAATGGTCGAGTTGATGATATTGACCATTTAGCTAATCGCCGAGTCAGATCAGTTGGAGAGTTAGTTGCTCAAAATGCTTTCTGGGTTGGTCTACAACGATTGGAAAGAGTTATTAAAGAAAGAATGAGTTTACTTTTATCCGATATGGAAATTACGGCAGCTGGTTTAATTAATGCTCGACCAGTTATCGCTTCAATTAACGAGTTCTTTAGATCTTCTCAGTTATCTCAGATCTTAGATCAGATTAATCCATTGTCAGAGGTTGATCATCTTCGTCGACTTAGCGTTATGGGTACAGGTGGAATTGCCCGTGACCGAGCTAGCTTCTCAATTCGAGATATTAACCATTCTCAATATGGCCGAATTGATCCAATTCGTTCACCAGAAGGACCAAACATCGGTTTAGTTACATATTTAGCTCTCTATTCTCAAATTAATGAATATGGTTTCCTCGAAACGCCTTACAGAAAAGTTATTTTAGAGGGTGGAAAGCCAAAAGTCACTAGTGAGATTATTTATCTATCCGCTGATGATGAAGAAGATAAATACATTACTGAAGCGACAATCGCGATCGACGATAAAGGCTTTATTACTCAAAAAAGAGTGCCAGTTCGTTATTTAGGTAGCTTTTTCGAAGGTGACGCGAACTTAGTTAACTTAATTGATATCTCGCCTCAGCAAATTGTTGGAACTTCAGCTGCCTTGATCCCATTCTTAGCTCATGATGATGCCAACCGGGCTTTGATGGGTACGCACATGCAATGTCAGGCCGTCCCGCTTTTGTTACCACATTCTCCACTGGTTGGAACAGGAATGGAAAGAATTGTGGCCGATAACATGGGCCGAACTGTCAGGGCTCCATTTGATGGGGAGATCAGCTATGTTGACGGTGAAAAGGTCGTTTTGCAAGGTAAAGAGGGTAAAGAAGAGTATCGAATTCAAAAGTTCACTAATTCCCCGATGTCAACCTGTTACTCTCAGCGGCCAGCGGTGGCTTTAGGGCAAAAGGTTAAAGAAGATGATCTTTTAATTGAAGGCACTTCAACTGAAGATGGAGAGTTAGCTTTAGGTCAGAACTTGTTAATTGCTTACATGAGCTATGACGGCTTGGGCTATGAAGACGCTATCGTTATCTCAGACAAATTAGTTAAAGAAGATCTTCTAACCTCAATTCATATTGAAGAGTACTCAACTGATGTTGTTGAAACAAAGCTTGGACCAGACGAGGTGACCGCTGATATTCCAAACGTTTCTGAGGCTAATTTAGCTAATTTGGATACTCAAGGTATCGTTCGAATCGGTGCTGAAGTTGGACCTGGAGATATCTTGGTTGGAAAAGTTCAACCAAAAGGTGAAACCGAATTGACGGCTGAAGAGCGATTATTAAGAGCTATCTTTGGTGAAAAGGCGAAAGAAGTTCGTGATACCTCACTCCGGATGCCACACGGTGAGCGTGGAACTGTTATCGGGATTCAAGTTTTATCACGCGAGCAAGGTGATGACCTCGGAGCCGGGACGTTAATGAGAATTAAAGTTAAAGTTGCCCAACTGCGTAAGGTTACGGCCGGAGATAAGTTAGCCGGTCGACATGGTAACAAAGGTGTTATTTCTAAAATTGTGCCTTCATATGATATGCCTCATCTTGAAGATGGAACTCCAGTCGATATTATCATCTCATCAGTGACAATTCTATCTCGTATGAACTTAGGTCAGTTACTTGAAGCTCACTTTGGTTTAGCAGCTGAAAAACTTGGTTATAAGATCGCAGTTCCAGTTTTTGAAAAACTTCCAGAATCGGTTTTGGTTGGTGAGCTTGAGCGAGCTAAATTACCGGCTTCTGGAAAAAGCCCTTTAATTGATGGTCGAACTGGTGAATATTTTGATCAAGATGTCGTGGTTGGTCGAGCTTACTTCCTTAAGCTCATCCACATGGTTGAAGATAAGATTCACGCTCGTTCAACTGGTCCATACTCTTTGGTTACTCAACAGCCACTTGGTGGAAAAGCTCAAATGGGAGGTCAGCGTTTTGGAGAGATGGAGGTTTGGGCACTTGAAGCATACGGGGCTGCTAATATCTTGCAAGAGATGTTAACAACTAAAGCGGATGACGTTTTGGGTCGAGCTAAAGCTTTTGAAGCAATTGTGAAAGGCTTACCAATTCCTCAAGCTCAGATCCCAGAATCATTTAAAGTTTTAGGTAAGGAGTTACAAAGCCTTGGTTTATCAGTGGAAACCTTAGGAGCTAAAGTTATCGAACTTGAGCCAGAAGCTGAAAAAACTATTGAAGAAAAAGTTGAAGTTGAAGAGTTTGAAAAAGAGCTCGGAGCGGGCGAAACTACTGAGGAGGATTTGACCTCGGAAGATAGTGGCGAGCAGATCCTTGACGCTGAGGGTAATGCGGTTGACGCAAAGGCGGCAAATGAGGATAATAGCGAAGCCTCAAAAGAGGACTCTGTCGAAGAATTAGAATCTGTTATGGAATTACCAGAAGATGGCCCTACAGATGCAGAACTTGAGGAAGTTGAAGCACCATGAACGATTTAATTGATTTTGATAGCTTAAAAATTAGTATTGCCTCGCCAGAGATGGTTAAGGGTTGGAGCTTTGGTGAAGTTACCAAGCCCGAAACCATTAATTATCGAACCCTGAAGGCTGAAAAAGATGGTTTATTTTCTGAAAACATCTTTGGTCCAACTAAAGATTTTGAATGTTATTGTGGAAAGTATAAAAGAATCCGTTATCGCGGAGTAATCTGCGACAAATGTGGCGTTGAAGTTACCCAATCTAAAGTTCGCCGTGAGCGAATGGGTCATATTAATTTAGCGTCCCCAGTTGCTCATAGCTGGTATGTCAAAGGTGCTCCATCAAAGTTAGCTCTCATCTTAGACTTAACCATGAAAAGTTTGGAAGCAGTTATTTATTTTGCTTCATACTTAGTTATCGATATTGATAAAGAAGCTAAAACTACGGCTATTTCCACTTTAGAAACTCAATTAAAAGACAAATCTGATGCTAGCCGAGCTGGCTTAGATAAAGCTATTTCTGAGCTTGAGAAGGAGCTTGATAAACAAGTTAAAGAGCTTGCTCAAAAGGTCAAGGATGGCGAAAAGATGGAGATGGCTGCCTCCGAGTTACAGCTTAAAAATCGTCAAGAGATTGCTAAGCTTCGTGAAGCTAATCAAACTGAATTATCTCAGCTGGAAGCGATCTACAAAACCGTGACTGATTTAGTTAAGGCGGTTATCCCTCTTAAATTACTATCTGAAGATGAGTACTACAAGCTTCAAGAGTACCAAGTCGGATCTTTCTTAACCGTCGGCATGGGTGCTGAAGCTTTACTTGAAGTCTTAAAGAAGACTGATTTAGATAAGTTAACCTCAGAACTCCGTTTAGAAATTACCAAGAGCTCAGGCCAACGCCATATTAAAGCTACCAAACGACTTCGAGTCGCCGAAGGCATGAAAAATGCTCATATTGCACCTTTCTGGATGATTATGACCATCTTGCCAGTTCTTCCACCTGATCTTCGACCAATGGTTCAACTTCCAGGAGGCCGATTTGCAACCTCTGATTTAAACGATTTATATCGTCGGGTTATTAATCGTAATAATCGCTTAAAGAGATTAATCGATCTTGGTGCACCGGAAATTATTCTTCGTAACGAAAAACGAATGCTTCAAGAAGCGGTTGATTCGTTGATTGATTCAAGCACTCGAACTTCACGCTGGGGTGCTGGAGCTGGAGCTCATCAACTTCGCTCTCTGTCGGACATGTTACGTGGTAAACAAGGCCGTTTCCGTCAAAATTTACTTGGAAAACGGGTTGATTATTCAGGTCGATCAGTTATTATCGTCGGTCCAAAATTGAAGCTAAATCAGGTTGGTTTGCCTAAAGAGATGGCGCTTGAGGTCTTTAAGCCATTTGTCCTTCGAGAAATGATTACTCGAGGTTTATCTTCAAACGTTAAAGGTGCTAAAAATGTTTTGGAACTTAGACCACCAGAAGTCTGGGATATTTTAGAAGAGGTTATTAAGGATCACCCAATCTTAATTAACCGGGCTCCAACCCTCCACCGTTTAGGTATTCAAGCTTTCTACGCGACCTTAATTGACGGTAATGCCATTCAGATTCATCCTTGTGTTTGTGCTGGATTTAATGCGGACTTTGACGGAGATCAGATGGCTATCCACGTTCCGCTTTCAGAAAATGCTAAAAGAGAAGCTGTCGAATTAATGATGGCTAAACAAAACATCTTGAGAAGCTCAGATGGTTCACCAATTAACATTCCAAACCGAGAAATGGCGCTTGGTTCATATTACATTACCTCAATTGATCAAAATAAAGAACTTTTAGAGAATGTTTTATCTAAAGAGGAAGCGGTCTTACTTTACCAGATGGGTAAGTTAAGTTTGAGACAGAAGATTAAGTGTGTCGTCGGTGAGGAAGTTTTGGAAACGACCGTTGGCCGAGTCATCTTTAACAGCTTCTTACCGATTGAACTCCAATTTGTAAACGAGCCAGTTAATGGAGTTGGAATTCGAAAGATTATTATGCAAGCTTTCAAACAGTTTGATCGAGATCAAGTGGCTAAGTTAATTGATGATATTAAATCAATTGGTTTCTGGGGTGCGACTATTTCTGGTTTATCGCTCGCTATTTCAGATAATAAGATGTTACCAAACAAAGCTGAATTAATCGCGGCTGGAGATAAAGAGATTTCTGAGGTTGAAGGTAATTATCAAAAAGGCTTAATTACAAATGAGGAAAAGAGAGCTCTTTCTCAAGAAATTTGGACTCGAATTGGTGAAGATATTGCTAAAAAGACTTTTGCAGCTCTTGAGATGGATAATCCGATTCAGATTATTATTCAATCTGGAGGAGCTAGGGCTACTTCTGAGCAGATTAAACAGGTTTCCGGTATGCGTGGATTCTCCGTTGATCCAACTGGTAAGATCGTTGAGTTACCAACCAAATCTAATTATCGTGAAGGTTTAGGCGTTTTTGAATACTTTACTTCTTGTCGAGGAGCTCGAAAAGGAGTTGCAGACCGAGCTATTCGAACGGCTGAGGCTGGTTATTTAACTCGTCGACTAGTTGACGTTGGACATGATGCTATTATCCGAATGCAAGATTGTTCAACTAAAGAGGGTCTAACGATTGAAGTTTCCAAAGATAATCCTCAAATTAATAATGCTCGCTTCATGGGTCGAATGGTCGCTTCAGCAATTGTTGATCCTAAATCGAAGAAGACCATCATTCCAGCCAATACTTATATTGAAGAACCAGAACTGGTAGCCCTTTTCAATAGTGCTGTACCTGAAATTACTGTTCGTTCACCACTAACTTGTGAGGCTCGAGTTGGTCTTTGTTCACTTTGTTACGGACTTGATTTAAGCACTCGTCAGCCAGTTACGATCGGAACTCCAGTCGGAGTTATCGCCGCCCAGTCGATTGGTGAGCCTGGAACTCAGTTAACGATGAGAACTTTCCATTCTGGAGGAGTTGCTAATGCGGCCGATATTACCCAGGGTCTTCCTCGAGTTGAAGAGCTTTATGAAGCTAGAACACCGAAGAGTGTTAGTGCCATTGCTGAGATTGCTGGAAAAGTCACGATTGTTGAGACTGATGATGGTAAAGTTGTTCGAGTTCGAACGACTTCTAAGCCTCATGAAGAGCGTGAATATCTTGTACCTGCAACAACTTCACTTTTAGTTGAAGATGGCGATTTAATTTCAGCTGGAACTCCTTTAGCTGGTGGCCACTTAGATATTAAAGAAGTCTTAAGAATTCGTGGTCTAAGAGCCGCTCAACGCTACATCGTTGAAGAGGTTCGAGGCGTTTATGAGTCACAAGGTGTGTCTATTAACGAAAAGCATTTCGAAGTGATCGTTCGCAAGATGTCTGATAAAGTTCGAATTGAATCACAAGGTGATACCAGACTGTTGCCAGGTGAGATTATCAACCGAACTATTTTTGAAGATGAAAATACTCGAGTCTTGGCTGAAGGTGGAGAACCGGCAACTGCAGGACTGGTTGTTTTAGGTATTACCAGAGCATCACTTCAGACCGAAAGCTTCTTGTCAGCGGCTTCTTTCCAGCAAACCACTACTATTTTATCTGACGCTGCGGCATCAGGTAAGATCGACCGTTTGCAAGGTTTAAAAGAAAACGTTATAATTGGCCGGCTGATTCCAACCTCGGAAGACCGAGCAAAGATTGCCAGCTAAGATGCCAACTATTAATCAACTAATTAGACATAAAAGAACTAAGACGGTCAAGAAGATCAAGTCAACGGCTCTTCGTCGCTCTTATAATAGCAAAGATCGTCGTTACGTAATCAATCCTAATCCTCAAAAAAGAGGAGTGGTGTTACTGGTTCGAACGATGACACCTCGAAAACCAAACTCAGCTCTTCGAAAAGTCGCTCGGGTGAGATTGTCTAATCGAACTGAAGTCACAGCTTATATTCCTGGAGAAGGTCATGATTTGGCTGAGCATGGTATCGTTTTAGTCAGAGGAGGTCGAGTTAAAGATTTACCAGGTGTAAAATATCATTTAATTCGCGGTAAGTTGGATTTAGCGGGCGTTGCTAAGCGAATGAAAAGTCGATCAAAGTATGGTACAAAACGTCCAGGAGGAAGTAAAGCGGCAGCAGCGGCTTAATATATATGCGAGGAGCAAGTGTTAAAAAACGAGTTTTAGAGGTTGATCCATTATATAACTCCCGGTTAGTTACCCGGGTTATTAACCGTGTTATGAAAGATGGTAAAAAAACTGTTGCCGAAAGATTAGTTTATGCAGCTCTTGAAGAGATTGGCAAACAAACTGGCAAAAATGCCTTAGCTATTTTTGAATTGGGTTTGGCTAATATCTCACCTCGAATGGAAGTTCGACCGAGACGAATTGGGGGAGCTTCCTATCAAGTTCCAGTGGAAGTTCGTGGTGATCGACGTGAAGCTCTAGCAATTCGTTGGTTACTAACGGCTGCTGAAAAGCGTTCCAATAAAGAGTTTCGAACTTTTGGTAAAAAATTAGCGGCTGAGTTAATTGATGCTTCAAATAATGCGGGTGGAGCGATCAAGAAACGTGATGATACTCTCCGCATGGCAGATGCTAATAAGGCTTTTGCCCACTTCCGCTGGTAATCGTTCCTACTGAACGGTGTTTTGCTGGTTTGTTATAATCTCCCCATATGTCAGAGCGATTTGAATTAAAGGCCGCCGTTCACTTAATTCTCTTAAAAGATAATAAGTTTTTACTACCTAGGCGATTTAATACGGGTTGGTCCGATGGACAATACAGTTTAGTTGCTGGCCATTTGGATGGGGGCGAAACGGTTCGTGAGGCGATGGCACGCGAAGCAATGGAGGAAGCCCAAATAACGATTGATCCAAAAGATTTATCAGTTGTCCATACCATGCATTGGAATTCTGATCTTGAATATATCTATTTTTTCTTGGTCGCAGATAAATGGCAGGGAACGCCTAAAATCGGTGAATCGGATAAATGTGATGATATGAGCTGGTTTCCTAAAGATGATCTTCCCCAAAATGTCTTACCTTATGTGAGACAGGCTTTGGAT
>JBEPVZ010000012.1:0-29875 GCA_041690695.1 Candidatus Daviesbacteria bacterium | reverse complement strand
GTTTAAAGCCGTTAAGGCTCCCAGACGTTCAAATTGGCCGTTTGTGACTTTACTATCATCATATTTTAAAGTATTGACCACAAACTGATTTATTAATGAAGCTTGGGCTCGAACATCAGTCGGCTTACCATCTTTAAAAATGGTACTTAGCTTGTCTAAAATAAGTGGATTATCAGTTTCCCAATACTGATCAGATTTAAGGTATTGACTGCGTTGATCCGAAGTTAAGATGGCTGGCTGCTTAACCCGCGGGCTGATATAGAGCTTAGCCTGACCGGTCACATTAACATCCAACGCTTGCTGACGATTCAATTTAAACCAGGCAATAGAATTACCATCCGGATCAATGGTCACATTCTCAGGCTGAGGGCTAATTGAATTAAGTAAAACTTGTTGATAATTAGTATCCGAAGGTAAAGCTAGCTGAGCTACGACCGGCAAAGGATTAGTATTATTTAACTTATAAGTTAAATTGAAATCAAACAGTTGGTTTGAGCCAAAGTTAGCTAATATACCGGTATCAAGCAACTGACTCTTATCAAAGTTAAAATTAATCATTCCCCCCGATTCAGACTGACTTTTAGGATCAGGTAAAATTGAGGTTGGGTCTCCAAAATCGACCGGGACTGATAAAGTTAGATCATAATTATTAATCCCAGATTGTGACGAGATCCGTGGAGCCGAGATCTGCCAAATTTTACCCTGCTTTTGAGCAAAATCTTCTGATTTAAAACGCAAAGTAAAACTATAAATTTTATCTTTCCCAGCAACTTGAGAATTAAAATGAACATTAATATTAGTTTTATTCCCCGACACACTACTATCAACTTGGAGCGGGCCATCATTATCCGAGGCTGCGACTTCGGAAACTTTGGTCGCGCCAATACTTAGACTGAAACCTTCAGCATAATAGCGATCAGTTAAATTGGTTAAGCTGATTAACTCGGTAACTTCGGTTACCCCAGTCTCCTCAATAACATAATTAACTTTATAGTTACTGGAGAATTCGTTATCAGCGTAGCTTAAGGGAACAAAAAAGATACTAACTAAGGCAATCAAGGTAACTGCTCCAAAAATCTTGGAAAGCAGCCCCAAAAATTTATTCGACATTACTTCGATTGTACCAAAATCTTGGAAAGGTATTGACCAGTATACGACTCTTTAGTTTTAGCGATCTGCTCAGGCGTGCCCTCGGCAATAATTCGACCACCTTGATCTCCCCCTTCAGGCCCTAAATCAATAATCCAATCAGCATTTTTAATCATATCTAAATTATGCTCAATCACTAAAACCGTATTTCCAAAGCTAACTAACTTCCTTAAAATATGGAGTAACCGATCGATATCGGCAAAATGTAAGCCAGTCGTAGGCTCATCTAAAATATAAAGGGTATGTCCGGTTGGCCGTTTTGAGAGCTCTGATGATAACTTAATTCGCTGAGCTTCTCCGCCAGATAAGGTGGTCGCACTTTGACCTAAGCGAATATAGCCTAAGCCGACTTCTGATAAAACCGCTAACTTATTCTTAATCTGAGGAATATTATTAAAAAAGCCCAGTGACTCTTCAACGGTCATATCTAAAACATCAGCAATAGTCTTATCTTTAAAGAAGATCTCAAGAGCTTCTCGGTTATAACGCTTGCCATTACAAGATTCACAAGTCACGAACACATCTGGCAAAAACTGCATCTCAATCTTAATCTGGCCTTCACCTTCACAAACCTCGCATCGTCCACCTTTAACATTAAAAGAAAATCGTCCAGGTTTATAGCCTCGAATCTTAGATTCAGGCGACTCGGCAAATAACTCACGAATAAAGGTAAACGCTCCGGTATAAGTGGCTGGATTACTTCTCGGAGTTCGACCAATTGGTGATTGGTCAACTAAAACAACCTTATCGATGTTTTCAACCCCTTTTAGCTCCTCAAAATGGCCTGGGCGCTCTTTTGAGCGATAGATCTTAGCGGCCAAAGCTTTATACAAAATATCATGGACTAGGGTTGACTTACCTGATCCCGAAACACCAGTAACATTGATTAATCGCCCAAGCGGAAAGGAAATATCAACATTTTTAAGATTATTTTCAGAAGCTTTGATAATTTCGAGTGTGCCCATATCCGCTAAAGGATGATCCCTAAGCGCCTCAACTTTTTTCTTACCGGAAAGGTATTGTCCAGTTAAAGAGTTAGGATTACTGATAATCTCTTTCGGTGTACCGGCTGCCACAATCTGACCACCGTGTTCTCCTGCCCCCGGACCGATTTCGACCATGTAATCAGCACTTTCCATAGTTTCAGAATCATGCTCATTAACCACAACCGTATTACCTAAATCTCGAAGCTTATACAAAGTTGAGATTAAGCGAGTATTATCTCTCTGGTGTAAACCAATCGATGGTTCGTCTAAAACATATAGAACCCCTGATAAACCTGAACCGATCTGGGAAGCGAGCCTAATCCGCTGAGATTCACCACCCGCTAAAGTAATTGATGATCGATCAAGAGTTAAATAATCTAATCCGACATCAACTAAAAATTGCAGTCTAGATAAAATCTCTTTAATAATTGGGCTGGCAATAATTAACTCTCTTTGCGAGAGCTCTGGAGCTTTTAAGTTTTTAACCCAGCCCAAAGCCTGCTTAATTGATTGGGAAGTTACCTCAGCAATATTTGAGGATAACGTTGTAATCGAAAGTGCTTCAGTTTTTAATCTCGCCCCATTACAACGCGGACAGATCTCTTTTAACATATACTTTTCAATCTCAGATTTAACATATTCGGATTCGCTCTCTTTATAACGCTCTTTAAGATATGGAATTAGACCTTGAAAAGTCGAGAAAAAATGAGTCATCCGACCTTGGCGATTACGACCTTGAACCTTAAATTCTTGAGTACCAGAACCAAATAATAAGATCTGGCGAGCTTCAGCTGAGATCTGACCCAAACGAGTACTTAGCGTAAAACCATTAACCTCGCCAACTGCTTCAATTAAGCGGCTAAACCAAGTCTCATGAGTCGCAAACTTTTGCCAAGGCAAAATTCCACCTTCTTCAATCGACAGAATCGGATTTAAAATAATATTAGGATCAATTTCGAGAAGAATACCCAAACCCGTACAATCTGGACAAGCGCCATGAGGTGAATTAAATGAGAATAGCCGAGGTTCAACTTCGGGAAGTGAGATTAAACAGATCGGACATGCAAACTTCTCCGAATATAAGTGATCGGTCATCTCTTTAGGATTAGCTGGAAAATCTAGCGAAGCATCCGTAACTTCACTGACAATCACTGAACCTTCACCTAAAGTGACAGCTGTTTCGACTGATTGGCTAATTCGAGATTGAAAAACTGGATCTTTAGTGGTTTTAGTATCTAAAACTAGCCGATCAACTACCACATCAATGGTATGTTTATTATTCTTAAATAAGACTAAATCTTCATCTAAATCCCTGACTTGGCCATCAATTCGAACCTTTGAGAAACCTTTTTTACGAAAACTTTCAAGTAGTGCTGAGTATTCACCTTTGCGATCTTTGACGGCAGGTGCCAAAATCATGATTCGGGCACCTTTTTTAGATTTTGCACCGATAGCCGTTTCACCAAACTTAGCCACCAGTCCTGTAATTTGTTCAATTGACATTCTTGAGATCTCACGACCACAATTTGGACAATGAGGATGACCAATTCTGGCAAAAAGTAACCTTAAATAATCATAAATTTCGGTAGTCGTACCGACTGTCGAGCGTGGATTATGAGAAACTCCCTTTTGATCAATTGAGATGGCGGGCGATAAACCTTCAATATAATCAACATCCGGTTTATCCATAACCCCCAAGAACTGACGGGCGTAAGAGGAAAGGGACTCGACATAGCGACGCTGACCCTCGGCATAAAGGGTATCAAACGCCAATGACGACTTACCTGACCCAGAAATACCGGTAAAAACCACTAGTTTATTCTTAGGAATTTCTAAATCAATATTTTTGAGATTGTGCTGGCGAGCACCTTTAATAATAATCTTGTCTTTATCCATAGTTAACCCGAAAAGAAAACTTTATTATCTTACACGATTTTGGAGAAATATGGAAGAGTGAGAGATAGTTAAAAGTTAGCTTTGAAGTTCTTTAATCTGATCTCTTAATTTAGCGGCAGTTTCAAAATCTAATAAATCGGCTGCTTGTTTCATCTGATCCTCAAGCGATTTCAGAATCTTTTTGCGTTCAGTTGGTGGAATATCTTCAACCGATAAAACCTCTTTGCCCGTTTCTTCTTCAATCTTTTCAATTAACCGATCCCTGAAGCCTTTAGAAATACTAATCGGCGTAATATTATGAGTTTTATTATATTCAGCTTGATACTCACGACGTCTGTCGACTTCATCAATAGCCGCTTTCATTGATTTCGTAATATTGTCAGCATACATAATAACCTGGCCATCCATATGCCGAGCCGCTCTGCCCATTGTCTGAACTAAAGAAGTTCGGGATCTTAAGAAACCCTCTTTATCAGCATCTAAAATAATAACCAGTGAGACTTCTGGTAAATCTAAGCCTTCACGAAGTAAATTAATTCCCACGATCACGTCGTATTCCCCCATCCGGAGCGAATTGAGAATGTCAGCCCGTTTTAAGGTTTCGATATCAGAATGTAAATAATTAACTTTAATATCACGTTCAGCTAAGTATTCAGACAAATCCTCCGCCATCCGTTTAGTTAAAGTCGTAATTAAAACTCGCTGACTCTTGCTAATTCGGTCCAAAACCTCTTTCATCACATCTTCAATCTGACCAGCCGAAGGTCGGATACTGACGACCGGATCTAAAATTCCCGTTGGCCGAATTAGTTGCTCAGCCACATTGTCAGGCCCAGACAGCGATAGCTCATACTCATCGGGCGTTGCTGAAACATAGACCACCTGATTAATCTTTCTTTGAAATTCTTCAAACTTGAGAGGGCGGTTATCTAAAGCTGATGGCAATCTAAAACCAAAATCAATTAAAGTTTCCTTGCGTGACCTGTCACCGTTATACATTCCTCGAACCTGGGGAAGAGTAATATGCGATTCATCAACTATTAATAAGTAGTCCTTTGGGAAATAATCCATCAATGAATATGGGGCATCACCAGGCTGCCGACCATCAAAATAGCGAGAATAATTCTCGATGCCATTACAATAACCAAACTCTTTAATCATCTCGATGTCATACATCGTCCGCTGTTCGAGCCGTTGAGCTTCAACTAGTTTATTTTGACTTTTGAGTTGTGATACCCGTTCTTTAACATCTGCTTCGATCTGAGCAATACCCGGTTTAATACGGAGCTCAGGCGTAACGTAATGTTTCGCTGGATAAATGACTTGGGTCTGATTGGTCGGAATCGTTAAACCGGTAATTGGATCAAGTAACGACACTTTTTCGATCGTTTCACCCAAGAATTGAACTCGTAACGCTTGATCTTTATATGAAGGGTAAATATCGATGGTGTCACCTTTAACGCGAAAAGTTGAACGTTTAAAATCATAATCGTTCCGAAGATAATACATCTTATTTAACATCTTAAAGACTGTTTCAAAACCGATCCGAACCCCAGCTTTAATCTCAAGGATCGCTCCACCATATTCGACTGGCGAGCCAATGTTATAAATACATGAGACCGAGGCGACCACCAGAACATCTTTACGAGTTAATAATGAGGCGGTCGTGGATAATCTGAGCTTATCAATCTCTTCGTTAATCTGAGCATCCTTTTCAATATATGTATCGGATGAGGGGAGATAAGCCTCCGGCTGGTAATAATCGTAGTATGAGACGAAATATTCAACCGCATTGTCAGGAAAGATATTGCGAAACTCTTGGGCCAATTGTCCGGCTAAGGTCTTGTTGTGAGAGATAACCAAAGTTGGTCGTTGAACAGCTTGGACGACGTTAGCCATCGTAAAAGTCTTACCTGAACCAGTCACTCCTAATAAAACCTGATTCTTTTCTTTAGCATTAAGACCTTTGACTAGCTTATCGATAGCAGCCGGTTGATCACCGGTTGGTTTAAAGTCGGATTTGATTTTGAATTTAGACATAAAACCTATTTTATCACGAAATATACCCGAAAGGAATCCCAACATTCGGTACTTATCAGCGGTAAACAGGGTCTTGACAGATTCGGGTTATGTTTGGTAGGATGAACACATGCCAGTGACTCTCTACAGACGACAAAAACAGATTTTAAAGTTTCTTAAAGACTATATTGATAAGTATGGTTACTCCCCAACTTTAGGAGAGATCGCCGATAATATGGGGGTATCCTCTTTAGCAACTGTGCATGAGCACTTGCAGGCTTTAATCCAAAAAGGGGTTATCAAAAAGTTTGATGGAGCTGTTCGAGGGATCGAATTAATTAATCAAGATGATTCGGCATCATCATCTTCTTCAAGAGAGATTGAGCTGCCAGTTTTAGGTTTTATTGCGGCCGGTCAACCAATCATGGCTTATACTGATCCAAATGCTACAATCTCAGTTGCGCCTTCGCTAGTCTCTTCAAAAAAACGCTCTTACGTTTTACAAGTCAAAGGTGAATCAATGATTGAGGATGGAATCTTGGATGGAGATTTTGTCATCATCGAGGAATCAAGCACTGCTCATGATGGTGATATCGTCGTCGCTCTCCTTGAAAATGGTTTGGCAACTCTCAAGAGATTCTTTAAAGAACCAACTCGAATTCGCTTAGAACCAGCCAATTCAACGATGAAACCAATCTATGCGACTGATGTTCAAATTCAAGGCAAGTGTGTTGGAGTAATTAGAAGGTTTAATTAGAAATCAGTTTAGGCTTTTTTTCAGCTGGTGGATTAAACTGTCGTTGTCCCGTAAATTCCTCAAGTTCGAGAATCAATGATGCTGTTTTTTCAGTTAAAGGTCTCTCCGCCAAACTACCAATAGCTCTATAAGCAATAACTAGCGCCTGATCGACCGGTTCGAGCCTAGCGAAAAATTCCGCTGTCGGCTGAAGAGGGACAATATTCATAATCTCAATATTCATATTCTAGGTATAGCAGAATTTAAGCAACATTTCTACAGACAACTTAACAAAATATAGTTTATAAGTTAAACCATTTATAGAACTGGTAATTTTAGTAATCAGCGCTCAGCCTTATTTGTTAAAGAGATCGAGCATTCAACCGAAATGTAAAGATTATTTAGCTTTTTTTGAAGATAATTTGTGGTAAATATACCATCCTACTAGTCCAACAATCACTAAAATGACAACTCCTTCAAACGGCCGGAAATAATGCTCAATATTTTTCCAGTTACCACCTAAGCTATATCCGATATATGCCAATAATGTTGACCAAAGTAGAGAGCCTAAGAATGTACAGATCAAAAAATTTCGGACTGGTAGCTTAAAAATTCCGGCTGGTAAGGAGATAATCGTTCTGACACCTGGTAAAACTCGAGCTCCAAAAACCGCTAAATTGCGATATTTTTTCATCCACATTTCCGCTTGATCAAGTTCGTCCTCAGTAAATAAGATATATTTACCATATTTTCGAACTAGTCTTCGAACGACTTTTTCATGTCCCCAGTATCCTAAGTAATAAGCCACTAACGAACCGGCAGTATTACCAATCGCTCCCATTAAAATAACCAGCCCTAAATTAAATCGACCAGTTGCGGCCAAATATCCGGAAAAAGGCATAATAATCTCAGATGGGAGTGGAATTAAGGCTGATTCGATAGCCATCATTAATAAAATGCCGGGGTAACCGAGAGTTGAGATGACATTAATAATAAATGACGCTATACTTTCTAGCATATGTTGACCATTGTACCAACCCCGATTGGCAATTTAAAAGATATCACCTTAAGAGCCATTGAAATTTTAAAGCAAGTCAATGGGATTATTTGTGAAGATACCAGGAGAACCAGTATCTTACTTAACCATTACGAGATCAAAAAGCCACTTTTAGTTTTAAACGATTTTAATGAAACTAAAACTTTCCCACAAATCTTACAAAAACTTCAAGCCAATCAACATTTAGCGCTAGTCTCCGATGCTGGAACACCTTTAATTTCAGATCCAGGTTATAAACTTGTCAGAGCCTGTTTGGAAATGAATATCAAAGTCGATTCTTTACCCGGCCCAGTCTCCCCGATCACCGCTTTAACTTTATCTGGACTGCCGCCAGATAAGTTTATGTTCATAGGTTATTTACCAGAAAAAACTAAAGCTTTAACAGATTTATTAAATAAACTCAAAAACTTTGATCAAGAGTTGCCGACAACTTATATTGGATTTATCTCACCCTATAAACTAATTCGAACTTTAACGGATATCCAAGCTGCATATGGAGATGTTGAAGTTTGCCTAGCCCAAGAATTAACTAAGATTTATCAATCAGTTAAAAGCCAAACTTTAAGTCAATGGCTTAAAGATTTAGAAAACAAAGGTCCAAAAGGTGAATATATTATTCTTTGGAATCTGAATTAACTCGTTTCTTAAAAGTTCGAGTTTCTAAAAAATTAATATATTCTGGAAGAAAATAGGAGTTTGGAAGATCGGCAATCACGCCTGACCCTCCCTGATCAATAAAAAATTGGAGTAAGTCACTATTCCAACTCAAAATCCCGGTCGTTAAAAATGGTAATTTGTGAGTATGCAAAATTGGGATGACTTGTTGAACCATTTTAATAACTGGCCTAAAATCACCGATCTGACAACCGATCTGAACAGCCAACTGATCTAACTTTAGAATTATGCCATCTAGGCCAGACTCAAGGTAATCACTCATATTAAGAATATTTTCGGGAGTCGCAATTTCAAGCCAAAATTTATTACCTCGCCGATTAATATTTTTGGCTGATAATAACTGCTTAACTTCGGAAAGCTCTTTAACTGACCGAACAGCTGGGATAACTAACTCTAAATTAGCTAAATCTTGTTTATGTTTACAAAAAGCATAAGCTTCGGCTTGTAAAGAAGTTAACTTGGGATTAGGTGAGAGTTTAAAGATCAAGGGTAAATGTTTAAAACTTTTACCAGTTTCGACTAGTTTAAAAACTAATTCGTCAAAATTAGGAATTTGATCACCACTTATAAAAATACCATCTAAATTAGGATTAACAGTTAAAGTTCCGGATAAATCAGCCCAAACCTTATAAGCCGTTTTAACTTTTGGCAGATCTTTTAATTTGATCTTATTTGTTGACTTATAGTCTGACGAGACTTTTTCTAGGTTATCGGTAAACGGTGAGAGCTTTACAATTTTTAAGTCTTTGCCTGGGCTTTCAACAATCCAATCATAAACTTGAGGCAAAAATAACTTGCGATTAGCTCGTCTAACTAATTCTTCAATCTCGGTTTCTTGATCAACCGACAATCCCCCTTTATCAATCGTGATTAAAACTTTATCAAGCTCTTTATCATGATAAGCTTGACCGAAAGTCGCAATCGGTCCAGTAAAAATAACGGGTTGAGCTGATAGGGGCTGCGTTAAGGCTATTTCATAGCCTAATCTCCATAATACCGACCGCATTTCTTCAAGCCAGTTAGTCAGTAAGCCTTGCCAAAGTTTATCGGCATCAATTGATTGATAACGTAAATGCTCGGTAAGTAAAACTGGCACAGGAATATTTAAAAATTCATCTTTAATAATTTTAAAGTTTTGCTCAAATATTTCAGGATTTGTGGTTTGAAAGCGTTTAATCGCCTTTTTGAGCTCAGCATCAGGTGGGGTAATTACTAAGCCGTGAGGAACTGGAAAACTTAATCTAATTAATCTCGCTAAATTAATAATTGATTGGCCATAAAGAGGGCTATCTTCATCTCGAATCTGGTTTAGGGGCAGTACGTTAAACATTTATTTTTAACTTCCAATTAAAGTTATACTATCGCCGACTTGAATATTATGTGAGCTGGCGTAACCCCCATTAACTTCTAAGACCTTATTAATCGGGCTATTTGACTCATAAATTGGTAAACTACTAACCGATTGATCAGGTGCAGGTGGTGGAACATTTTGAGTAACGTCAACGACTTTATTATCTAAAATCCAAACAAAATCGAGGGAAAAATGAACATCTTTCATCCAAAAGCTATGTTTATCAGTATCACTAAAGACAAATAACATCCCCGAGTCGGTCGCTAAATTATCACGACCACCTAAACCTAACTGGCGTTTAGCTTGAGTATCGGCAATTTCAACATTTAAAACATCTTGACCAATTTTAAGCTGACCTGTCGAAGGAGAACTGCTATTAGTGTTTGCAGAAGTTGACTGTCCGACATTCGGTAGAAGTCCGGCATTAAAGGTCAAAATAATTGCCCCAAAAGCCACAATCAACAAGGCTACGACTTGAATCCAAAATTGCTTCATTACCTTAATATAATATCACTTATTGGCATGCCGCCCAAAGCCCCTGTTTACTGATTTGAGCGTCTTTAGAAGCCTGTTGAAATTCATCTATAAAACGGTTATCTTAAGCGATCGGATCAGGAATGGCGTAGGCTTGCCGAATTAGGTAGTCATTAACAAACAACCAATTTTGAGCGTCATTTGGCAAATAAACATATCTTAACAGCCTATCAAACTTATCCCGATCCTCAGAATCAGCCACACACCACCTCTTGACCTAAAACCCGCTTTTTATCTTCATTCGAGGCTTCATGGCTAAAGTAACCGACCGGCCGATGCGGATCAACCGTTTTGGGAGTATCAATCCCGATATATCGAAGCTTAGTCAGCTTATTATGGTAGTTGACTTCAATAGTATCGCCGTCAACAATTCTCGTAACTTCGACAAGTTCTGGATTGGGCCCAAGTGATGGAGGAATAGTTAATTGAGGACGTGGAGTAACCGTCATCGAGCCATTAATATTAATTCCAATAATTATTAGACAAACCACTAACCCAAAACCAAAAACTATTCTATAAGAAGCCCTCATCTTTAAAACTTAAAAAGCTGTTTTGAGTAATAATAATATGATCTCTTAAAGCAATCCCCATTATTTGACCAGCTTCTTTCAGCCGCTCGGTTAACATCCGATCGGGTAAAGAAGGGTTTGGGTTACCGGACGGATGATTATGGACGACGATGATAGCTGAGGCATGGTGTTTAATGGCTTCTCCAAAAACTTCCCGGGGGTGAACTAAGGCCGCATCTAAAATACCAACTGCGATTTGCTCAATAACCATACCCGAAACATTTAACGCTACTACGAAAAAATGTTCTTTATGATAATCACGTAACTTTCGCTTTATTAATTTATAAATCATCTCTGGACCATCGGCTTTTTTATCGGGAACATCAGCAACTTCAAGTTTTAATCGTTGTGCTAATTCTAAAATAGCGTTAAGTTGAGTGGCTTTAGCGATCCCAATCCCTTTGACCTGCATTAACTCTCGAGGGCTGGCTTGAGATAACTTATCTAAATTTGAAAAAGTTTTAATTAATTCTTGTGACGTTGAGACAACTGATTGACCAGCAATGCCTTGGCTTAAAATAATCTCTAATAGTTCGAGGGTGGATAAAGTAGCTGCTCCGTAATTCAAAAGCCGTTCGCGGGGACGATCTTCGACTGGCAAGTTCTTTAAAGCGAGTACCATAAAATCAAAGTTACAAGCCAAATAATACCCGAAGAGATAATGACTTTCAAGATAGCAAATTAATATTAACTAGCCATCAGCTTAATTTTCAGGTAAAATACTAGGCTAGGACTGTTTAATTGTCTATTAGATAATTAAACGGTTAAAAATTTGATAAAAATTTTTAACGGCCCGGTAGCTCAGCGGTAGAGCAGGAGCCTTTTAAGCTCTTGGTCCTCGGTTCGAATCCGAGTCGGGTCACCAAACGTGTCGTAGGTAGTTTCCGAATCATGAATAGCTTGATTTACTAGTCTAAAGGTACGATTCAAACAACGAGGTCCTGTAAAAAGCCATTCTTTAATCTGGTTAAAAAGAACAACTGGATAGGTTCATACTGTCACTAAATTTTTCTCAGCCCTTTTTAATGATACTGCATTTACTGCAACAATAATTGACGACAAGCTCATTAAAAGAGCAGCAATTTCAGGACGAAGTGATACTTTAAATGCAGGATAGAGAATTCCTCCGGCAATCGGTATTGCTAAAACATTATAGATTGATGCCCAAAAGAGGTTTTGTTTCATTTTTGTCACCGTCGCTTTTGAAAGTCGAATTGCTCGAACAATATCTGCTGGATCTGATTTCATCAAAACAATTTTTGCTGTTTCAATCGCAACATCAGTTCCGGCACCGATTGCTATCCCAATATTTGCTTGTGCTAATGCAGGTGCATCATTGACCCCATCGCCAACCATTGCTACAAACTTTCCTTCATCTTGGAGTTTTTTAACATACTTTGCCTTTTCACCGGGGAGCACATCGGCAAACACTCGTTTAATACCCAAACTCTTTGCAACTGCTTTTGCCGTTGCTTCATTGTCACCAGTAATCATCGCTGTTTCAATTCCTAATTCGTTAAGTCGTTTAATTGTTGTAACTGATGTTGGTCGTATTGGATCTGAAGCACCAATAACAGCAGCAATATTGTTATCCACAGCAAGGATCATTATCGTTTCTCCGCGACCTAATAATTCTGCAATATTTTTTGCAAGTGGCGTAAGGTCTATTTTGTTTTCTTGCATTAGCTTTTTTGTTCCAACTAATATATGTTTTCCATTTACAACAGCTTTTACTCCAAGTCCAGACATATTTTCAAACTTTTCTACTTTTGTCGGAAGTGACAACTTTCGATCCTTCAATGCATTAAGTATGGCAGTACTCAGTGGATGAGAAGATTTTGCTTCAGCGGCAGCGGTTAATTGCAACGCCTCATTAGTAGTTATCCACTTAACAGTTTTAATATCGGTAATTTTTGGTTTCCCTTCCGTCAGTGTACCTGTTTTATCAAGAACAACTGCTTGAATTTTAGATGCTTGTTCCAGAGTTTGGGCATCTTTAATTAAAATATTGTGCTTTGCTCCAAGTCCTGTACCAACAGCTACCGCAGTAGGGGTTGCAAGTCCTAGTGCATCAGGACAGGCAATAACAATCGCTGAGATAGCAAAGGTAAGCGCAAAAAGAAATGGTTGACCTCCTACAAAAAACCATAAAACAAATGTTAACAATCCACTTCCAACTGCGAGAATAACTAAGTATGAAGCAAAACGATCTGCCAATCGTTGTCCGGGTGCTTTTGAGTTTTGTGCAGTCTCTACTAACTTTACAATCTGGGCTAAAGCTGTATCTTCTCCCACTTTTGTTGCTTTAAATTGCACAGAGCCTGATTGATTAATGGATCCACCAATGACTAAGTCACCTTTCTTTTTCATCACTGGAACTGACTCACCGGTAACGAGTGCTTCATCAATCGATGTTTCTCCACTAATTATTTCGCCGTCAACTGGCACTTTGTCTCCAGGCTTGAGTATAAGAATATCTCCACGTTTTACTTGTGCAGTTGGTACCATCTCTTCTTTTCCGTTTCGTAGTACTCGAGCAAGTGGTGGTACAAGATTAAAGAGTGCTTGCAGGGCATCAGTCGTTCCACGTCTGGACTTCATCTCCATCCAATGACCAAACAACACAAAGGTAATAAGCATTGCTGCAGCTTCGTAGAAAGAGTCGGTACTTCCGAGCAGATTTAAAAGAATGCTAAACGCATAGGCAGCAGTTATACCAATCGCAATGAGTACAGACATTCCTAACTTTCTTCTTTTTATCTCGTCAAACGAAGAATAAAGGAATAACCAGCCACCATAGAAGAAAACAGGAGTTGTCAGAAGAAAGAGTAACCACTGTACGGGAATTAGGCTTGGCAAATGTATTTTGAGAATCATTTCTCCAAACGGAGAATAAAGGACAATCGGAATGGTGAGAAAAAGTGAAAAGAAAAACTTATTTCGTATATCTTCTTCCATCAACTTTGCCATTTCCCTACCTGCTAAGCCTGTGTGATCCATGCCCATTGTCATTGACATACCCATTTTTAACTTTTCCCCAAAAGACATTTCGGCAAGCGGCTTCATCGTGTGATGAGTATGTTCTCCCTGACTCATTTTCATCTCACTTCGTTCTAATTTCATACCACACTTTGGACAATGTCCAGGTTTATCTTGCTGAACTTCGGGATGCATAGGACATGTGTAAATACTTTTCATATATTTTCTTCCTTGTATTAAGAAATAGCGGCCAATGAGAATACTGGGCTACTAATTTATTCTTAATGACTCATCATCGGCATCGTTGTACCAGTAATAGTTGCATCAGAAAAACTTGCACATCCAGCCGCATTTTTACCAAGTAATATATGCATCTGCACATTATTATCTTTTCCCATCATTTGCTCCATATTTGCATCCATGACTACATGCTTTTCACTTGATCCTACTTGTTGTTTCATGATGTAATCACCAATTTTTTCAAAATTGTCCTGTGACAAATCCTTACAAGCTTTTGTGTTTGATTGAATAGAGAGGAGTAATTTCTGCCCTTCGATCTCTTCCTGTTTAATCTTTTCTACTTGTTGTGGAGTTGTACTTACATTGTTTGACCCCGTCATGGCATTATTATTCATCATTCCATTCTGAGTACTACCGTTTGTAACGGTGAATGTAACAATGACACCGATAACAAACCCAATAATTCCATATAGTATTTCTTTATTTTTCATATTATTTCTCCTTTCCTTATTTTTTCTTTTTGAAAACCTGCATAATTTCTTCAATTGCCTTGTCCTTTTCTCCTTTACTAATTGCATCAGCCACACATAATTTCAGGTGATTCTCTAAAAGAAGGTTTCCTGTTTCCCGTAAACCACTCTCTATTGCCTGCATTTGGTGCATGACGTCAATACAATACACGTCATCTGCCATCATTTGTATGACTTTATCTAAGTGTCCTCGCGCGATTTTAAGACGGTGCGTGATTCTTTCTTGTGTATCTTTTGGTCTGTATGCCATATATCCCCCCAATAGGGATATATTAGGGAAAATGAACTAATATGTCAAGGTGAACTTAATCCATCCCCACATTTTTCTGGTATACCTTTCGGAGATGCTCTAGCCAGGCTAATGTCGGTTCAAATAGACAATCATTCGGGTCACCGAACGTGTCGTGAACTCTTTCAACATCACGAATAGATTGATATACTGGGCTAAAGATATGATTCAAGCTTTAGCTGTCCTTAATTTTATTCAGCCTCGAATTTTAATCACCCGACCGGTACTTTGGACCACACATTATCGAACGGCATAAATTTGCAATCGTCTTCACTATCTGAAACAATCTAACTATGGATAGTCAAATACCTCCTCAGCAGAATAATAACGATCTTGAGCCAGCAATTCAGTCTGCTGTTTCCAAAAAACCTTCTCCTACCTTTCTTATCGTCATTGGCGCGATCGTTTTACTTGCAGTTGGACTACTAAGTGGATATTTTTTATCAAACAACATACAACACTCTTCGACAACAACTCAACAACCAACCTCTCCTACACTTACCCAGGTTAATAATACAAATCCCACTATTGATCCAACCGCAGATTGGAAAACATATACCAACACACAATATGGCTATTCTTTTAAATATCCAGAAGGCACCAATGTTGCTGAGAATGTTGAAGGCAATCCTGGAGGCACGTATACAGCAGCAAAACTAAGCTATCTCGGTCCCACACAAACAGCTTCAGGAAGAACGCAAACAGAACTATTTGATGGATATATGGTATCGGTTACCTTAAGTTGGGTAGATGCCACAACTCCTTTAGAAGCAGCAACGAAAGCTGCTGCATCTGCCAAAGATAATTGCCCAAACTCTTCAGCAGCTACTATCTCGTCCGTATCCTCCATCACTATTGGTGGCCAAAAAGCAGCAACGTATAGCGAAAAGAACTGTGTGGGAGATTACACAATATCATTTATAAAAACTAGTGGTAAAATATTTGCAATTACAGAAACCTATAACGGCGGCACACCAGAAATCGAAACAGCATATCAGAAAATAACTGACCAAATAGTCTCTACCTTCCAATTCACCAATCAAGAACAAGCAACTGGTACAACCAGCTCCAAAACATACACCACCGACGCGTCTTCCGTTCAATATCCTTCATCTTGGTACGTGTACCAATCATCTCCTTCTTGTGCTCTGTTGAGTGATATCTCCAATCCACAAGATATTCCGGCTAAAATTTCTCCAACTAGTCATCAGCTAGTCAGCATCTGTGATTCTACACTTGCTATGCCACAGAGCTTTCCTTATACAAATGGCTCTTCAACAAATACGACCATTAAACCGTTCACCATCTCAGGTTATACGGGAATCCGTGGAAATGAGTCATCGACTATTGGATTATCGGACGTAGTATATTTAGATAATCCAGGCTGGGGTCATGTTGAAATAATGCTAGAAGCTGGTGATGAAACTACATTTAACCAAATACTTTCAACATATAAATTTAACCATAAATTTTCTGATGGTGGTCAAAAATAACAATCTAACTCTTCTCTCACCCCATTGCACTAATACCTTTTCTCTGAAAGAATATACATATGGAGAACCAACTTCCTCAGCAAATAGCTCAAAACAACGACATTGTTCGGCCAAATCATCCTAAAAAACTATCAAAAAAATTTCTCATCATATTGACAGCTATTCTCCTTATTGGAGTATTCGGAGTACTGATCTATAAAACCCTTTTCATATCCAAAGTTGCAAATATAAAACGAGGAGATCTTATATCGTATGTGAGAAATAATCAAAAATTTATCGGTCGAGTTATTGGATTGCCTGGAGAGGCAGTATTAGATAAAGAATATTTTTACGTTAAATCGCAAGGAAAAATCTTTCGGGTTACAGAATATAATTTACCGCATTTTGACATGCCTCTAGCAACAGATGCTTTTATAGCCAATGAACAAAAGTGGTTTACTATTGGAAAGAACGAAGTATATGTCATTAAAGATTCATATCCCCAAATGCGTCAATATCCAGATAGTCCGCTGCTTATTTATAGAACTCTAGATCTTCCCGGAGGATTAGTTACATCTGATGAGATAAAATCCGTTTTGCAACCTAAACCGGGTAATTTGACATTTACAGCTTATCAACCAGCCCCTCAAGTGACTGAAAAAAAGCCCATCATTGATAAGCAACCAAAGGTTGATCTGCTGTACCCTCCAAAAATAGTTAAGCAGAACAAGATTACCGCAGTAATTAAGCTAAATCTGGTCGGTGAATCATTCATAAGTAGTCAGTTCTTAAAGATTTACCCTGATAATAAATTTTTTCACCCAAATGAAACCACATTAAATACTGTTTATTATACTTATTTCACGCCTAGCAAAACAAATGATCTTACGATTGCGCTAAATGGTACAAAAATAGATTCTCATGGATTTACAACACAACCATATGTTGATTGTTCTGCTTACTTTGTTGATACATTGGAAAAAACAGGCTATATCAATTACTCTAGTGAACATGAATGTTTGGGAAATAAGCAAGTAGATTTACTTGTCTTGGCTAATCTTGAGTTGCAACAAGGCAGTAATTCTTTGGAAGTACTGCGAGGTGATACGAAGACATCAGTTAAGTACACAATTGTCTATAATCCTGGGTATTCGATAGAGCCAGGCTTTCCACTCTCACCCTCTGTACCCGTACAGGATCGTTTTACGATTACACATAGATGTTCAGGTTTAAGTGATGCAAATGGACTCTCTATTCCTCTAGTAGCATCAAAGAACCCTGACATTTATTACCGATTGTCTTTCCCGCAGAATAGAAGTGAACGAGGAAGTACGTCTCAACGATTAGTTTATTTTAAAATCGATGGTGTACTCTATGATATCGTTTTACCTCCAACGTCTGTTTTTAATAGAAGCATTCCAACAGTAACCGATTTTGAGGTTCCTTCAGATAATCTTGTTTTTAGTGATGGTACTCCTGCCGAACCTTCAAAGATGCTTAAGACAGATAACTTACCATATGCCGATTATGTATATCCAGGAATTTATTTTGAGTTAGTACCATTTGATGCATCCAATAAAGTGTATCCTTCGTATATTCTCCCATGGGGGACAATTGGTGATTCAAGTTGTGATGGATGATGGGTAAATAAGCCTATTTCAAATTATCATTGAAAAAAATGACTTTCACTAAAACCAAGAAAAACAAGTGCAAGTTACATGAGAGAGAACTCATGATTATCATTCTTCATCATTTTTCTGGTATAGTTTTCGGAGATGGTCTAGCCAGGCTAATGTCGGTTCAAATAGACAATCATTCGGGTCACCGAACGTGTCGTGAACATTTTTAGAATCACGAGTAGCTTGGTGCAATAGGCTAAAGGTGTGGTTCCACGTGTATTTACAAAAAATTCATTTAGCCTCAAATTTTATGACCCGATCAGTACTTCGAACCACACATTATCGCGTGTGATAAACTTGCAATCGTCTTCAATAGCTGAAACAATCTAATAATGGAGAACCAAATCCCTCAGCAAACAGAAATGCAGAATATTCCTTTTGTACCCCAGATTACTTCTCATAGACCTTCAAAAACATTCATTACCTTAGTTGTAGCAATTCTACTGATTGGAGTTGGTTTAGGTACTTACTTTCTTGGTACGAGCAATAATCAGCAGCATCCGACTGTTCAAGTAGTTCCGACAACTACCCTGACTCCTTCTCCAACAACTGATCCAACAGCAAATTGGAAAACATACACAAATATGCAATATAATTTTATGTTTGACTATCCACCAGATTTTACAATTATTAAGGCCACTTCTGAGTATTTTCCACCCTATAATTTATCTAACCTCATTGTGCTTGTTAATAAAAAAGGCTTACACATCACTACTCCACAATATTTAGAGGATGCAAATTTCAGTATCAGCAACTCGACAGATACGTCTAACTGCTATTCTTTTAACAAAAAAATACTTACGAATAAAAATACTATTAATGGAACAACGTATTACGTAAGTGAATGGGACGCTATAGAAGCAGGTCATGTTATTGGAGGTAGTATTTATAGAACTATAAAAAATTACTCCTGTTTTGAAATTAGTGCTGTAATAGAATCACAAAACCCAGAGGACCCAGGTTTAGATATTTTCCAAAGTCAATTAGACTTCGACTTTAAACAATTAGTTTCAGAACTTGACCAAACTCTCTCTACCTTTAAATTCACAACCCAGAATAATTCAGTAAATGTTTTAAATATAAGCAACTTACAGAATTTTCCGTTATACTCAAATGCTATCTTTGTTAAAGAAGATATATATCCAGCATGTAACGATGTACAGTCATCCCAGCCATGCGATTTATCTCTATATACTTGGACTACTACTGACAGTTTTGAGAAAGTTAGCTCTTTTTATACCAATAAAGTAAACATGGCTAATTCAGGATGGAATTGTAATGGTGGATCGGGAAGTTATCAGAATAGTCAAGATGCACAATCAAGTGTCAGATGTACTAACAATAGTAATCGTTTTTTTTACCTGGATTTGCAATCAACCTCAAACGGAACTAGGATAGATTTACGAATATATAAAAATGGCCAACTATTACCTGGTAACTAGATGCATTTGATATAATCAACCAAGTGGGATTAGAAATATTTGAAAGCGAAGTCCGAAGAGGTCAATTCCTCCAAGGAGCAGCGACAGTTGGAACCAGATTACTTCTATTTGGTCATTCTTACGCCCCCGAGATGCTCAGACCACTATTTATCGAACAACTGCCTTGGGTCAAACGTTTACAAACACTTCAAGCTTTTCCGGGTGAACTGCCAATTGATACCATGGTCAGTGCCATTGGCGATGTCATGCGTCACCTGCCAGTCCAATACCGCTCAGAACCACTGGGTGACGATATTATGGAAACCTATGCCGAAATAATGCTACCACTCGGCCGTCATCAGCTAGTTATCAATCATTGTTGGGTCGATGAGCGAAGCTGTTCATACGGTACGGCGACGTTACGTTTTCTACCAGATGGTCGAGAAGACGACGATGTAAAGGTTTTTATGGATGACATAAACGAAGAGACGGGATTGTCTCGTACTAGCCATATATTAAAATTGATTAAAATGCATAAATTACCGCTTGATCAAGAAGATGACTATATTAATTTATTAGGTAAAGAAGGATTTTATGGTTTTTCTGAATCTAATAAGCGGGTTGTTTTAGAAGCCATTCGACAATCACTGACTTCTGGCGGAAGGAGTAACTACGGAGAGCTGGTCCTTAAAAAAGTCCTTAGAATGGATGAACTGGAAGCTTTCGCAGCCGATAAATTTGCCCAAACAACAGGATTGCAATCAACCACAGACAGTCGAACACTACCCACCATTCAACAACCAAGAGCTAGCTATTCTCACGAGAAATCTAAATCAATGACAGACACTATCATTTCAAGAAGAGATTTCTTAGCCGGACGTTGGTATCAGTGACTGGCTAATTGGTCAATAAATTTTAGCTTGCTTTTTTCCAGTAATTATCGGCGGTTTTTTTAGCCAAATCGGGGTCAATATAGCCAAGACCAAGGAGAGTTTTTAAAATAGTTCCTTGAGAAACCATATCTTTGCTATAAGCTCCAACTCGGAAAGTGGCCATTAAGTCGGCTTTTGGCTCAGCCGTCAGATTTTGAGCTGGCATCCTAAATCGTTCTGCCACGTAGAGTGTATCAGCAATTGTTCCGTTGGGGTCAATTTCATAGAAGACTTGGGCAAATTTAGTATAACCACCTCCATGATAAGCCTCGTCGTGTGAGATTAGGCCCAAAATTTCAGCCATAGTAGGAGCACCGTTCTTTAGGGCATGGTCTCTAAGCCCTTTATATGTCAGACTAGTCATCCGTTCCTGAAAAGCGGCATAGACCACCATCTGGCGAGGAGTGGCAAACGGCTGCTCCCAGGTTTGGGCGAGATTGTCATAATATTGAGCTTCCTGCTCGTCAATCGGCATCTGTCCAGTCATCGCTAAAATTAGTCCTAACGCTTCGCTATGCTGGTTTTCTTCAAATCCCCATTGGTTGTAGGAGTTCATAATACCCCAATAGTTTCTAAAGGTTTGGTTGGCCCGTCCAGTATAGTCAGCTAACTTGTCTTCGACCCTTTTAAAATTATATATAACTCGAGCTAAGCTGGGGGAAATAGGCTCTCTAGCCATCGGTTCGAGAATAATGCTGGGGAAACGTAATATTGGAAGTTGTTCAAATAAGGGATTTTGCTCAAGCTCACTTGGTGATAAGCCTTTGACAATCTGAATACTAGGGTTATCGCCACCGCGAATAAACCAAGGTGGTAATCTTTTTAATTTTCCCACAAACAAACGATGGGTGGTGATACCGATTGCTCTTTCCTGATCAGTAATATCGATATGTCTGGTTGAGTCGTTAAAGCCTTGTGGACCATTATCAACTTCAGCTTGGGCATAAGCCTGATCAATTAAAAGCTGGTTCGAATCGTAAGGTCTAGGTCCTAAAATTTCCACATTCTTGACTATAATCTATTTCTAGTCTTTTTAATATACTTTTTCGTAATAAATAACGATCTTATTTGACACTTATTCCTCAGTCCTTTAAAGTTTATCTATTATGGATGCGCTCCAAGCCTTACTAGTCATTATCCTGCCTTTAGGAATCCCTATTTCCATTGCCACTCTTTTAATTTTGAGATATATGAGCAAAAATCGAAAATAGCTCTGAAACTTCTCTTGACTTAGCAATTGAGCTACCCATATACTGATGTTTAGAGTGGACAATAATCCTGTTAATACAACCCAACCGATAGCGACAACTCCTGCCACCCCTCCCCCATCAGTACCGACGAATACTCCACTAGCTTCTCCAACCACTGGTTTTTCTAAAAAAGAGGCCATCTCGTTTGGTTGGCATACCACGACTTCGCACATTGGAATAGTTCTTTTGCTCGGTCTATTTTACATAGCCTTTTTTGCGATTGATTCTTATATTAATAAATTTTTAGGGACATTAATTAACCAACCAATTTTGCTATTTATTATTGGGCTGATTAATAGCTATATTATCTCTCCTCTTTTCTCAATCATTGTTTTATCCGCCCTAATTAAACTCACTGATGGTCAAAAAATTGTTCCCTCGGAACTAATTGCTAAATGCAAAGTTCTGCCTCAATTTGTATTTACAACTATTCTTATTAGCCTAATTATTCTAGGGGGTTTTATTATGTTAATAATTCCAGGTCTGATTTGGTCATTTGATTTTATTTTCGGAACGTTCTTTGTGGTTGATCAAAACTTAGGAACAGTTGAATCATTAAAGCGAAGTCTAGTCGCAACCAAAGGTATGAAAGGTAATTTAACCCTGCTATATCTACTCTTTTTAGGAATTGCCATCTTAGGCCTACTGGCACTTGGAATTGGATTAGTACTGGCTGCCCCGACTATCGCCATCGCCTTCACTTTTGTCTATCGAAAGCTTCAATCCCAAACCGCTTCAACAGATATCTCAACGGTTAAACTATTTACCATCCCGAAAATCATTGCTTTAATATTGGGAATTTTGGCCATTTGTATTGTCTTAGTCTTCCAATTTATGCCTCAACTTTATTTAACTCCCTTAGCTCATATTCTTTATTCCAAAGAAAAAACTCCTTTAGCTTATATCGTACCCACTAGTCGACAACTGCTTAAACCTCAGGTTAACTTAAGCGATTATCCTAGTTTCAGTTATATAGGAGTGAATTTCCAGTCGCCTTGGAAAAATGTCGTAGATAAGCATTCAGATGGTGAGATAAATATTGTTAAATTTGATCAAAATCGCTCAATTAGTTTAGTTGCTGCACCTAGTCTTATTACCGGCTATCAGGCCACTAACCCTAATGATGCTAATAAACTAAAAGCTGTCATGGGAGCAGAGAATATTCAATCTAGTTACAATTTCTATTCAGCAATCTTAAATACTACTCCTGACCAAATTACTTATAGTACTCCAGCAGGTCAGGCTTACGGCAAATTTATACTCCTGACCTTAAAAAAACTCAAAGTGACCGAATCCAATAAACAGGATAATAATGTCTACAGCTTCAATACAACAAATATAAGAGGTTACCAACAACGAACACCCGAGGTTAGCAAAATAAGCATGATTGATTTCTTTGATAATCAGGACCACGGGTATAGCATGATCATCGCCGCTCCAGATTTAACTCAAAACGATGTTGATTTTATTTTGTCAACCATAAAAACATCTAATAACAACTCTGAAAATCCAAGTTTTAGCCCAGATCTAGGTTCCACTAAACAATCATACGAATCAGGTCAGTACAGTCAGACAATTATTTTAGCGAACAAAGCATTGACTGAAGCAACGACTGACGAGGAAAAAGCTTATTGTCATTACTGGATCGGACTATCGTATTTTAAGCAAAATTTACTAACTCAGTCAGAAACCGAAGAAACATTAGCTACCCAACTTTCACCTACATATGCAGCGCCATATACAACCCTTTCCGCAATTGATTTATCAAAAAATAATTATCAGCAAGCTTTAACCGATGCCCAGAAATCTGCCCAATTAGATCCCTCATATGGCTGGGCATATAATGACCAAGGACTGGCATATATTGGCCTGCATCAACAAGATCAAGCAATTGCGATGTTCAAAAAGGCCGTCGCAATTGACCCAACAAATCAAGTATTCCAAGATGATTTATCCGCTGCCGAAAAATAATTTTAATAGGAAAAAGATACTAAAAACCGACTTGAGGAAACAGCCCGAGCTAAAGGATTAAACATTTCAACAAACTCCAATCACAAGCTTGAAGTACTCCCTAAAAAGGCTCTGGTTATTAATTGTTCAATTTCGACTGGAGATTGAGAGGATTTAACAATACTAAAGGCGGTTCCTCGCCAATAGTCGGGGATATCCATCATATTAACCTTTAGTTTAGCTGTCGATTCCGCAATCTGTTTAAATTTAGCCAAGTGTTGACTAATAATCGCCGGACTTTCGGCAAAAATCATCCCACTGTCAGGCGCACAAATAGTATAGGCTCTATTTAACATTCTTAAAAAAATACTTGCATATCTTAAGGTCATTTCCCGACTATAATCCCGGGAATCGTTTGGATGGACGATACACTTATTAGCAAACGCCCCATTTGGTCGGGCCACAATTAAATCAAAATCAGGAATGCCCATCGTTCTTTGACTAGACGCTAAGTGACTCCAAGTTTTTGGGTGATATAAATTACCTTCGATAACTTTTCTAAAAGGATATTCTTTTATGAGGTTAAGATAATCTACAATCCTTGCATAGTGATGTTGACGAGGATCATTATTTTCTTTTCTGGCGATAAAACGTTTAAATGCCGCCTCTCGATAAACATCATCAGTATCTTTAAGTCGAACTGCATGTAAGCTACTCACTAGATTCAGATCTCTTAAGAAATAACCACTTCCAAATAAATCAAGAACATGCGTTGATCTTCCGCTAGCTTTTCTTATTCTTAGCAATTCTGTAAAAGTATCTGCCTCCTGTTGAATTAATAAAGGTTCGAAATCAGAGTCATAACTCCCCTGCTGTCCTGGTTCTAAATAAGGGCCATCAACCTCCCAGGTGTCTAATCCCTGAACTTCTGTCTTAAAGCCACTCGATAAAGCAGCTTTTAATTCAGCGTTAAAATTTTCAGTCATAAAGTAGCTATATTACTCTAAACTAACCCTATTTTCTAGCTAATTAAGACTTTCCAGTTTTTTGGTGTAGACAAAACCAAGTATTTCTGATAACTTCATATCCACTCTATGAAAATATTAATAACTGGTGGAGCTGGCTTTATTGGCTCACATATTCAAGACCGGTTAATTAAATTAAAACACCAAGTCGGAATCGTTGATAGTCTTAGGTCAGGTAAAAAAGAGCATTTAAGTCCTAAATCAGAATTTTTTAAAGTTGATGTCAGAGATAAAGTTAAACTTGAGAAAGTTTTTAAAACTTTTAAGCCTGAAGTTATCTTTCATTTAGCCGCCCAAAACGAGGTTCCCTATTCAATGGATCACCCTGAAGAAGATGCTGATATGAATATTTTAGGAATGATTAATCTCTTGGAATTATCTAAAAAATACTCTATTAAAAAGATCATTTATTCAAACACCGGCGGCGCCTATTATGGGGAAGTTCCCGAAAAAAATATGCCGATTAAAGAAACGGAACTAGTTTTAAAACCGACCAGTTTTTATGGAGTTTCCAAAGCGGCAGCTGAAAGTTATTTAAAATTATATGGCAACTTATATGGCATAAACTGGGTGTCGCTCCGTTATTCCAACGTTTATGGCCCGCGGCAAGATGGTAACCGAGAGGCTGGTGTGGTAGCTATTTTTACCCATAAGTTACTAAATAAAGAGCAACCAATTATGAATGGTAATGGTAAACATACTCGAGATTACGTTTTCGTGATGGATGTTGTCGAGGCCAATATTAAAGCTCTAAATTACAAAAAATCAGACTTCTTTAATATCTCAACTAGTAAACACGTTTCAAATAATGAAGTTTTTGCCGCAATTTCTAAATCTCTCAAATCAAAAATGAAACCAATTAAAGGTCCTAATCGTCCTGGTGATCCACTCCATAATACTCTATCTAATAAAAAGGCTGCTAAATTATTGGGCTGGAAGCCAAAAGTTAATTTTAAACAAGGTGTGAAGTTAACAATTGAGTACTACAATAGGCTACCCAAAATTAATTAGTACCGCCAGCGGGAGTCGAACCCGCGATTACAGGGATGAAAACCCTGCGTCCTAACCACTAGACGATGGCGGCATACTAAATACGATCCAATTTTATCAAAGTAGACTGCTAATTACAAAATAACGACTAAAATAGCTTTTATTTTTCAGATACACTGTTGAGCATCTTATTTAAATAAGCTAATTGTTGTTTTTCTGCCCCAAAAGATGAAGATGAATCAGTTAAATGCATAATCAGGTCATGATTAAAAAGATCTTCTTGCTGACTATCCATCTGGCCATTACTATATTGGGGTTGGTTAACTAGATTAGTCCGGTCTGGACTACCTAACAAAACTGCTTGGACACTGACAGATAATATATTGTGGTTATTATCAACCTTAAATTGTCGAGTACCGGAAATATAAACCGTTTCTGGCATCAGATCCCCCCAAAAGTCTTTATAAGACGGTTCTGTAAATAAATAAAAGTCGTTGTTGTTTAAACTAAACTTTTGAAGACCAGCAATCGTATCGGTATAAGGTTTTCGTAATCTTTGACTAGGATCCCCTTCAAAAATCTCAAAACTGTCGAGGATTTTATAAGTAGGTAAACCATTTTTCAGAGCCACCGATTGATCACTTCGATTGTAAGCAACACTCACGGACGATTGTAGTGGACTACAATTCATCTCAGTCCGAGCCGCTAAATTAGATAATGTATTGGTAATAAAACTATCGAGAATACTTGAATCAATATTGAGCGGCAACTTATCAATTGAAATTTTTGAGATAACTTTATCTAGAGGATCACCTGGCTGATATTTTGTCCAAGTTGTCTCACCTTTTGAGATATTATAATGCATGGTTGAGAGCGGTTGGCAATCTTTCGCTAGCGCGTCCTCAAAAGTCGTGCCACCTAGAGAAGTACTCTTTGATTTAGAAGTCGAAATGGCAGTAATTTTATTATTAAAAACCATTAAATTTGGTTGGAAACTTTTATAAATTAACAGACCACAAACGCCTATAACCAAAATTAGAACTCCCGACTTTATTGTGAATAACCTTTTCATCTGATTAGGATTATACAGCAATCTAATCAGATACTGAAATTTGAGAGCCTGAAAATCATCAGCAGAGGCAAAATTATAACTAACGCGTTAAAATACAGCATTATGGAATTGAGCTGACAATCGGACTACCAGCCTTGTACTCCCAAAGTTGTACAATAATTTACTTGATTTATTGACCACCAATGAGATTTTTATAAAATAACCCAGTTGAGCTAAATTTATCAGCCGTCATATTGGTTACAGCAGCTTTTGAAACCACCCCTTGGCCATCCTTGTAGGCTAAACCCTTGGTATTGTTGTCATAGTCTAAATAAGCGAAAAAGTAACTCGTCCAAAAGGGTGAAATATAATCCGCTCCTTCAACTTGAGCAACTTTCGCAATCATCTGGATATATTCTTGATCAAGCGGTGCCCAGAAAGAGTAAACGTCTTGTTTAAAAATATCGGCGGTGGCGGCCACATTGGTGGCGGCTTGACCTGAAGTAGCTTTATATAACCAAGTCTCATCAATAACTAACTTTTTATTATATTGCTTGGCAATCTGACCATCTTTTGTAATATTGGTAATAATCGTTGAGCTTAAGGGGTAGATATGAAGATCAATAAAATCGACATTAGTATTTTTAGCAATACTTTCCGAAAAATCTGTTGACTCCCATGATGCTCCCCCAGCTCCAACTAAGGTATTTCCTTTATTTAGTCCGTTTAAAATAACATTTATATAGTCTGTAAATCCAGCCGGAGTGTTTAGAGTCGGTTGTTTTAATAACCCAGCTAGTGTGCCCGCTTCCCCACCCATATTTAAATAGTCAGGCGATAAGTTGGTCAAAATAGTTTGGGCCATCGTATGTTGGTCAGCTTCATACTGATTTAAACTTAATTTGCTGTAATCAACCGATAAACTACTAAAACCGGTATTGGCAAAGATTACCCCCAACTCAACATCCAATTTCATACCTCGCTTCTTGACTTCTGAGGCCACCTGTTTATAAAAATCTAAATATTGGCTAGAGTTAGCATAATCACTTTTTAATAAGGGATAACTGACCGCGACAGTAACACCTTGAATACCCAGTTCTTTAAAACGATCGAGCTCCAACTGAACCCCTTTGATCGCATTCGGCTGAAGTAGCTCTGTCCCTCTATTTGAGTTGGCAACTAAAAGCTCTGCTCCATAAGTGACTGGATGTTTAGAGGCAGGCATCTGAGAATCTAAAGAAGTTGAATAATCCTCGATAGTTTTTTTATAGCTATTAAAAAGCGAGGCCATCTCGGGAGGAGGTGTTGGAGCTGCCGATAACGATCCTGAATCAGTCTTTGAAGTTGATACTAAAGGAGTACTGGAGTTTTGAGCTACACTCAGCTTGTGTTTGTGAAGCGCTAGCCCAACTACCAGCAACCCGATTACAATCGCGATAACAATTACAATATTGCGTACCATTTTATGGATTGAAGCTAGTTTGGTAAATTGCTGTGGTGGCTGGTTTTTCATTTAAATGACGTCTGGCAATAATTACCCCAGTTGCAGAAGCAGGATCATAACCACATGAGCCAGGCCCGGCCGCACCCAAATCTGAAGCCGTCACTGTCGCGACAATCTGTAATTTTCCGGAAGAATCAACCGCTAAAGATGGAGAATCCAAAGACTGAACGGCAAATATCCAACAACCAAAATGGTTTAAGCCAACGCTTGCGGAGGCCTTATTTGACGGACTCATAATAGCAACCAATTGACCTTTTGAATCTTTAGCTAATTCTCCTTGGGTAAAACCGCTTGCCCCATTTAAGCCTAATTTACTGGCATTGGCATTTGGCATTAAAACCCCATTATATTTCCACTTCCAAGAGTGAATATCACCTGTCGGCTGAGTTGAAAAAACCACTACTCCAATCTGAAAACAAGTTAGAGACATATAAAGTGTAGAGCTATCGTAATAGAGAGCTGGTTCGAGGAAATCACAACTCTTAAGCTCTGGTGAAAGAGTCGATAAGTTAGTATCGATCGTTCCCCAACTCGGTGACGTACTCGCACCACCCAATATTGAGACTTGAGCTGTCGATAAGCCCATCGGAGTTGAGGCTTGCATAATTTCCATACGTTGACTGCTCTTACCAGTCGTCTCTAATGATTTATAACCACCATCCTCGGGAACAAAATAAGTCCAGCGAGCTCCGTACCAATTTACGCTGCCGTTATTTGAAACAGGCAAGAGATTTGAGACCTCGTGAACTGTATAACCTGGAGCATTATTATGAACGGGATCTGTAGCCGCCGTTGACGGCCAAAGTGGACCTTGTGACTGCCAACTTTTTCCACCATCGATACTTGAAGCTAAATGAATATCTACGGCGGGTACTAACTTACCATTGGCTTGAGTATGAACAGTCGGCCAAGAATAAGACAACCAAAATTTATTATCGGTTGTCGGGTCTTTACGAATTGACGGATCAGCGGTACCTCTAAATGGACTTAAGCTACCATCCGGTAAAGTTGCCACTGGATCACCTTGAATAGTAATTTCTGGACAAGCCCCGTCACCTAAACAGTCAAAGTGCGACTGCGGAGCAGTCGCCCCAGTTGCGGTTGAAACATTAGCACTGTTAGATAAAGGCGTATTCTGCCGAAGAGAAGATAGAACATTAGGATTAGTTTTGAGCAATCGATGGACAATTAAAAAACCGACCAATAAAACAACTACTGAAATAATTATAATTGCAACTGTACTAAAGCCTTTTTGTCTCACTATCCCTATAGTAGCTAAATTGCTTCAAAACTACAAATCACAATATGGTAAGAATCCGTGGTATGATAATTATTAGATGAGCAATTCTAAAGTTGTTCTATTACTGATTCGAATTGGCTTAGCCAGTGTCTTTTTGTATGCGGCCATTGCTTCTTTTATTACCCCAGATAATTGGATCGGTTACTTTCCAGCCTTTCTAAGAAATAGTCTACCCGCACATTTATTATTAAGAGTCTTTTCCACTTACGAGATTACTCTGGCAATCTGGATCTTATCAGGCAAGAGAACTTTTGGGGCGGGGTTATTGGCCAGTTTAACGCTGGGTGGAAT
>JBEPVZ010000011.1:0-34696 GCA_041690695.1 Candidatus Daviesbacteria bacterium | reverse complement strand
GGTACGATACCGCCTATATCTCGGCAATCTCCGAACGAGTTACTTTTTTAGCTGATGATGAACAAGTTACTATTTTAGGATACGATTTGGATTCGAGATTAAATTTCCAAAAACAAATTTTTAGTCTAACCGATCCCGCATTATTTAATTCTTTTATAGAAAAACAAAAAATAGATTATCTATATTTTCCAACACAAGTTCGCCCAAAGGTAAATTTAAAACTAACTAGTTTGCATCAGGTTTTCGGGAACGACCAAGTTGAAATTTGGTCAGTACACTAGGCCGTAAGGTTCCAATTAATAACCCTCCAATTAATAGCAAATAGAAAACAAAAAATATTGGGTCAGCCATAATCTTAGCCCACCACTGGCTATAAACCAATCTAATAATCGCAAAACGGCTACTCGGTTTATAAAACTCAAGATAAGAAAGTTGTCCCGGAGTTGTGCCAGCCGGTTCGACAACGTAAAACACACCTAAAGCATTGGCTGATTCAGCTGCTGGAGCAGAAACTTCAAAACTATAGTGTTTATTCATGGAATCTGCGATTGGACTTATATCAAAACGAACAAAGTCTCCATCAGAAATATAAGCCGCCGATTTTGAAATCTGTTGAATAAGTGCTCCCTGGTCATCATATAAATTTAAATTAACATTATCCTTATAGGAAAGATTAAGATTTTTGATACTTAAGCCAATCGCTGATAAGTTATTTTGAGATGGGGTAAATTTTTGAAAGACATTTTGCTTTTGATATATGTAATAAATAAAATTATTTGGCGGTTGAAAACCATTTGGAAGTTGTCTTATCCCCTGGAGAAGAAGTAGCGGTAAGATCAAAATTAATAAAAGAATAATTATGGTTGTAAATATTGGAAGTCTCATTTTTTAGCCAACCTTATCATTTGAAAAACTAAAACTAAGCTAGCTCCAGCCAGCGCACTATGCAATCCACTCTCAATCAAAAATGGATCAAAAAACTTTTGTAAAATTGCAAAAGGAGTTGGAATCAGTGAGTAAAGAGGGCTAATTCCTGATAGGAGTGAAACCGACATAAATTTATCATCATAAAGAACTGGAATTAGCATCGCAACGAGTAACAGAACCATTACTGGAAGTTTAAACTTAGGGTTATTGACAACAAGCAATGTTAGAAATGGGAACATCCATAATAACCACGAAACATGGAAGTGAATAAAAGAAAAAACAAACAGTAGTATCCCTAAATAATAAATATAAAGTGGCGGTCGATCTTCATCATGTTGAGTCATTAATAAGTAAAAAAATAACCCCGATAAAGCAACCATTGATAACATTATTGTCTCTCCAAAACCGATATTTAAACCTGGAAAAAGAAGTCGGGTTGTTAGGCCTGACACCAAAGCCATTCCTCGAAAATCCGTTGACCCAATATACGGAATCAAAGGAATAGCAACCGCTACGAGTGAAATTGTTATTATTTTAACTCTCTCAAGAGTACTCCTCCCATATATCATTAAAATAGGCAAAAACATTAATGGGTAGAGCTTAAATCCAGCTGCTAGTCCTAAAAATAGGCTAGCTCGAACAAATTGATTACGACTGGCATATAACCAACTTACAAAAGTTAAAAAGGCCACAAATATATCGATATTACTAAAAGCATAAATTAAGACAATACTAAATGGATTAAATAACCAAAAGATAAAAGCTTGTCGGCCTTTTTCTGGATCTTTGAAGGCTTTTAAAAGTAAGAATGCTGTAGCTAAGTCAAATATTAAAAGTGGTAATTTTAAAACAAATAAATATCTAAATAAATCCGGCAAGGTAACCGTACTGGCAGACGCTCCGGATAGCCAACTTTGAAAGTTTGGACCAAGTAGCGGTGAAACCAAAGCTTCATAAGCTCCTAAGCTAAAATAAGTTAAGGGGAAATATGTAAAATCATCTTTAATTGTCAAACTAGGACGGTTATCAAAAATATACGAATAAATATTTGTAGCTCCGCGTTCTAAAAATGAGACTTGATAAAAGGTTGTTTTTATATCGGGATGAAAATAAAAAGGCATGACTAAAATTCTAAGTAAGATTGCTAAACATAATAATTGTTTGATCTTCATTTTGAAGTCACCTCAAGATTAACTAAACCATCTGGACCATTAATAGAATAGCTCCCAGGATGTGGTTTTTCAAATCGCGAACTTATATATATAACAGATCCCGGTAGTGAATTCATAAAACTCTCCACATTATCATCCGGAATAGAACCTAAATAAACATTATCATATTTCATAAAAGTTAAACCGTTCAAAACAGTTGGATGTTGGTTTTGGGCAATAACTTGGCTAGGTGGCAAAGCAGCATAGACGGGATAAGCAAACTGAATATTACTTAATTTATTACTAATAATAATAAAGTTATATTTAAGTTTATTGGTAATCGCTAAATCAGCTGCTTGCTTTGAAGAATAAGCCCAAAAATCACTGAACTGACTTGGAGCGACGAAATATACTCGATCAACAAAAATTCCAAAATTAATCAGCCAAATAATTATTAACCCCCCAATTAATAACCTTATCAAGATGGGCCGTTGACTAATTAGCCAATCAATACCTAAGCCTGACGCAAAAATAAGTGGCGGAAGCATAAAGACACTTCGGAGAGCATGTGGATCCCCAACTAAAGCCGTTGATAATGGCGCAATCAATATCCAACCCATCAATAATTTTAAAAATCGTATATCGTGTCTCAGTAGCCATAAAAATCCTAGGGTAATTAAAATTAGATCTACTATATAAAACTCACCCATCACCCCGGGATTATGAACTGGGTTACCATCACCGTGTAGGAATAAAAAGTTTGGCTCAAGATTTTTAAAATAACTTTCAGAAATTATTTCTATGTTCTCTAAAAATTTATTATGGAATAAACTGGCTAAAGGAGTGGGTAAACCATCAAAATTCCGCTCTGAGTTGATTTTTTGAAGTAACGATTGTTGAATATCATTCTGAGCGAGTAGATTAATGCTCGAAAAACGACCATCTCCCCCTTTACCAAAAGTTTGAAAAAGTCCCATTACCAAGCCTAAAATAATAACCAGAGTAAATATATAAAGACTCACTTGTTTCGATTTATAAAATAACTTATACGTTTTTTGATAAATAATTAAAAATATTACAAAAATCGGAATAATTAATCTAAAAATTGGGTAAGTGTTCATCGCAAGCAAAAAGCTGAGCGACGATAAAACATAACCCCATTTATTTCGGCTGGCATTTAAGAATAGGTAAACTCCAAGAAGCGATAAAAATAATCCAAAATGGGCTTCAAACCCTCCCCTACTTAAACTAATATCCCACGGTGAAACAGCAACTAACCCAGCAAAAATTAATCCAACTCTCTTGGTAAAGAATTTCTGACCAAATAAAAAAACCATGACCATAATTCCTAATCCTGATAGGATTGATAATAACCTGACACCTAGGGCAGTTGGGCCAAATAGAGCCACAAATGGAACTGATCCATAAACATAACCTCCTGGTCGACCGCCACCTAATTGAAAAATAAGCGGTAAAAACTGACCCGTTTGATCATGGCCTGTTTTAAGTATTGAGTAGGTGTCATAAGCTAAACTAAGCTCATCACCATATAAAGACTTGGGATTGTCGCTAATATTTATAATTCTAAAAAAAAGTCCGATTAGGATAATCGCGCCTAAAATTAAAGTTGTCCTAGTCAGTTTCATAAACAGTTGCCCAGTCATTTTCATAAATATTTTTTAAATTTAACTTTTGGACATCTAAATTAATATTATAAAATTTCGGTAAATAAATATACTTAATATTATTGTCCTTAATTAATTGATCAGATTGACTGGGATCTTGTTTCGTAAAAAAGTCTTGAGACTGGGCAATTCGTTTTAAATAAGGAGTTTGTAAAATATCTTGTTGAATCTCATCCTCTACAAAAGTTGGCTTTTTTGATATTGCGCTGACATAAGCCGTTGTTTCATAGGCAAAAAGAGGTCTAGGATCTGATAAATTAGATTTACTATTTTTATCATATGGATACGTTAAGACAGTTCCTTTAGGCAGCGTCGATAGATACGTCAAACTATTTAATTCAGAAGGGCTAATAAAAGCATGCGGACTACGCGTTAAATAGCTATTAACTGTCACAATAGAATTTAGCGGGGTTAAAACTAAAACTAAAACTATTAATAAAAATAAATACTTAATTTTCCTCGGGCTACTCTTAAAAAAGTACCAAAGGCCTAATCCAGCTAATAAACCCGCTATATACAGAAAATAATAGAAAAATTGAACAATATTCCAAGCTGTACCAGCTTGAACAAATAGTAGGGGAATAATTAAAGCCAGCAAACTAAAAATAGCCATAAAAAGGTACACTGTCTCTTTAAAAATACTTCTATATTTAAATATTAGCCAAAAAGACATTATCCTCATACCTAGATTTCCAAAAATAAAGATAAATAGTCCAATGATCTCAACCCCAAAAAATTTTAACCAGTCCCCTCTTTCAATGTAGGCCATTCGACCAATTGATAATCTTTCCCAACCGATTCTATCTGAAAAATCAATCATCGTATGAATTAACCAAAAAGGTGACCAGATAAAAATCTGAGTTGCTCCGGTAAAATTAGGTAAATAGATCGCCAGCCCAACAATTCCAGCTACACATAAACTAAACCAAAGGCTTAATTGTTTATACTTAATAACTGAAAATAGACCGGTTAAACCAAGCGCTCCAAACATCAAAATCGCGGCATACGATTTAAATCCAATTAAACTGCCGGCGATTAAACCAATTAAGATAGTCAGACTACTAAATTTACGAAAATCCACCAAAGTTAAAAGATAAAGTAAGGCGATAACTAAGATTATTGAAATCGCAAAGGGTGGGTTTAAGTTAAAAGAGCTCGTTTGATTAGCCCAAAAAGCTGATTCTCCGGCAATAGCTCGATCTTTAATATAAGATACAATCCAACCAAAACTACCGCTGAAGTAACTGAAATAAACCGCTCCAATAGCTGCAAAATCAGATTTAAATAACCGCTTAGCTAATAAGTAAGTTCCAATTCCAAGAAGTAATGACAATAAAATCGGATAAAATCGAAAGATCAGATCAGTCACTGGAACTTGAGTAACAAAACTGGTTGCCCCGATTAATAAGTCATATAAATAGTGGTAATTTTTTAAAGTTACGCCAGAGAAGGCTGGGTTTTCTGGGGGCAATCCTTGAATTAACTGATTAACCAATGCCATATGCCAAATTCCATCGTGCCCATTTGGCCCCCAAAAACCCATTCCAAACTTAGTTATCCAGCCACTCTGAAGAGTTGGCAAGGTTTGGAAAATTGTACCGGCAATAACTGTTAAAGTTAAAATGATTGATTGTCTATTAATCGTCCAAGTTGGTTTTAAGACTTTATACAATTTATATTTTATCGCCACCAAATCTAAAAACCCAATCGGAATAAGTGCTAACCAGTAATTATGTAACCAACCTGCAATATAGAAAAATAAGGTCGAAGCAACAAAGCCTAAGCTTATACCCAAGAAAACCCGAGACATTTTTGAATCTTTAATTGACTTAACAATCGCGAGCCCGGGAAGAGTTAAACAAAAAATAACAAACAAGCTGAATTTAATAAAATTAATAAATAACTGGCCAAGGTTCATCTCACCTTGGGCCCTCGTTTTATCAGCATAAAGCTCATAACGATGATCGGTTGGTGGCTTTGATTGAGCTTTCAAAATTAAACTGTCAATTGAAGAAGGTTGATCATCAATTTTAATATCTCTATTTAAAAAGCTGATTTGGCGATTGCTACCGCCTTCATTTAAATAACTGATAACTGTATTTGAGTTTTTTTGATTAACTAGCCAATTTTCAATCTGGCCACGATCAAGAAAAAAACTTTGTCCAAAACTAACGTTATCTAAAACTCTGGTAGCTGAAGTTGCAAAATTGATAGATTCACAACTGGTCTTTAAACAAAGCTCCTGATCACCTTCAACATATTGTCTAACGTCTCTTAAACTACTCGTACCCGTTTCATCATAAAACCAATTGGCACGATAATACGGATCCATAAACCAAACCGATTTACGGTTCGTTCCCAAGGGGTCTGAAGCCACAATCGTTTGAGTAGGAGACAGGGCTTTAAAGGCAGACTGGTACCAATTACTAAAGCCCATCATGGTTGTTAAATGAAGCTCTCCAGTAGATTGTTTTTGAAGCAATGATTGGAGCTGTTGACGGTATTCTCCCTGATATTTAGAACCGGTATATGAATTTTCCAAACCAACACTTATTTGATTAAACTGATTAAATTTTTGAGTCATATATAAATCGACTAATTTACCAAAATAATCCGTCGTTAAATTATGATAATCAAGGTAATCATTAGCTTGAAGGCTATAAGTGCTTTCCATAACCCCATTGCCATAACCATTAACCGGATCCCGAGTTGCCCACTGCATCATCACAATTGGCAATTTTTCTGAAGTCGTTTGAGCTGGTCTTAAAGCATCTCCACGAGCTGGATAATAAGGTGTCCCCCAAAATTGTCCCCAAATCTGATAATTATCAGTCGAGTATTGATCAGCCACCTCGAGACTTGAACTAATTCCGTACTTATCTTGCATATAAGATAAAGAATCACTATCAATCCACCAAGCCCCAACTGACTTAGGGTAACTTCCAAAAACATCGTGAAATTTCTTAAAACTTTCATCAATTAACTTTTTCCGGTCATCTGGGGAATAACCAGTTAGAAAAACACTCCCAGCATCATGCCAATATTGTGAAGTGTGATACGGAACATTAGCTGCTTTGGTTAAATCTGGAGTAACTTCAAGTAATAAGCCATTCTCAGATAAGTTATTAACTTGGGTAAAATTTTGAGTAATCGCCGGATCAATTAAAGCATCATATCTAAATAACCAAGTCGCAGGAACTGATAGCTGCTTAACCGTTGATTGCTCGGTAATAACAGCCTGAGATGGGGTAATTACTTTATCGTCCCAAAATTCACTGCCACGGACCGGGTTAATAACCGTGACGTAGTTATTATTCAAAGACTCCGCCAAAGCTACCTTTGGAAGAAATAAGATAGCAGAAATTATTAAGCTAATCAAAAAACTTAATTTAAACATGCCTGAGGCTCCGGATATCAGCCAAAACTTTTTTGCGACCAATTAAAAATATTAAACCTGCATAAATTAGTACTCCTAAAATGATGGCCGTTATTAAACTAAATCGATTTCTGACAAAATTTTGAGAGTAAAAATAAATAGCTATCCCCATTAATAACGAGCTAATTAAAGGTAAACTAACCGATTCTAAAATGTGGAGATCTAAGAATCGCTTAACCATCGCAATGGAAATGATTGAGGAAAAAGAGATTAAAAAAGCTGTTAACCCAACGCCATTAAAGCCATATTGCCAAACTAAAACTGGAGTAAAGATCCAAGTTAAAACAGTCCACATGATCATTAACCGCAGAGTTTTTTTGACTTGTCCAATCGCGTTTAAAGCGTTTGTTAAAACAGTTGAAACAACAGACCAAAGGGTCGCAAAACCAAAAAGATAAAACGAAAATAACGATGGTCCCCATTTTGAAGTGACAACGTAGGCAATAATCGCTGGCATAAGAGCAGCCAACCCAAATAAAGCCGGATAAACAAATAAACAAGTTACAAATAAAGATTTTTCAACGGCTTTTGATAACGCTGCAGATTGATCTTGGAGTCTCGAGAAAGCTGGAAAAGATATTCGAATAACAATATTCATAATCTCAAGTGGCAAAAAAGCCATCGATTGAGCCCAGGTAATATAGCCAACTCCGGCTGGTCCGACCATCCCTGCTACAACTAAAGGTACTAGGCGATCTTTAATGACCGCTAAAAAGTTATTGACTTGATATGGAATACCAAATGACAGTAATTGACGCGCTGATTCTTTATAGATACCTATTTTTAAACGAACTGGAACTAAAATATAAATTAAAATAACCCCAACAACTCCTCTTGAGAGTGCTGCCACTGAAAAACTCCACAAACCATAACCTCGATAAGCTAAAAAGATTAGTAGACCATTAAAAATGAGTGTTTCAACAATTTCAACGGTGACTAAGGGTTGAAATTTTAACTGTCTTTCGGATAAAACTGAAGGTAAAACCTTAAGTGATGACAATAAAAAACCAATTCCTAAAATTCTAATTAGCCAAATTCCTGAATCATCAAGTTTATAAAAATGTCCAAAAATCGGTGCGCCGACAATGATAATTACGACTAAGATCGAGATTAGTAACTGCTGAATAGTAAAGGTCGTGGCAATATCTTCTTCTGTAATTAGATCACGCTTTTGAATTAACGAAGCCGCGAGTCCAACGTCTGAGAAAAAACTAAAGAAGGTAATAATTGAGGTCGCAATATTAAAGATACCCAAACTATTTGGTGATAATATTTGGGCCAAAATAATATTGATCGAAATAAATCCGATCGCCCGCAAAACGACTTGACGGGTTAATAAACTAAAAAAAGAGTTGAGAGCTCTTTTTTTAATATCTCCAACCACCAAACTTGTCGGGATCATATAAGATGAGGCCTTTTCCTTATTTTAATTAAAAATAGTCCAAAGGTTAAAGTAACGGCAGCCAGGGATGCCCAATTTGAATAAGTCCGAATTGGGGTATCTTTAAACTGACCAACAACTTTATGATTTCCCGAGGGGATTATAAAAGTTATTAACCCTAAATCGTTATGATAATCTATGGCGACTTTTTGGTTATCAACTAAGATTTGCCAATCGGGAAAATAATATTGAGACCAACGGAATTCGACTGGAGTCAGTGACGTTGAAGAAAAATTCAAACTTTGACTATTCTCTTTAAAGTTATTTATAGAAGTGCCGCCCGAAACCAGTTGATAGCGTACGGTCGCTAATTCAGCAGGTGGAGCTTTAGCATAAATTGGTAAATAATCGTAGATTGAGCGCTTAATTTGAGAATCCCAAGAACTGCCGCTTAGAATTGATTGGTCCGTAATATTTAAAAACTTTTCGGGACGGAAATAAGAAAAGTTTAAGCCGACAATTAAAGCAATCCCGACTACATAAACTAACATTTTATATTTAGGTCTTATAAGCATCAAAACTGATCCGCTCATTATGGCAATAGCAAAGATAATAATCTCTAAAAATCGCCACGGAAATTGAAGATACTTTAAAGAATCGATTGATTTCCAAACAACTTCTGATTTAGGGTTAATCATAAATACCGCTCCGAGTAAGACAATACTAAAAAAACCAATTACCCAGCCAAGAAGTGGTTGTTTTTTCCAAAGCTTAATCGCGGCGATCATACTTAGCAGCCAAATTAAGATATGGCCATAACCGATTTGAAATGATAAACCATCCTTTTCACCACCCGGAATCTCACGAACGGACGCTCCCCAACCCCAAGAACGATCAAGAAACAACTTTCTTAAACCCTTAAAATGCTCAGTATAAGAGAAGTAACCTTCAACTGTTGTTTCTAAATGAACTAATGATTTTTCAAAATAGGCCGGAATCCAGTAAAAAGCAGAGAGAGTAAGTCCCAAAACAAGTGAAAAACAAAAGAATTTAAAAAATCGGCCATTTTTGGAAATTAAAGCGGCTCCCACTACAAAAACTCCGACAATTGGGAAAAACAACATCGCTGACAAGTTATGAGCCAAAACTAAACCAGCTAAGCAGACACTAAGTAACACCGAATTACCCCAAGAAGGTTTTTCTTTTAACCTTAAAGTTGCCCATAATATGGCCGGGAAAAAAGCTAAAGCCCACAATTCACCCATCGCTCCACGAACATAAAAATCAACACTATGATAAGGCGAGTAACTATAAATAATGGCTGCAAAACTGCCCCCCCAACTTCCCCATAATTTTCGAGTAGCAAGATACATAAAGATAAACGAAGCCACAAAGCCGGTCGCAAACATCATCTTGGCCGAAAAGATTAAGCTGTGACTCAAAAAATACCAAACTTCGCCATAATAATAAGGAAGCGGTCCATAATAATTAAACAGTGGGTAACCATATAAGCCACCCAAATCAGGTACCCAGCGACAAGGCAGTTGGACGTCTAAAACACATTTATTCATCTCGAAAAGACGAATATTTTGAACGTCATCGTGATGAGTAAAGTAAGGGGCCACAAATAATGGCCATAGCAGAGCCAGAGTTAAAAGTAAGCCAATCCCAAATGGTAAAAACTTTTTCATAATTTTTTATTTAATCCATCTTGAAAGATTTAACTTCTTTATTGAAAAACCAATTAATAATATTAAACTCATTAAGGAGATTAAATTAGCCGTAGCGCGAACCGGTGTATTTCCAAAATTAAAGTCTAAATTATAATGACCACTCGGAAGTTGAAAACGGATCAATCCTCTATCAAGTGGCTCTTCAAGTTTAATAGGTTGACCATTCGCTTTAAGCTCCCAACCAGGAAAATAGCTAATCGGAACTTCAATATCACTATTTCCTAAAACATCTATTTCAGATTGGGCTGAAGAAGTTCGTTTATTAAAACTAATTACATGAACTTGGCCCGAATCAGCGGACGGTTGAGTTATTTTCTCAATATTTATAGATTTAATATAAATAGGTAAATAATCTTTGGGCAACTTATCATCAATTGATAAGTTTTTCGTAGAGATATAGTCTGAATCAGTACTGGTTGGATAATAGCTTTCAGGATGAAAATAACCAACGTAGGCAACAATCGTAATTATCGCAACGATTAAACTTATGGGGATCGACCATTTCTTTAAATAAAGTGCTAGTGAACCGCCAATCAAAGAAGCAAAAAAGATACTAACTCCTAAAAATCGCCACGGAAATTGAGTAAAACCAAGTAATGGAAATGCCAACCAAATTGGAGTCGATTTATTGTGTTGCATAAATAAGGAAAAACCAAAAGCTAAAATCAAAACGCTAACTAGCCAATTTATTTTTCGAGTTTTAAGCCAGTTGATGAATAAAAAGATTAGTGCTAACAAAAGACCTGCCCAATGTACCAGCCCAACTTGAAAAGACATCCCATCTTCGTCCCCCCAAAGAGACGCCCCGTAACCCCAAAAGGTTGAGAAAAATTGTTTAATTTCGACGAAATGACCTCTAAAGTCAAAATAGCCATCGGTTAAATGAGAAGACTGAACATAATTTTTTTCAAAATAAGCTGGCAATAAAAAGCTCGCCGCCAGTCCAATGCTTAATAGTAAACTGACGATTAAATATTGACCAATTTTAAAGTTTTTAGCTTGCCAGGTTAGAAAAATACTCCAGCCTATAAAGAACGGCAGAAATAACATCGTCATAATATTATGGGTATAAAATAATCCAGCCAAACTAAGAGTTAATAAACAAAAGCTTTTAGCCTGTGGCTTTTTAGCTAAGTCATAACTAAATAAAAATATTAAAGGGAAAAATATTAATGCCCAAGATTCCGATAGAGCTCCTCTGACATAAATATCGACGCTATGATATGGAGCATATATATAAAGTACACCTGAAATAATTCCACCAGCCACTCCAAATAACCGTCTGCCTAATAAAAACATCGCTAAGCCCGATAAAATAAAACTTAAGGCAAAGGCAATCTTTGAGGTATCTAAGTAACTAATTCCCAGATCATGAATGACCGAGGCAGCATAATATGGGAGGGGTGCATAAAAGTTATAGAGTGGCTCTCCATATCGAAAATCTTTAACCCATCTGACTGGAAATTGGCCATCGTGCAAACTACCATTCATCTCAAAGATCCGCGCTACATAAATATAATCTTGAGTTGGAAAAAAACCACGCTGAGTTAGAGCTAAAAGGGCCGGCACTGATAAAAGAACAACTAAAATCATTTTCCAATCGGGATGACTAAAGTAAGTTTTAATTCTTAAAAAAGCTTGATTCATTTTGATAAAGCCATTACTTGATAAAAAAGAAGCGGATCTCCTCCATTACCTTTGGGATAAAATGTTATTAACTTTAAATTTGGATTATCCTTATCTATCATTCTACTCTGATTGACAACTAAATAGGCAGGATGGATTCGAGAATCACTAATTAAATCCGGCGGAACATTATATATCGCAGCTCTTTGACCCATCCCAACAACACTAACGTTTTTAACATCTCTCAAATAAATCTCAAGCCCATCCGGCAAAGTTCCATATCCTTGAATGCCCTCAGTCCCGACCGTAATAGGCTGACCAGCCTTAGCCACATCTTTCAAGTATTGACTAATTTCATAAATGCCATACCCAGCGCTCCACTCTTCTAAATAACCCGTCTTTTCTTTGGTTGGAATTGGGGCTTTTGGAGGATCCGTCAGTAGTAAATAATCAAAACTGAGGGCTGGGATTAAGATTAAAAGGACAAGACCGATTCGCCAAATTGCCCAGTTTTTTAATAACCAATTTAACACTACACCGGCCAAAATAACCGCCATCGGCGCAATAAATATAAAGTATCTAGGCGTAAATCCTTTGGCAATCTCCATCTCAATAACGAGCGGCCCAATTAACCAACCACCCAGAAAAATGCCAAGGCGCCATTTTTTAAGAAGTAAAAAGACCAAGGATAAGACTACTAAACCAAAGATCGGCCAAGTTAGATATTCAACTAACCAACCGGTGACATCCGAGATTCGACCGATAAACGGATCAAGCGGATGAGTTAAAACTTCTTTTGGGGTAAAAATGAAATCACCGGTTCTTTGACCGATTAGATAATAAAGTGGGGACAAACGTAATAGACTATATAATACTAATCCGACAATAACCGCTCCACCGGACAAAACTGTAACTTGTAAAATCCTTGTCCAGTTGAACTTTTGCTTTGATGGCCAACAAAGTAACGCCAACGGCAAAAAAAAGATCGCAATCGCTGCAGTTGATTTTGTTAATAAACCGCCTCCCAAAACTAAACTAAGTATTAATGCGTTTTTTAAATTAGGTTTTCTAATTAACCAAACTGAAGCTAAGGTTATATAAATAAAGAAAGTGGTTAATAGCCCATCCGCAACGGCTAAACGGTTATAAAAAACTAAAAATGGACAAACTAAATAAACAATAGCCGACAGCCAGGCAGTTTGTTTATTAAAAAGCTCTTTTGTTAGCCACCAAACACCTAATAACCCAATTAACCCGGCCAGAACGGAGACCACTCTCGTCGCCATCAGTGGATCTGAAATTAAGGCTAAACTAATCGCTCCAAGCCACATATATAGTGGTTGTTTACCATCACTTAGGGGAATAAAGAACTGACTATGATCATTTAAAATAACTTGTGACCAACGGGTATAAATCGCTTCATCAACAAAAACCGGCATAACCGTTAAATTAACTAAACGAGTTAAAAGATAAAACACAATCAAAAGCCCCAGACCACCAATCAACTTACGATTTTTTAATTGGCTGAACATTATTATTTATAGTTATAACGCCCTTGCAAATCGTTTTTCCGAATTCTAATTAAGTCTTTTAACGCCTCCATTGAATCTTTAAAAAACTTAACCCGTTTACTACCAACATAATGCCAGTTAACTTTAACATCGGTAATTTTTAAATTCTGTTTTTTGGCAATAAATAAAGCTTCCACATCAAAACCGGCATTAACGGCCGCCGACTTAATAGCCATAGCCTGCCAACTTTTTAGTAGATCAGGAAATATTAAATTGGCAGCCTGATTGGTGAAAGCTTTAAACCCGCATTGAGTATCACTAAAAGGTAGTCCTAAAATAATATTTCTTAAAATAGTAAACCCAACTGATGGAATCTTTCGAATTAAAGGTGCTCCCTCCCGACCTTTTCTGGCACCAATCACCACATCATAACCTTCATCAAATTTCGGGAAAAACTTTTCAATTTGATTTAAGGGAGTCGCTTGATCCATATCGGTAAAAACGATAATTTCACCGACTGATTTCAAGATTCCAGTCATAACTGTAACCGCTTTACCGCCATGGGGATTTTTAATTAACCTAAATTTAGATTTATTTTTAATTAAATCTTCAATCATCTCAACCGTTTTATCGCGGGAACCATCATCAACAATCACAACTTCATAATCAAAGGTTTGTTTACTTAGATAATCATCAACTTCATCAAGCACACCCGATTTAAGATTGGTGGCTTCGTTATACGCTGGAATAACAACTGATAGTTTAATTTTGGCCATTTTAATGATCATTATGGACTAATTTATAGATCTTAGTACCATTAACCTCCGACTGTTCGCTAATTTTTGTCCAACCAAAAGCCGCAATTTCATATTTTGGACTGGTGACGGGTTGGCAAACCGGATCTTCACAAACTACCCAAAGCTGCTGGGTAATATCTAATGGTACCACTTCAGGTGTATGTCCATAAATATCTAAATAATACTGATAGGCAGCATCATAATTATGCGCTGAAATAAGCGCAAAGTTAAATGGCTGATTATTAGATTTAGAAATTATATATTGGGCAATTTGTTCTGTTTTTAAAACCTGGTTATTAGGTGGTCCAAATGGCAATTGGGTTAGATTAAAGTGTCCTAAAACGATCAATATCACCCCAAAAGAAATTAATCTAGCTTTAGTCGGGATTAAGGCGATCAAACCCGCTAGCAATAAATAAGGAGCCGGATTAATCGATCCAAAGTAATGATCGTAAACATCTTGATTATAAAAAGTTAGACTTAAAAGCCCAATCCCCATCCAAACACCCACCGCTAGATACGGCCAAGCGCCGACTGACTTCTTTTGGTAAAACCTTTTAAATAATACCCAGATAATTGGGACAAGAATCAGAAGCGAACTTATAAACGCAACGATATTATTACTCCCAGCAAGGTAGCGACCAATAAATTTTTGCTCAAAAAGTGGCCATAACCTAGCCAGGCTATTTAATAAGTTGTGATTAACTCCACCAGATTTTGGATCAAAAAATATTCCCATAATTGCCCAGAAGTTTAAAAAATTATGATTTAAATCAAAGATAAAGAGTGGCGACATAACTACCAAAAACCCCCCCATACCAAGAAGAGTTCCTTTGAGAAAATTTCGACGATTAGACGATTTATAAGTTAATTCTCCAAGCCATAAGATTAAACTAACCATTATTAACGCCACCGCGGTGTAATGCATTTGAATAGCTGCGGCCGTGGCAATTCCGCTAACAATTAACCATAAATAATTTTGAGTTTGGCGGGCTTTAAAAAAGCCCACAATCATCAGCAAACCAAAAAATGGCGCTGGATTAGGGTTCCAGGATGATCGACTATATATAATAGTAATCGGTGAAATAGCATATAAAGTCGCCCCTAAAAAGGCTGACCAAACACCAAACCAATTTCTGGCTAAGTAATAAATTAAAAAAACCGTTAACGTTCCAATGACAGCCACCATTCCAGCCGCCGCTATCGGATTAAGCCAAACTATCGCCATCGCTACCGCCATCATATAGTAGTAAAGTGGCCCTAAATAAACATTACCAAAAGACATCGGAGGACCAAGCAATCGCAAACGGTGGTCAACTAACATCTCCCGAACGACTAAGGCATCACGACCCTCATCACCTAAAAAGGTCATATACTCTGGTAAACGATAGAATCTTAATCCAGCTGTAATAATTAATAAGATAACTAAACAAATAACCTCGAGACGATGGCTCTTTATCCAACTTATCATCTAATCTTCCACCATAACTTAAATAAATCTTTAAAAGATTGCAAAATAACATTTAAATTTGCGCCAGTTGGGTTACCTTCACGCCTGGGGTAATGGTGAACTCCAATTTGAACAATTCGAAAATGATGTTTACGAGCTTTAGCTAAAAGTTCTGGGGAAATCATCGCTCCACGAGTTGACTCAAGATGAGGGATCTGCTCAAAAACCTGTTTTTTAATTAATTTAAAGGCACAGTCGACATCTTTAACCCCAAGCCCAAGTAAAATATTGCAAAGTAAATTCCAGAGATGTCCATTAATCTTTCGAACCAGTTTATCTTGACGATCCATTCTAAAGCCCACCACTAAATCGGCATTATCAGCTTTATCTAAAAATTTAGTTATCTCGGAGAAATCAAATTGTCCGTCAGAATCAGTAAAAGCGATCCAGTCATATTTTGAGCCATAAAACCCGGCAATAAGAGCCTTGCCATAACCACCATTGGGTTGATGAATCACCCTAACCTGTTTATGCTTTTTAGCTAAATCATCGGCAATTTTACCCGTTTGATCTTTCGAGCCATCATCGATAATCAGAACCTCCCATTTAAGGCTCAACTTAGACAAAACCGAGATGGCGTTGGCAACAGTTTTCGGAAGATTTTTCTCTTCGTTAAAAGCTGGAAAAAAGACGGATAGACTGTCGACAATCATCCTAATATGCTAACATCAAATTGTGGACAAAACAATCAAAAGCCTGATTATTTTAGGACTGGCCACGCTAGCAATTACTATTTTAGTTTGGTTACCCTTTCTTTTGAAACTCCAAAATTTTTATGGTCTAAATTTCAGTCAGGGATTTAATAGTATTTATCGAAATTATGATGGGGTTGAATATATTGCGATCGCCAAGACTTTTTATGATCCAACGGCCCTTTCAAACTTTCCGTTAAACCAATCGGCCAACTATTATGCCTCCCACTTCCCGGCTTATCCTTTAATTATTAGCTTAGCAGCTCCGTTCGTTGGATTCTTAAAATCGATGTTACTCGTTAGTTTAGTCGCGACCATCTTATCAGCTTGGGTTTTTTATCGAATTTTAACTGAGTTTAAACTAACTAAGCAGCCACTGTGGTTATCAATACTCTTTTTAGTTTTACCTGCCCGATGGTTAATTGTTCATAGTGTCGGCTCTCCTGAACCGTTATTTATCCTCTTTTTACTAGGGCTTATTTATTACTTACTGAAATTTGAATCATCTCGCAAATCAATCTTTATCTGGCTTTCGGGAATGTGTGGTTTATTTGCAGAGGTAACGCGTCCGCCTGGAATCTTAATTTTTGGAGGTTTAGGTTTATATTTATTATGGAAATTTATCAAAAAGCCAAGTTTTGAGGTTTTTAAATACTATCCGTTACTTTTAATTCCAATCGGCTTATTAGCAGTTTTTGGAGTGTTTGGTTTAACTTATGGTGACTTTTTTGCCTATTTCCATAGTGGCGATAATATCCATTTAACGTTCCCACCTTTTCAAGTCTTTAACAAAAACCAGTACTGGGTCGGTGATATTTGGCTGGAAGATATCGTCTATATTTTTATACTCGGATTTTCCGGGGGTTTAATCCTTTTTAAAAAGAAATTATATCCCCTAGCTTTTATCTCTCTAACTTATTTGGCAGCGGCCTTATTAGTTGCTCACCGAGATATTAGCCGCTATACCCTACCAATTGCACCGCTTATTTTAATTGCTTTTGAAGAATTCTTAACCTCCAAAATTTTTAAAATTGTGATGGTTGTAATGATTTTAGGGATTTATTTATATGCTGAAAACTTTTTAATTAATAATACTGCCCCAATTGCTAACCTCGGAATTTTTAACTAATTATCTAATCGACTTTATTTTTCCAAGTGACAAGATGATTGATCGTAAAATTCCAGGTCATAACTGGTGGAATAGTTATAAAGAAGTACAGATTATAGTAAGCCAGACTTAAACCAAGAATATTGGCATAACCATCACCATAAATTAAGTGAAGCAGCTTAATTATTCCAACACCAATAGCCAGTCCTCCAAAACTAACAAAGTTAAAAGTTATTAACTTCTGCCAGATATTTGATTTAGTTTTACGATATCTAAAAGTCCAGAAATTATTAAAAGTAAAGTTGGTAATAATGGCGATTTCGGTAGAGAAGGCTTTTGAAGTAGCGGGTGGGATTCCAAAATGACCAATAAAGTAGTTATAGAAAACAAAATCAACCGCAGTTCCAACCACTCCGACCAATCCAAACTTAATTAAAGTCTTAGCTTTATGACTCATCTCAAAAAAAGGCACGTTTATCCCCCATTTATGAAGTCTAGCGTCGATGGCGTAGCTTATAACATCATATGTATAGTTAACAATCTTATTTTTAGAGTAACCTTGAGCGCGATTTTTAAAGACCAGTGGAATCTCTTTATATTTAGCGCCAGCTAAAATGGCTTCATTTAAAAAGGCTGGTTGAACAATAAAAGTTTTTTCGCGCCAAGGTAATCTGTCTAAATTAATTTTCTCAAATAATTCGGGAGTAAAAGCTCGGGCACTATTGGCAAATTCTCGAATTGAAAAAGGACCCATGATCGTTCGACTAATCATTGATGAACCATAACTAAAAATCTTTCGAGATAAAGATAACCTGTTTTTGCCACCCTTAATAAATCGTGAACCGATCGCCAAGTTATATCCATCTTCAAGGGCCTTAACAAGCCTTGGCAAAACATCGATCTCAACTTGTCCATCAGCATCCATTTGAGCCAAAATATCAGGATGAAAATTTGCGATCGCGTATTGATGGCCCTTAATTAAAGCCACCCCAAGGCCCGGGTCAACATTCAAAAGATGAATTTTATTATTAGATTTAACTAATTTATTAGCAATCTCTGAAGTTCCATCATTAGTCCGTTTATCTAACGCAATTAAAACCTCAATCGTGTAACCTGGTAAATTTTTGGATTGTTCAAGAACTTTATTGGCAAAAGATTCAAGATTATCTTTCTCGTTAAAGGTAGGTAAAACAACGACAATTTTTTTCATTCTTAAACGATTGTATGTGATTTATGAGAATCTTGCTAGATCGCTATCGACCATAATCTGAATTAGCTCCTGAAAGGTTACTTTTGGCTGCCATTTGAGAATCTTTTTAGCCTTAGCTGGGTTACCACATAATGGGCCCGTTTCAAGCGGTCGAATGAAATCCGATTTAGTAACCACATGGTCTTTGTAATTTAATCCGACATGCTTAAAGGCGACTTGACATAACTCTTCAATCGTATGAGTTTGACCAGTTGCTAAAACAAAATCATCGGGAGTTTTTTGTTGAAGCATTAACCACATTCCTTGGACATATTCTTTAGAATAACCCCAATCCCGTTTAGCATCTAAATTACCCATATTTAATTTCCAGTCTTTAGTAATAATTGGCTGTCCAAGCTCGTTTAGCGGTGGATTTTTGACCCGATTGGCGATACAAGCTACCCCAACCGTAACTTTACGAGTCACGTACTGCATACCTCGTCTCGGCGATTCGTGATTAAACAAAATTCCACAACTTATAAAAAGTTTTTCAGAACCCTCTCGTAAAATTCGGGCATTGTTATGAGCCATTAATTTTGAAGCCCCATAAGGATTATTGGGTCGAAAAGGGGTATTTTCAGTTTGAGGAATCTCCGTCGGAGCGCCGTACATTTCTGAGGTCGAAGCTTGATAAATTTTTAAATCTTTACCGGCTTTACGCAAACGCAGCGCCGATTCAAAAATGCGGAGGGGACCTAGGGCATTAATATCTGATGTATAAACACGCCTTTTAAAAGAGTCTGCTGGAGCTGCTTCTGCTCCCAAATTATAAATTTCATCTGGTTTAAATTCTGATAAAGCCGCCTCAATTGATCGTTCATCATCTAAACTACCTCTAAAAAACTCAATTTCTGATCGGAGATGTTCGACATTGCCTAAATGACCAGTACTACTACTTCTTAAAAAACCAGCCACCTGATAGCCCTTTTGAAGTAAAAATTCTGCCAAATAAGAACCATCTTGGCCGGTAATTCCAGTAATAAGAGCTTTCTTCTGAGACATTTTTATTATTTAAAATTAAGAGTTGGATTTATTTTTAGAGTAATCTTCCATCGCCCCTTCAACCGCTCCATGTATTTCTGGCATATGTATTCCAATTTTTTCAAGATTAGCCGACTGCAAACGATTGGTAGACCTTTTCTTAGTAGTTAAACCTTGGCTAACAAGATCGTCTTCATTAATCCATTCGTTCGTTTGATTTGGATCAACCAATCTTTTATAAAGTGCCATTAATTCTTTATATTCAATCGCTCCGGGATTGGTAACATGAAAAATTCCGCTCGCTTTCTTTTCTAAAAGCTGATGAAAAACTGAGATCATATCTGGAATGACAGTTAGACTATTTGAAACATCAATAATTTTCGGATAAGCCGCTAACTTATCAATAATATTACCGGGATATGGCCTATCATCAAGCGGTACCCGAATTCTGGCTACTCCAACATTTGATAAACTACCTAATGCTAAATCGGCTGCATATTTACACTTTGAATAATAGGCAATTGGATTGGCAAAATCATCTTCTTTCCAGCCCTTCGGATCAGGCGATTCACCATAAAAGACACAGCCGGAACCAATATGCAGCATGTAAAGTTGTCGTTCTTTGCAAGCCGTCGCTAAATTAAATGGTAAAACAACATTACCTTGATAAGTCTCATATTGATGTGTTTCGCACCAATCAACATTCGGTTTACCTCGAACGCCGGCAGCGTTAAAAACCACATCTGGGTGATGTTTATCAATTAAATTTAGGGCCTCATCAACCGAAGTTATATGACCTTCCCCAACAATAGCTTCCTCTCCCCAAGCATCAATACAACGCTGACCAATATAACCTTTACCAACAACTAAAATCTTCATAAATTATTTTCCACTATAATCCTTTTGCGAGGTACGATCAACATTCGGTCGATCCTTTTTAAGTGGCTGCCACCACCAATCGTTAGCTTTATACCATTCAACCGTTTTAGTTAACCATTCTGAAAAATCATGTTCTGGTTTCCAACCCAATTTCATTATCTTTGAAGAATCCAAAGCATAGCGAAAATCATGACCTAATCGATCTTCAACATACTCAATCATTGAATCGTTCTTTCCAAGCAGTTTTAAAATCATCTCCGTGACTTGTTTATTGGTTTTTTCCTCGCCGCCAATACAATAGGTTTCACCCAAAACCCCTTTTTCTAAAACTAGTTCTATGCCCCGACAATGATCTTCAACATATAACCAAGGTCTGATATTTTGACCATGACCCATAAGTGGCACTTTTTGATTCAGTAATAAATTAGTTATAAAACGAGGGATTAATTTTTCAGGATCATGATATGGGCCAAAATTATTCGCACAATTAGTAATTGTAATTGGTAAGTTATAAGTTTCAAAATAACTTCGAACTAGTAAATCAGAACCGGCTTTTGAAGCCGAGTAAGGAGTTCTCGGGCGATAATTTGTATCTTCATTAAAGGCCGGATCCTCTGGTCCCAGGTGACCAAAAACTTCATCAGTTGAAACGTGGTGAAATCTTTTGACTTTAGCCTCGAGTGCCGCATTTAGAACGGTCGCTGTTCCTAATAAATTAGTTTTAACAAATAGCATCGGATCAATGATTGACCGATCAACATGAGATTCAGCTGCAAAATGAACGACCGTATCAATACCCGCAGTCGCTGCCGCAACAGCAGTCGGATCGCAAATATCCCCTTGGATAAATTTATAATGTGGATTGTCAGCGAGATCTTTGAGTGACTCTAAATGTCCCGCATAGGTTAATTTATCAAAATTGATAACCTCGTCATCAGGATGATTTTTTAACCAATAGCGAATAAAGTTTGAGCCGATAAATCCAGCTCCACCTGTAACTAAAATCCTCATGATTGTTTTTTTGCCCAATAATTATTGGCTTCAAAAAGGGTCTGGAAAGTCCCAGCATCACGCCAATAACCTTTTAATTTATGAGCCACTAATTGGTCTTGTTTAATATATTCATTATTAACATCCGTAATTTCATATTCACCTCGGGCTGACGGTTCCATATTTTTTATAATATCGAAAACTTTATTATCGTAAAGATATAAACCAGTTACGGCAAAGTTACTCTCTGGTGAAGATGGTTTTTCCGTAATTTTAATAACCTTAGTTAAGTCACTCGGATCAAAAGTTGGAACACCAAAACGTTCTGGATCTGGCACTTCTTTAATAAAGATAGCTGCCCCATTTTTAAATTCATTGACTGGACCAGAAATATCTGAGTCAGTAGTATTGTCCCCCAATATAACCGCGACATTATCTTTTTCGACAAAACTTTCAGCTAAAGACAAGGCATCTGCAATCCCTTTTTTCTTATCATCTTGATAAGCAAATTCTAAGTGGGTAACTCCTAGATCTTTACCATTTTGAAGTACGGATAGGAAATGACCAGCGTGCGGTCCTCCAACCACAATTAAAATATCAGTAATACCCGCCTTAACCAAAGTCGCAATTGGATAAAAAACCATCGGCTTATCAAAAACCGGCAAAAGATGCTTATTAGTAGCGTGAGTTAGGGGGTAAAGTCGAGTGCCGAGACCGCCAGCGAGAATAACACCTTTCATGTATTTAAATAAGCCCTTCAGACATAATTAAGATTAAGGCAGCGATCAGAATATATTCTATTATAACCTCAACCGTCAAACTCTTATCAAAATGATGATGAATCAGCGCCCAGCCAATATAAAGGATGACGGCACCAGTTAAAATTTCAAATTCAATTAAACCTTGACCACGAAAAACAAATAGAAGTCCTGAAAAGATTAGACCCATTATTACAATCGAGTATTTTCGAGACATTTTCTTCATATAATTTTACCCGGACCTAACGTTAATAAGGCCACACTGGCCACTGATAAAATTGCAAAATGAGGTAAGTGACGACCATTAACGGCGTAAACTCCCCGCTTTTTGAGAACTAAGAAATCGAGGGCTAATAATCCCCCAAAAGAGAGAACCAGTCCTAGGCCAACAATCCGAACTGTCTGATAAGGATCAATCTTCAAGTTGGCGACATTTAAGCTCGGATTAGAAGCATTAACCGCTAAGGTGTTTTGAGTCGCTTGATGAACTTCAGTCGGAGGTTGCTGGGTGGTTGGAGCCTCTGCTAAAGCGTCCGGCGGAGCTCCAAATTCCTGGACAACTAAAATGGTTGGTTGACCAAGCAACGTCCCTTCTTCAACCGCCATGCCAACGTCTTGATAATGACTATTCAAAAGGTTAGCTTTATGGGAAGGTGAAGCCATCCAAGCATCAACAACATCTTTTGAATTATAAAAATTTCGAGCTAAATTTTCACCAGCATAACTAAATTTATAACCGGAACCTAAAATAAAGCCCCATGGATCTTTACCAGACGGTGAATAGTGAGCCCAGTAATTTTCAGTAAACATATTCTGAGCTTTAGCTTCTGCCGCTTGATCAAGCTCAGTATTTTCTTTCACCGGAGTCAGACCTTGAGCTTGGCGCTGTTGATTAGTTAAATTTATTAGATCTGAAACGGTTACATTTGAAGAAACTCCTAAAATTTGAGGATTAATATGAGAAGCAACTTTAAAGAAGATTTGAAGAACTAGAAAAAGAGCGATATAGGCTAAGATCGCATGGCCGGAGATTAAATAGGCCTTGCGATGGGTTTTAGGATGTGGCAGAAAAAAATTACGGGCTGACATCTTAACTATATATAAGTTGATCTTCTCTTATCTTACCATTAACCGGAATCTTTAAGGCATAGCCTAAAGCATTCGCGACCGCCACCCCAACTCGAATACCTGTAAAAGAACCTGGACCGGTCATAACTTTAACTTCGGTTAAGTCAGATTTATCGATCTGAGCCTTTCGCAAAACCTGATCAATTAAACCAAGTAAGACTTGGCTACCAAACCGTTGACCTGATTTTTCGACTAAATTTTTGTCGTCAGTCTTAAGTTCAACAATTATTTCAGATTGAGCGGTGGTGTCAATTATTAAGGTATTTTTCATTGCTAAACTCAAGTATAATGACTTAACGAGTAGACTGCCATAATGAATTTATTAAAAAAGTTATCAATCTTCAAAAGTAAAAAGTTTTGGCTAATCTTAATTATTTTGCTAATTGTCGGAGTATTTATCTTTCAAAAACAAAATGCCAAGAAACCCCTACCGGAATTAGGTCAAGTCACTCAAGGCTCAATTCGAGTTGAAGTTTCAACTTCGGGAATTTTAACAGGCTCCGCTAGCGCCAGTCTTCATTTTAAAGGAACCGGTAAATTAGCCGAACTTGATGTCAAGCAAGGCCAAATGGTCCAAAAAAATGACCAAATTGCCGCACTTGACACCCAAGATTTATCAATTGCTCTAAATCAAGCCCAAAATAACCTATCCTCGGCTCAAGCCACCACCCAAAAGGTGATCGATGATATTCATCTCTCTCAATATGGTAACGGTGGATTTTCGAATGTCGGCTCAAATAACGAAACTGAAACTCAACGTCAGGCCAGAATGAATGCTGAATCAACTTCAAATGATGCTTATGACTCGGTTAAAGCCGCCGAGCGTAATTTCCAGGATGCCATTATCATCTCGCCAATTGCTGGAGTTGTTACCAATACTAATCTCCAGCCAGGTCAGATTGTTAGTCCGACCGATATTATTGCCAAAGTTGTGGATTTTGGAACTATTGTTTTTGAAGCCGATGTTGATGAATCAGATATTGGTCAAGTCAAACTTGGTCAGAAAACTGAAGTAACCTTAAATGCTTACGGTGATCAGATCTTTACCGGTCAGGTTGTTGAGATCTTACCAGTCACCCATACAACCTCAAACGGAGCAACCGCTATAACCGTTAAAATTAAATTAGATGATCAATCGATTAGTAAAATTGATGGCTTAAACGGTCAAGCCACTATTATCACGGCCCAAAAAGATCAGGTCTTAATCATTCCCCAAGAAGCGCTCTTAGATGACAACACCGTTATGGTTCAAACACCAGGCGGATATAAAAGTGTCAAAGTCACCACCGGTTTAAAATCAGATACGGATGTCGAAATTACGAGTGGACTAAGCAATGGTCAAACAATTGTTCAAAACCCGAGCGTTTTAGAATCGCCGAAACCGTCTAAAGGTTAACTTAATGGCTCTCGTCCAACTAACCAATGTTAATAAAGTCTACCAAAGCGAAGATGTCACTTTTCAAGCCTTATCAGATATTAATTTAAGTATTGATGTCGGAGAGTTTGTCGCAATTACAGGACCATCCGGTTCAGGTAAATCAACCCTTATGCATATTATTGGACTTTTAGATCAACCTTCGTCTGGTTCCTATGTCTTAGATCACCAAGATACTTCCCGACTCAAGGAAAAGTCCTTAGCGCTCCTCCGCAATAAGAAGATCGGCTTTGTTTTTCAAAGCTTTAATTTGCTGGGCCGAACTCCAGCCATTGTAAATGTCGCATTACCCCTCATTTATGCGGGTGTCGATCGGGCGAGTAGAATGGACAGAGCCCAAAAGGAACTGAGTATTGTTGGCTTAGGCGATAAAATTAAATCTACTCCTAGCCAACTCTCCGGAGGGCAGCAACAACGGGTCGCGATCGCCCGAGCCTTAGTAACTAATCCCGAAATCATCCTAGCAGATGAACCAACCGGTAATTTAGACACCAAAAGTGGCACTGAAATTATGGACCTATTTCGAGATTTACATCAAAAAGGTAAAACCGTTATCTTAATTACCCACGACTTATCAATTGCAAAGCAAGCTAAACGGGTTATTCATGTTAAAGACGGAAAGATTGAAAAATAATGGACCTTATTGAAACTTTTAGAACTTCATTAACTGCCATTTTGACCAACCGATTAAGATCGTTTTTAACTATTTTAGGAATCGTTATCGGAGTTATGACGATTATCATTCTAATCTCGCTGGTCACTGGCTTAAAAAGCTATATTACCGGTCAAATTGAAGGTTTGGGATCAAACCTAATGTTCGTTATTCCGGGAAAGATTGGTGGTGGTCGAAGTCCTGGCGGAGTCCAAGCCAACCGATTAATTCTCCAAGATGCGACTGACTTAAAAAAAGGCTTAGGGACAACGGCCGAAGTTTCAGCGGTTATTCAACGAACGGGTACACTAGAATTTGGCCGTAATAGTGACAAAGACGTGACGGTTTTTGGAGTCGAAGCCAATTATCCAAAGCTAATCTCAATTAAGTTTAGCCAAGGCCAGTTTTTCAACCTCTCTGAAACTGATTCAGGCAAACGAGTGGCGGTTATCGGTCAAACAGTCTTAAAAGATATCTTCAATGGTGCCGATCCAATTGATAAGCGAATTGACCTGGCCGGATTAAAATATACGGTTATCGGAGTCGCAGCCGCTAGGGGCTCAACCTTTGGAATTGATGAGGATAACTCTGTTTTCGTCCCATTGAATGCAGCTCAAAAGCAGTTCGGGATTCAAAATTTAAATACTATCTATATTTCAGCTGCCAATGCTGACAATGTTAAACAAGTTCAAGCTCACGCTATCACTATCTTAAAAAAGCGCTTAACTGAAGATGACTTTAGTATTCTGACTCAAGAGCAAACCTTGTCGACGATCTCCCAGATTACCGGTGTTTTAACTTTAGCGCTCGGCGGAATTACGGCTATTTCACTCTTAGTGGGCGGAATTGGGATTATGAATATTATGTTGGTCTCGGTCACTGAACGAACTCGTGAGATTGGTTTACGAAAAGCTTTAGGCGCGACACCCGAAGCGATCCGAAATCAATTTTTAGTTGAAGCGATTAGCTTATCTTGTTTAGGAGGCGTCATCGGCATAATTTTAGGAGTCTTAATCTCGTTTGCGGTTGGACACTTTATTACAACAACCGTGCCACTCTATTCAATCGCCCTATCATTTGGATTCTCAATGTTAGTTGGAATTGTCTTTGGCGTCGCCCCCGCCATCCGAGCCTCAAGGCTTAATCCAATCCAGGCACTCAGATACGAGTAATATGGTATAATTCGGGCATGGAAAGAGAAGGCTTTCCGTTTGAACAACTGTCCCATTACTCGCCTGAGCAAATGGCTTGGGAAAAAGTTGTAAACTTACCTTCAGATCTTCAAGACTTTGTTAACGAAAGAATTCGCTTCGGTTTTTATAAATGGAGTGAAGTTATAAAACTCTCTCAAAATACCATTCGTGAGCATAAGCAACGGGTTTCTACTGGTGTCCATGAATTTGGACATTGGTTTACGGTTTCTGCCTTAGGTGGTATTAACAAACGAATCACTGCTATCCCAAACTTAGCAGCTGACAACTTAGGTGTGACCGAATTTAGCTTAGCCAGTATTGGTAATCCGATTGATAAATTAAGGAAGATGATTGCGATCGCCTATGGAGGTGGTTCAGCCGCTGTCGTCGGAGGGACCGATACTGGTGGTACCGGTTCAGATATGGCTCAAGCTAGGTATGCCGCCCAAGTATTGTCTCAACAATCAGGAGGACATATCCGCCCTGAAGCCTATTTAGCAGAAGGTCGAGCGACAGCTAATAAGATTACTAGTTCAATCGGCCGTGAGCGATTTCTGTCCGCAGCTCACCATCTCGTCTATCAAGAAGCCGCTTAATATTTAGTAACTGGCAAAATAACGACGTTTCGACCAGTATCAATTGCCTGCTCGGGCGTTAAATATAAAACTTTGCCAATTTGACAATTGAACCAAACTCTAATTGCATAATCGCCGGCCAAAGCATATGAAACTTGCTGTAATTCGGATCGACTGCCAGTGAATATCACTAAATTAGCACCAGTTTGGCCAACCAACTGATTAAGCTCTTGGTGATAATAGTCTGCGACTTGGCTCCGGTGAGTACTCCAATGACTCTGACGACTTAACTCGAGCGAGGATAATTGCAACAGCACAAAGATGATTATGGCTAGATAGCCGGTCAACCTCGTTTTGGTCAGTAACCAAGCCAGTGGAGGTAGTACCCCCAAAAAAGCCAAATCCAAATATTGAGGATATCTATGGCCACTTAAAAAAAGTACCGGAAGGAGTGCAATAAAAAATAAACTAAAGTTCAGAATTATTAATTTTGAATTAATTTTTTTATGCTTCGCAATCTCCCTAATTACCAGAAATATGACCATTATCCCCAATATCCCAAACAAACCTAAAACCACTCCTCCGAGAGGCAGATCCCGACTAAAAGCCATTAGTGAATCGGGCTTTAAACTCGGATAAGTCGACAAGGCTTCCGGTAAACCAAAACTCCATAAGATATACCATTTTAAATTTTGAAATATCTCAACGACAGAGGCAGTCAGATGATAATCGCCAGCTCCAAAGATCGATTGAAAGCCAATTATCCGAATTGTGATAAACAATCCCGCAACCGCCACAAAACCAGCTAATGGTCGAAGTAACCCTTTTAGTGATACACGGATAGATTGATGGCGAGAATACAATATATAAATAGGTACCATGATTAACGGCAGAATTAAGCTAGTTTCTTTGGATAAGAGTGCCAAAATAAAACTAATTATCGAATAAGCATAAAAGACCGGTTTTTTGTGATCCAGATATTTTAGGAAAGTTAATATGGCAATCAATAGAAAAAAGATCCGGCCGACTTCTTGAAAGGCTGAGATGTAATACAAGCTTAAAAAATGCGCGGCTGATAAAGCATAAAAAAGCCCACTTAATAAAGCAATTTTGTCACTTTTCCAAAGCTTTTTAACAACCAAATAAAACAAGCAAGCATTAACTGCTTGAAAAATTAAAGCTTCAATATGAAAGGGCAACGGATTTAAGCCAAACAGATGGGTATTTATAAAAAACCAAAACTGAGTCGTTAACGGTCGATAAAAGAAGATATCGGGATAATGAGCGGTCGGATTAAAAAAGTTTAAGACTTGCCAAAAATTACTGGCTGATGCGGCGGATAGATGAATAAAATCATCTTGGGAAAAACCGTAAAATAGACTTGGCAAGTAAACAATTAGACTTATGCCGGCAATTACCAAGTAATCTAGTTTTAAGCGACGAAAGAAGGGTGGCATACCTTGATCATACCAGAGGCTAAATCAAAAATTTTAAAATTCCGGAGTATTTGGAGTAATTATTCTTAATCGAGGTGGTTCATCTGGCAATTCCGCCTTACCGCCCAATATTCGGGACCGACGATCTTGAAAAGCCCAAACCGGGGAACTAAGATCAGTATAATCAGAACCGTCCCGAAGAGTATCAATCAGCTCAAAACGAGTACCTCGAGGAAATTCCATTGGCTCTTTCCGACACAACTCATCTCTTCGAGCAGAAAAATAAGTATTATTTGGGTATCGGGTAGTATGATAAACAGTCACGTATCTTAACCCGACCAGGTCAGATTGACCATCTGGGGAGCTAGTTATTTCAAATTGGTAGGAGGTTCTTTCTTCTAAACCCTCACCTAAATCACGGGTTTCACCTTCGGCCATCCCGACGCTCATATTTTGGCCATGTTCTAATTGGTATAACGAATATTCGGTGACTACTTCAGATTCTTGGCCTACCATAATTTTGAGATTATCAAACTTGAAAAGTAATGTAAATATCCAAGTTTGGAGTATAATTTGCTAGAAATGGATGACATTCAAACAAAATTAAAAGATTTTCAAAGTCGGTTTAAAGCCATTACCGATAAATTTGACTTAGACATTTTGCAAACTCAAATTCGGGAACTAGAAGCTGAAACTTTAAAACCCGGCTTTTGGGATAACCAAGAAAATGCCCGTAAAGTTTCAAAACAATTAGCTGATCAGATTAAACTTCATACTAGTTTACTCAACTTAAATGATCGGATTAATAATGCTTTAGAAATTTCCCAAGAAGAATCAATGTTGGATGATTTACAAACCGAAGTTCAGGATCTTGAAAAAGTCCTCTCAAGCCTAGAACTCAGGCTATTTTTGGGTGGAGAATATGATCAATCTGAGGCAATCTTATCAATTCACTCAGGCTCTGGCGGAGTTGAAGCCATGGATTGGTCTGGCATGCTTTACCGAATGTATTTACGATTTTTAGAAAAATCAGGCTGGGAATATGAGGTGGCCGATGAGGATTTTGGCGAAGAAGCTGGTTATAAAACCGCGACCATCATTATTCACGAACCTTACGCCTATGGCTACCTTCGGGGTGAAGCTGGCACTCATCGGCTAGTTCGATTGTCACCCTTTAACGCTGACAGCCTAAGACAAACCTCATTTGCCTTGGTTGAAGTTTTACCAGTCCTTGATCAAAACAGCCAGATTGAAATTGCCGATAGCGAGATCGAATTCGATGCTTTTAGAGCTGGCGGCAAAGGAGGCCAAAACGTCAATAAAGTCTCAACAGCGGTTCGGATAAAACATATTCCATCGGGCATTGTCGTGACCGCCTCAACTGAACGTTCCCAACTTCAAAATCGAGAGAATGCCATGTCCGTTCTTCGAGCTAAGCTCTGGGCCCTACAGCAAGCTCAAAATAAAGAGCAAACCAATAAGCTTAAAGGCGGATTTGTCCAAGCCTCATGGGGCAATCAGATTCGGTCTTATGTTTTACATCCTTACCACATGGTCAAAGATTTAAGGACAGGTACTGAAACCAGCAATACAGATGGGGTTTTAGATGGTGATCTGACAATATTTTTAGAATCTGAGATTCGAAAGTTAAACTAGCTATCTCTCGAATAGCTTCACAATCAACTTTTGGTAGTATATACTCCCCAATTATGGAAATCGCCTCTGGAGATTATCGAAACGGCCACCGTTTTGGTTTTGGAACATATAGTTTATCTGACCACGAAACTCACCAACTTAACCTAACTAGGGATACAGAGGTAGTTCGTCAAACGGCTTTAAACCTAGCCTGGTCGCATGGTTGTCCAATCGCCTTAGAGCTAACTGATCCAGCTAACACCGAATATGGCCCCATCGCTATGGCCAAACGTTATTCAGAGGTCAATCAATGGTTTCGATATATTCAAGCTAAAGGCAAAAGAAATCCGTTCTTGTGCCGTGGATTAACCGTTCCTACCCTCCGGCTTGCTAATGAGCCAGTTGGCCATTACGAAGAGGAGTCAGTTCCACCTTCACATAAAACCCATATTGCGCCGATGACTGGAATCGTTGGTTATGCTCTTCCACGAATCTTTATTGAATCGATCAATGCTCAAACCAGAAGATATTGGGATGAGCCAGAGCATCTCCGTCTGCCCTATTTAATATCCAAAAGCCAACGAGTTGATGAACTATTAGCTAGGCTTTCTGAGTCGACTTTTATTTACACTAAAGCTCGGGCCACAAGTATTTTGCATCACACTTTGGCCGTCGGCGTCTTAACAGAAGAAAACTGCCGAACCGCCTTTGAGAACTTAGCCAATCAATTAAGTGAGCATGCACCATTTTTAATGCGAGAATATAATCATCTTAGTCCGACCGATAAACAAGCCCACGGTATTGCAGAACTCTGAACTACCTTCTTGCCGTATATTGAGACTGTGCTACAATAAAATTAATGGAAAAAGACCAAAAGTCATTCGTTAGCCGCATGCCAAGTTCCAACTCAGTCATTAAATTATTTGGTGGTGTCGTGGCAGGTGCATTAGTTCTAGGAACCTTAACTGGCTACGTTATTGCTAAAACCAATAATAACGGCTCAACTCCATCTATCTCAAGCCCACTCTCTAGTAGCGCACCTAAGAGCGCCAGTGCTGATCAACAAACTTTCCGAGACTTTGCTGAAGGAGTTATTCAAAAGAAACCTGAAACCAACGATTATAGTGAAGGTACTCACCTACTCGTTCGCCAAGGTGCTCAATCAGTCGCCTTAACTTCTTCAGTTGTTGATCTAAACCAATACGTTGGCAAACAAGTTGAAGTCTTCGGAGAAACCCAAAAAGCTGTTAAAGAAGGCTGGCTGATGGATGTTGGTAAGGTTGAAGTTAAATAATTGTCAATGAATGGTTATAAAGTTTGAGAATGTTAGCAAAAGATTTAGTAGCACAATTACTGCCTTAAATGAAGTTAATTTAACTATTTCAGGCGGTGAGTTTGTCTTTATAGTTGGCCCTTCGGGGGCTGGTAAATCAACCCTACTCAGACTTTTAGCCAAAGAGTATACCCCATCGGCTGGAAAAATCATGATTGATGATATTGATCTAAATAAAATTAAGATCAAGGATCTTCCCAAATATCGCCGCAAGATCGGATTTGTTTTTCAAGATTTTAAACTCCTTGAGGATCGAACTGTTTTTGAAAATGTTGCCATCGCCCTTGAAGTTCGGGATACTCCCGATGCTGAAGTCGGAAAAGAGGTTGAGAGAATCCTTAAATTATTTGAGATCTGGAATAGACGGAACCTTTTCCCAGGTCAATTATCCGGAGGAGAAGCTCAGCGGACAGCCATCGCCAGATCAATTATTGGCAAACCAGATCTACTTCTAGCAGATGAGCCAACTGGCGATTTAGATCCTCAAACTGCCTGGGGAGTTATTCAGCTCTTGCATGAGATTAACTCATGGGGCACAACCGTTATTATGGCGACACATAATGCAGAGATCGTTAATACTTTAAAAAGACGAGTTATCGCTATTAAAGATGGTCGCGTCAATAAAGATAGTCAGGAAGGTCGCTATGAAATTCACTAAATCGCTTGGCATTACTCGTCGAAATATTAGACGCTCACCATATCAAGCCTTAACCGCCTCTTTAGTTATGTTTTTAACCTTTTTAGTCTTTTCTGTTTTTACATTACTCGCCTTAGGCTCACAAACCATCCTTCATTATTACGAAAGCAAACCTCAAGCCATCGCCTTTTTTAAAGACCAAGTCACAGATAGCGATGTCCAAACCATTGAAAATGCCCTTAATCAAACCGGCAAGATAACTTCTCTCAAATTTGTCTCAAAAGAGGATGCCCTTAAAATTTATAGAGATCGTAATAAAGACAATCCAACCTTGCTTGAGCTTGTCACGGCCAATATCTTACCTTCATCACTCGAAATCTCCGCCAATAATCCCGAAGACCTTGGTCCAATTGCTGATGTTTTAAAGAAGGAACCGGTCGTTGAAGAAGTTGTTTACCCAGAAGACGTTGTTAAATCCCTAGGTCAAGCCACTCGGATTGTCAGATGGGTCGGCGGCTCAGTCACAATTTTATCGATGACTTTTGCGGTTTTAATCATTCTGATTATTATCGGCTTTAAAATCCGTTTACGCCGAACTGAGATTTCAACTATGAAACTGGTCGGTGCCTCAACTTGGTTTATTAGAGCCCCCTTTATTATGGAAGGAATCACTTATGGCTTAATTGGCGCACTGACAGCCTGGGCCGTCAGTTATGGCGTAATTTGGTACTTTACACCCTTGCTTGCTCAAAGCCTTCAAGAAGTTAAACTTCTGCCAGTTTCTCCAGTTTTGATGCTTGAATTATTAGCGGTTGATCTATTTCTGGCTTTTATTATTGGTGGGTTAGGGTCATACGGCGCCGTCAGACGTTATCTTAAGGCATAATCTCTTCATGATTAAAAAATTACTTCTAGTTACGCTGGCCGTCGGGGCAATTTTTATATCTTTACAATCTAAAGTTTTGGCGGACGATGATCCCTGTAATAACCCAGATCAACAACAAGCTTGTGATGATTATATTAATCAAACCCAAAAAGCTCTCAATGACGCCCGAGGACAAGAAAAAACTCTCCAATCCCAATTAAACTTAATCGATACCCAAACTAAATTAACCACCTCAAAAATAGAAGAAACTAACTTTGAAATTGCTAAGCTTGAGCAAGAGATTGGCGATTTATCGGGCCGAATTACCCGAATTTCTGGCAGTGTCGATAGTTTATCCCAAGTTTTACTCGATCGGATTGTCGAAACTTATAAATATGGCAATGTTACCCCAGTCGATCTGATCTTTTCGTCTAATGGCTTTAGTGATCTCTTGGAGCGACTTAAATATACCGAAGTTATTCAAGCTAACGATAAAAAGGTCTTATACCAGCTCCAAGCCACTAAAACGGCTTATCACGACCAACAACAAGATCGTCAAACTCGCCAACAACAAGAAACCAAGCTTCAAGCAGATCTCAAAACATACCAACAAGATTTAACCACCCAAAAAACGGCCAAAGATCAATTACTCAGAATTACCCAAAATAATGAGTCAGTATATCAACAAAAAATTGAAGCAGCCTTAGCAGAACAACAAGCTATTTTATCAATTTTAAGCGGTGGCGGAAACGAGGTTCAGAATGGACAAGTTTCAAAGGGCGATGCCATTGGTAATATGATTTTAGGTGCAAGTGCATGCTCAAGCGGCACTCATCTCCACTTTGAAGTTCATCAAAATAATCAACTCCGCAACCCAAGTAATTTCCTCTCAAATAAAAGCGTCGCATTCGACAACTCGCCGGATAGCCCCTTCTCCTTTACCGGCAGCTGGGATTGGCCTATCTCAGATCCAATAAGAATAGAACAAGGTTTTGGAAATACTTGGTGGGCACAACATGGTTGGTATTCTAACCCACCAGGGCATACCGGAATTGATATGTTCTCAAGTAGCAGTTTAGCAGTCCATGCTATTCATGATGGCACCCTTTATCAGGGTGGAATTGCATGTGGAGGTGGAACACTTCATTACAAACGTGTTGACCATGGCGATGGCACTTCCTCTCTTTACCTCCACGTTATTTAGTTGTAAGACCACGCTTTGTGAAGCAAGGAATTATCCTACTGCTATCACTTTTGGCTCTATTAATTCCACTCCCGTCACAGGCCTCAGATCTTCCGGTCCTAATTAGTCCAGCCGATCAATCAACAGTTAGCTCTTCAAATCATCTAATCCTTATCACGTCCAAGTTGATAACGATAACTAGTTTGGGTC
>JBEPVZ010000010.1:0-34821 GCA_041690695.1 Candidatus Daviesbacteria bacterium | reverse complement strand
GAGTTTTCGGCGAGTTAGTAACTCCTTGGCGTAATAAACGACCACTGATAAGATCGCCCCAGATTGAATAAAGATCTCAAAAGTCTTCACAAAGTCAGTCTCAGAAATTCCGAGCAGTTGAGCAGCTAAAACTTGGTGGGCGGTTGAAGAGATTGGCAAAAATTCAGTTACACCCTCAACAATTGCCAGAATTAAGGCTTGGAAGTAATCCACCTCCCTACCTTAACGAATTGGGATTAGGAATTCAAGAGTTTCCCATTCGTTGCTACTCATGGGATCTTCGCGGTGCAGGCCGCTTGAGTTGCGGGGGTTGGATTCGAACCAACGACCTTGAGATTATGAGCCTCACGAGCTACCACTGCTCTACCCCGCGGAGCCATTATAGCTCGGAGCTAGGGAAAGATCAACCTTAACCACGCCTGCCAATTTGGCAATTTAACCTCTGAAACCTGTTTTTGAACACCCAAAACCTGACTAATTGCTTGCTCTGGAATTATGACTATTGTCTCCCCCGGCCGAGCTAAACCCAACTTATTACGGGCTATCTCTTCAATAAAGCCCGGTTGCGCAACTTGAGTCATCTTTTGTTTAAGCTGATCATTAGTATTTTTAGCCGTATTAAAAGCCGCCTCAGCCTGGTCAAGTCGTTTTCCAGCCTCAAGTGCGTTTGAAATCTGCCTCCCCAAGTTAAAAATAATAAATAAAACCATTAGGCTAGCTAAGGTTATTAAGATTTTTTTAAACATATTTTAGGCTGTTGTAGCTTGACAATAATGGCCTTTCTCTATATTATATGGGATACGCATATGATTACTTTAGATGAAGCCAGACAACAGTTTGTTCAATATCTCCAAGGACGTTCGCGTGCTTCCGCTACTATCTTAGCCTATGGCAAAGATATTGAGCAACTAGTCTCCTACCTTTCCAAAGCTCCACTTAATAAAGTCACGCCTGACACAGTCAGCCTTGAAGATTTAACTAGCTTCATGAAACAGCTTGTTAAAGAAGGCTATACGACTAAATCCGTCTCTCGAAAAACTAACTCAACCAAAACTTTTTTTAAGTTTCTGCGACAAACCGGAGTTTTGAGTGATAATCCAGCTGATTCTTTAGAGCATCCTAAGTTTGAAAATAAACCACCCCGAGTCTTAACTGAGATCGAATATCGAGCTCTAAGAGATGCCGCGAAGGCTGATGTTAGAATTTCTGCAATTATTGAGCTTTTTTTACAAACTGGAATTCGAGTTGGCGAATTAGCTAATTTAACAGTTTCTGATCTCAATTTAACAGATCCCTCCCCAACCCTAAGCGTTCATGCTAGTCAAGATTCAGCTGCCCGCAACATCCCTTTAAATAAACCTGCGGTCTCGGCTATTCAAAGATATTTGGAGCTTCGTCCCAAAAGCCCTAATAAGGCCTTATTTATCACCAAAACCGGCCGACCACTCCTAATTCGGAATATTAGGACAGCTATCGATCGCTACTTTAAAATGGCGGGCATTCAGGGAGCTAAGGTTAACGATCTTAGACACACCTGGATTGCTCATCACTTAGCTTCAGGAACATCGCTAACTTTGATCTCAAAATTAGCTGGTCATAAGAGAGTTTCAACGACTGAGCGCTATCTACAGTTTATTCAAGGTAAATCGGCTGTCGAAGCTAAAGTCTCCCTCGAAGAGCTCTAAATCGTAAATCCAACTGTTTTCTGATAAAATTCCTTTACAGCGGAGCTGTAGCTCAATGGTAGAGCGAATGTCTTATACACATTTGGTTCCTGGTTCAAATCCAGGCAGCTCCACTTTATAACTTTGATCTCAAGATTACCTGTGATTCAACCCCCGCTCGATCTCGACCATAACTTAAGCGGGATAACTCTCGAATCGCTTTAGCAATTTCGGGTCGTCTCATCTTCGTCCAAGCCTCAAAATTCGGGAAGGTTAGGTCAACTGAAAAAGGTGGAACAGGCTCCCCATTAACTTGAGTCTTCATATAAATATGTCGGGCTTCAATATTAACTAAATCTTGTTCAGTAAAAACAGGCGCAAATTCGTGTTGCAAATAATTAGCATCGGTCACACCAACACGGAATGCGGCAATCGTACCAACGTTACCAAAAACGGCATTCTTTAAATCTTCACCAATCTGACCAATAAATTGGTTAGCCACAATCAAGTTAAGTTTGTATTTCCGAGCCTCAGACAAGATATCAGCAAAAGTTTCAGTTGCGAAGTTCTGGAACTCGTCGACATATAGATAAAAGTCTCGCCTATCTGCCTCAGCAATATTAGCCCGCGACATAGCCGCCGCCAGAATTTTTGGAACCAAAATCAGTCCTAAGAAGTTGGAATTTTCCTCCCCAATCCGACCTTTTGAGAGGTTAAAAATCAGAATTTTACCCTCATCCATAACTTTTCTTAAATCAAATGAGGATTGAGATTGACCAATAATATTTCGCATCATCGTATTGGTAACGAATCGACCAAACTTTGAAACGGTGTAATCCAAAACTTCGGATTTATGAAAGTCTGAAGTTTGAGCGATCTGATCGGTCCAGTAACGACGAACAACTGGATCGGTGACGTGGGGCAAAAGCTCTTTAACGAAATTAGGATCAGTCATAACTCGGACAACTTCGACGAAGGTTCCACCTGGCCGAGACATAACCGTTAACATAGCGTTTCTGACTCCATGTTCAAAACGAGGTCCGATAATACCAACCTTTTGTGGATCAAATAACTTGTACATTAAACCAATAACTGAGGCCACCACCAGATGCTTTTGATCCTCGGAATAATATTCAAGCATGTTTAATCCAAATGGCCGGTCTTGATCCGAGGGATCAAAATAGATGACATCTTTAGCTCGCTCTGGCGGAATTCGCTCCAACATCTCCTCAGCCGCATCGCCGTGAGGATCAATAAAACAGATCCCTTTACCAGCATAAATATCTTGAATCATTAAAGACTTCATCATCTCAGTCTTTCCACTACCAGTTCGTCCGATGATGTACATATGACGCCTCCGATCAGTATCACTGATATAAACCGGTCGAGATAGCCCGCGGAAAACTGATTTACCAACATAGAGTCCAGAGGTCGGGATTTTTTCAGGCGCCGGCGCACTTTTAGCGGCGAGCCATTGAATATGCGGCGTTTCAATCGATTTATTTGGAAAATGGTACAAAGAGGAGATCTCGTCAGGAGTCAAAACTGGCAACTTGGCATATTTAGGCAAGTACCGATAAATAAAATCGGTTAAGAAGGCTTTTTCGGATTTAATCTTAAGGTTCTTGAAACCGTTATATGGCCCTGAAAATTGCTCAAAGACACTTTTAATATTGGTTAAATGAGCTTTGGCAGAATCTTTTGAGGTTGAGGAAACGACAATTCGAATAGTGGTATGGAAACCAGACCTGGCTAATTTACCTTCAACGGCTTCAAGCTGTTTTTGATCAGGTGGAGCTTTGGGCTTATCGCCTGTCCCCGGATCTTTCTCCTTTTTGATAAATTTCTTGCCAATATCTTTCCAATGACCATCCGCCGGCGAAATCGTAATCTGAAGCGCAGCTCCCTCCCCTTCACTCATTTTAGCGAAGGCTGAGGTCATAGCCGACAATGGATCAGTTGGTAAATCTCGATAAGTTTTAATTGGAAAATGGTTAGCCGCTCGAAGCTGTAACATCGCATAAGCGGTCTGGCCGTTTTCAGTAAAAATATTATATTCCGGAGATTCCCTAATCTCAGCATCTGGGTAAGCTCCGTTAATCTGTTTTTCAATTAGATCACGATGTTTTTTGTGACATGAGATATAAAACTTAATCGACTCCGGAAGCGAGACGATTTCAAACGAGATATGTGGCTGAGGATGCAAAAAACTGAAGGTACCATGACTAGCTTTAATAGCATAAAGCGCTCCAAACAACTGCTCAGCCGCATCAATCTTAATCTCATTGGCTTTTGGAACAACAATTTGAAATAAGACAAACTCCAGTGAATGTTTTTCTCGGTCTCGGTATTTATACCAAGCTAATAGGTATGGCCAAAAATACATGAGCGATCCCCCAATAATAGATAAAACCACCAAAACGACCGTAATGGCTTCAACTAAACCTAAAATATCAAAACTACTAGTTTGTGCAACTTCCATTAATTACTCTTCTTACCAATCCTTTCTTTTAACTTGGCCAGGAAACTTTTCGATGGTTCTTGTCCAGGTCTATTAAAAATTACCCGGTCAACTTTTTGATTCAAACTATCACCTATCTCAACCACTGTATCTTCATTAACCGGCATAACTTGGTGATCTCCTTCAAGAACTTGCTTTAGAGAATCCGCAATATCATCAGCCGCTTGTTGGTGAATCGCAGGCGGAGTTTGGGCAAGAATCGGCGGGGCAGCATCCATACCTATATTATAGCCCAGTATTGGCTGAACTAGGTAGGTGGATCTAGGTTAGCCTTCTAGGAAGCGTTCCACGGCTAATGCGGCTTTACAACCCGCTCCCGCGGCGGTTGAGGCTTGACGGTAAGTATGATCGGCAAGATCGCCTGCCGCATAGACTCCTTCAACAGAAGTTTCAATCTCGTTCTTAACGACCACATAGCCACCATGATCAAGCTCAAGCTGTTTATTCAGAAATCCGGTATTAGGCTGGTGGCCAATTGCCACAAAGACCCCATCAATTGGCATCTCGGTAACTACGCTCGTTTCGACATTTTTAATCTTGACGGCGGTGACTTTATCCTGGCCTAAAACTTCCTCGATCTGACTATTAAATAAAAATTCAACGTTAGATTTTTCTTGAACGAGCTTAACCAACGCAGCTTGGGCACGAAACTCACCGCGGCGATGAACGATAGTGACTTTTTGACAAACCTTAGCCAAGTGTTGAGCTTCTCGCATAGCAGTATCTCCTCCCCCAACGACGATAACGTTTTTATTTTTAAAGAATAAGGCATCGCAAACCGCACAGGCTGAGACGCCTTTGCCAATTAATCTCCATTCTGATTCAAGTCCCAACCATTTAGCCGAAGCGCCAGAAGCGATAATTAGGCTCTCCGTTTTTAATTCCTGGGTTTCAGTTTTAATCGTAAATGGCCGGGTTGATAAATCAACGGATAAAACATCTTCCTCAACAAATTGTGTTCGAAACCGCTCAGCTTGAGCACGCATTTTATCCATTAAATCCGGACCTTGAATACCTTCTGGGAAACCCGGAAAATCATCAACATCAGTTGTTAAAGTCAGCTGTCCCCCAGCCTGACGGCCAGCAATTACAATTGGATCTAAATTTCCCCGAGCAGCATAGATGGCGGCAGTTAAGCCAGCAGGACCGGAGCCGATGATGATAAGTTTATGTGGAGTATCCATGGGTTTAGGGACTGGTAAGATGGTAGCTAGTAGTTAGAAAAAAATCAACTTACTAACTACTTCGAACTTGCTGAGGGACTAGCAACTTTCTTTGTCTTTGACGATGGGGTCGCTGACGGCGAAGCTGAACTACTTGCGGTTGGAGATGGGGTTAAAGTTGGTAATGCAGTTGGAGCGGGACTCAAATTAATCGAAACTGCGGCTGGAGCGCCGTCGGGTTGACTAAATTTATTACGGAGAGCGACTAGATAAGCTGCCAGGACAATTACTACCAAAATTACGATCACAATAGTTATATTCCGATTCATGGTTGCTAGTATATCACAGGCTGAAAAGAAGCTTTATTAAGTACGAAAATTTAGAAAGTTTTCGACTTCTTTACTCGTTGCAACCCTAAGTGCACTGCTCCCTGAACCAAAAACTAAATCACCATTCGGATCCAGATGGGCATTATCATATCCCAATTTAGAAGAGACTTCCTGTAAAGCAGTCGGATCATTCTCGGCAAGAGGGACCTTATCTATGGCATGTAAATCTCGATCTTGAGGTACAATACTAGCAATATTAGGATCTTCTGCCAAACATAAAATGCGTTTTATAGCATATCCCTTATTAATAAACCTCTTAAAAGAGTAGTCACAAATAATTTTTCGTCCTTTATATTGTCTTTCTAAGTCATAATAACCAGAAGAAAATCCAGCTTCTGCTCCAGTATTAACGTTCTGATCTAGTAAACTAACTAGTGTAGCAGGATCAATCTCACATTTACCTCGCACAGAAAGGGAAGAATCGTCTAATAGGTTGGTATTTACATTCCAGATTACTTGAGAACTAGCAGAACCAGTCATACTTTCTAAAGGTGGTAAGCCCTGGATTGATAAACATTTTGGGGCTGAAGGGGCGGCAAAAGATGTACTCTCGGGAGTGACGGGATTAAGGACGGATTCTGCGAGGAATGTGCCTCCGCTACTGATACCAACTAGCGCTAAGGCATACGCCACACGCATTGCTATATTTGATTTAGATTTTCTATTAGGTTCTGGCTGAGCTGTGACGCTCATTTCCGTTTCCATGTGTACTTGTAATAATGTTATAGGTCTTATTACTAAAGCCTATTATACTACTCACTGTCAATGGGGTCAATTTTAGAGGATATATTGATAAACTAGCTCTATGATTCTAACTTTGGTCGATCAGGTTCAAGAAACAACTGATGTCTATTCGTTTGTTTTCCACCCCGATCAGCCGGTCACATGGCAAGCTGGTCAATATCTAAAGTACACGCTCCCCCATGATAATCCGGATGAGCGCGGCATTAATCATTATTTTACGATCTCATCAGCTCCATTTGAAAAAGTTATTCGTTTAACTACTCGATTTGATTTTGAAAAAGGATCAAGTTTTAAAAAGGCCCTTTTTGCCTTAAAAATAGGTCAGACGGTTGAATCAAAACTACCGAGTGGAGATTTTACATTGACTGATCCGGACCAAGAATATGTTTTTATTGCCGGTGGAATCGGAATTACCCCATTTCACTCAATTTTGCTGGAATTAGATCATACAGACAAACCTATTAATGTAACTCTCCTTTATGCTAATCGTAATGACGAGATTGTTTTTAAAGATCAGTTGGATCAAATTGCCAATAAAAACTCCAACTTTAAAATTAACTATGTTATTAATCCAAGCAAGATCGATCAATCATCTCTTCCAAAACTGGTAACCAATTTTCAGGCTCCGATCTGGTACGTTTCTGGACCGGAGCCAATGGTTGAAAAGTTATCTGAAATCTTAACTGACCTTGGGGTGGCGGAAGACCATCTCAAACAAGACTTTTTCCCAGGTTATACTGATTAAGCTTGAGCAGTACTCTGGCGGCCTTTTGAATTAGCCCGACTTGTAGTTCCAGATTTTTTAGCTTTCTTCACTTGATCTTTAACCTCAGCCACCTTTTCAGGAACTTCTCGGTTAGCTTCAGCAATAGTATCTGAAATAAAAGTGATGGCCTGGCCAGCTTTTTTACCAAAAGCGTCGCGACGTTTCTTATCTGATAAAGCTACTCCAGCAGCGACAACCGCAGCTCCGGCAGCAACCGCCCCAGCACCTTTAACGATCATTCCAGCGGTATGATTTTCATCTTTATTATCTGTTTCTTTATCGTTTGTTTTTTGCATTTATAATTCACCCCCTTCCAATACAACAAGCATATCCTTAGCAATTAAAGATTAATGCTAAAAAGTGTAAGGAATTGGCAAGAGTTATCTGTTATAATCCCCCTGCAATGGCACAAAGCATACTTATAGTTGAAGATGATCAAGGCGTTCAAAGATATCTCAAAGAGCTTCTTTTAGATAACGGGTTCTCCGTCCAAACAGCTGGTGATGGGATTGAAGCTTTAGAACAGATTAAGAAAATTGTGCCTGATTTAGTGGTTTTAGACTTAAATCTTCCTAATATGAGCGGTGAGTCAGTCTGTCTTGAGATCCGAAAAGATTATCCCAAATTACCAATTATTATTTTAACCGCCAAAGATTCAGTTTCAGATATCGTCAGTGGCTTAAATCTAGGGGCTGATGATTATATGACCAAACCATTCGAAGCGAATGAGTTTTTGGCTCGGATTAAAGCCCGCCTTCGAATGACGGACAATGGCTCAACTAGTTTAAAGATTGCCGATCTTGAGCTTAATTCTGATACCTTAGAAGTTAAAAGAGCTGATAAAAATATTCAGCTGACACCTCAAGAATTTAAACTTTTACAATATTTAATGAATAATAAAGGCCGAGTTTTAACTCGCGATATGATCTTAAATCGAGTTTGGATGTATTCACAAGATATCGAGACCAGAGTCGTTGACGTTTATATGGGCTATCTTCGTAAAAAGATCGATCTCGATTTTGACAAAAAATTAATCCATTCAGTCCGTGGATTTGGATATACTATTAAAGAAGATTAGGCTGCGATCTGTCGTAGCTCTCTTAAACCCATTAACAATCCGATATCCGGATTGGACTGATAAGACATCGTTACTAAGGCCTCTTTTAAACTATGCGCCTTTAATAAGTTTTCTTGAATAGGATGATTGATCCCAACTTTAAAATCTGTTCTTAAAATCCAGCCATATTTTGAAACATTTTCTCCAAAAATACCATGCAACATTGCTGGATAAAGATCTTCACCTAAATATTTAGTTAGAAGGTTTGGTTCGGTTTCCATTAGGAAGTGGAACTGTGAGTTAAATTGATCATAACTTTCAGTTGGTGGTAATACTTGTATCTCACCTGCGGATTGATACATAAATAGATCAAGAATTGAACCTTCCACTTGCTGAGCTAGGGATTTGCGATTACCGGATAATCTATATGATCGAACAATCTCTTGGGGATCTCGGAGATCAATTAATCCTCGCCCTTTAATTAAAGCTGGTATTTTAACTAGAGGTGTGTTGATAACCTTATCACGAAAGTTGACATTATCTCCTAGCTGAGAGTAATCGGTCGACTGAAAAACGACTCTAACATTATGACGATTAGCTGCACGGTGCTTCAAATCAGCAAAATTTAGCCTTGGCGCGCCGACTCGCTCAACTTGTTGTCGATTTCGACTAATAGTATGTCCTCTCATCGCTAAGGTATCATTAATCGCCAACGCTGGGCCTGGTAAATGTCTCTCTGCTAACCCCCAAATCTTTTCTGAGCGTGCCTGAATCAACCAATATTCTTTATCACTAATTTGTCCAAGTGGTGAAGTGACATCTTCAAGCCAGCGGCCCATCTCAATATCTTCAATTAAATTCCGATAGTAGAAATGAATCGGCAAAGCACCAGCTCGAAGTAAAGACCGTGAGTTCAAGGTTCTATTTAAATGATGAATCACTTCTTCAATAGATCTAGACTTGCCCGTTCCAGATAAGGATGCCCAATCGAGCCTTAAAAAGTACTCGGGATTATGACGATTAGCTAACAAGTCAAAAGCGAGTGATTTAGTTAAATCTCGTCCTGTCTCTCCAAGATTTTCTAAAATAACTTCATTACGATGATTATAATTTCCGACTTTATCTAGAGCCCGCAAAGACAGCTCATCAAATTGGTATTGCTCTTGGATCGCTCCTAACTCTTGGTTCATAGCTTGCCCTTGGGCAATTTAATCTCAATAGTAGTACCCTTACCAACCTTTGACCTCAGATTAACCGTACCACGATGCTTCTTGACGATATTTTTAATTAAGTAGAGACCTAAACCCATCCCTTCAGCAATATTATTACTCCCTCTTTGAAAGCTTTCAAAAATCTTTTTCTGCTCATCTTTCGGGATACCCAACCCTTGATCTTTAACCCCAATGACAAAGCCATCGTCTTCTGAAGTAGCAAACAAGATAATTTTAGTTTCTGGTTTAGAATACTTAGCAGCATTTTCAAGCATATTATCAATAACTTGAATCAACTTATCGAAATCCCCAATAACAACATCTTTACCTTCTTCAAGCTTGTCTTCGATAATTAGTTCTCGATTAGGTTGAGAGAAGGTGAAATTAATTAAGACTCGACTTAAGATAAGCTTGATATTAGCCTTCTCAAATTGATACTTTAATGTCCCAGAATTAATCTGGTTGATCTCTAAGAGTTCTTTAACCAGCTGAGTTAACCGACGACTTTCGCGGACTAACTCGTGGATCCACTCAGACTCTTGAGTATTCTTTTGATTAAAACGCTTATGAAGAAGCTCTGCATAGCCTGAAATAGTTGTCAAAGGTGTTCTAAACTCGTGAGAGGCCATGGCAATAAATAAGTCACGGCTAGCTAGGGATTTTCTCGTCTCATCATAAAGTTGAGCTTTTCGAATGGCTAAGCTCGCTTGAGAACCAAATAACTTTAAAACATCTAAGTCCGCCTTTTCAAAAGGCTCATCTTGGTGAGAATGCATAATTAAAACTCCAATCGACTTATTATGATCAGTTAAGGGAATAAAGATAATTGATTTGACTCCTAATTCACCAACCGGTAAATGTCGCTTAGCAAATTCTCTGGCATGAACGACAAAAGCCTTTTTTTCATTGAACGCTCGATGAGTATTACCATTTTTACGAATAGACAATTCCATTCCTTCCGGCAAAGTTGAATACTCACGCTGAAATTCACGATTACGATATAGGACTAATGAACCAAATTGAGCTTGAACAAGCTTTTGAGCCTCATGGACAATTGTTGAGTAAGTTTCCTCAAGCGTTAGCGGCTTCAAGAACTTAGCTGAAGCTTTATATATTTCTTCAAGAGTGTTAGCTGGCATAAACGGCCTGAATTATATCCTTCTTTCCATTTCCTTACAACCAATTCATAGCAATTTAACACACTCTTATTAAGATAGCTTTATAGAAAGGGGGTGAAGATATAAATATGGTATTACTTTATTGGTTAGTTTTTGGCTTAGTAGTCGGAGCGATTGCCAATTTAATTGATCCAACTCCATCAAGAGGTGGAATCTTGGGGTCAATGGTTTTAGGAATTGTTGGAGCAATTATTGGTGGAGGGTTAGGAAGTGTCTTCTTGGGTTTGACTGTCACCGGTTTTAACGTCACTTCCCTTTTATTGGCACTAGGAGGAGCGCTACTAGTTCTCTTCTTAAGTCGAGCCCTAAGTCGCGTATAAATAAAGAACTAGGATCTAGGCCGATCAGTGAGCGAGTTTAAAGAAGTAGGATTTAAAAACATCCTCCAGCCTAGATCCTATACTTGCTACTTTCTTTCTAACCGTTTTATAATGTTGATAATGCCTAAGTCATTTTTGTCCCGGGGATTTACTTTAGTTGAGCTGATGGTTGTGATCGGAATTATTGCTATTTTAGCGACCGTTGGCTTAGCCGTCTATACCAGTACCCAGGTAGCCGCCCGAGATACTAAACGTGAAGCTGATGTAATTGAGATTCAAAAAGCTTTGGAACAGTATTATCTGGATAATAAAGAATATCCTTTACCAGCCGCTGGCCATACACTTCCTGCTGTTCTTACTCCCTATTTTTCTAATCAAGACCCGCCTACCGACCCTCAGACAAATAATAGTTACTCCTATGTTACCGCCGGCACCAATCCTGGTAATGGTGAAGTTTGTGATATTAATACCTATAACGTTTGTGCCGTTTTAGAACGTAAAGCTAGTGGTAACCGAGGAGTTCAAGCGATATCAGGCTGTGAAAAAGCTTCTGATTCGGGAGTGGGCGGATCGGAGCCTTTTCCCTACTATTGTGTTGGACACTTGTCAAACTAACTTGACACCTTTAGTTTGACTTTGCTACAGTAATTCTAATGCCCCCTGTTGATCCAACGCCTACCGCCTCCACATCTTCCCCTTCTTCACCGATGCCAACAGCGTCGATGCCCACTCCTCCCCCTTTGACTCCACCGGCTTCTTCTCAAGTCCAACCAACGCCCCCTGTTCAGTCAGGATCTCATAAAAAAGCCTTTATTTTGGGTGGATTAGCAATTGTTATTTTGCTAATTGTAGGAGGAGTTTTTCTTTACTTGGCCACTAAAAATCAAACCGCTGCACCAGTTGTTCAAGCCACACCAGTCCCAACTCAATCGCCAATACCTACCCCAACTAATCCGACCGCTTCAACTTCCGCTCAGACACCTGACGGTGAGATCGATCAAGGCTTAAATCAAGCCGCCCAAGATTTCAAACAACTTGATGACTCGACCCAATCAGCTAATGATTTAAATAATCTTTAAGAGATGACTAAAACAACCCTTATTAAAAGTAGCTCGGTCGCCCTTGGATTAATCAGCTTGGCTTTATTTAGTGGAGTGGCTTACGCTGAAGAGACAAATACAGCCAATATTGGCCAGCCACCTCCCGCAATTCAAACAACTCGTCCACCTGAAAACTCGACAGCCTTCATCAATACAATTCATCCGATACCAGCCTTACCTCCTCAAAAAAATGGTTCTGACTCTGCCAAACCTCATTTTGCTAATCTGAAAGAGGAAGCAAATAGTTTAATTGATAACAGGTTAGCCGAACTTCAAAATATTACAGCTCGGATCCAAGCCACCACTCGTCTTCAAGATAATGAGAAACAAAGCTTATTAACTGATATTCAAGCGGCCACCACCCAGCTAACACAACTTAAAGCCACCCTCACAACCTCAGCCAGTGATTCGGCTACTCGTCAAACCATTAAAGCTCAATATTCTTCACTCAGATTACAACCCAATCTATCTCAAAAGTTAAACCTAATCATAATTACTGATGATTTAATGACCGTTATTTCAAAAGTCCAAACTTATTTACAATCCCATATCCTTGAAGCCACCGGTTCAACCAGCTTATCTAATTTAAGTGCTAAATTAACGACTGATACGAATACTATTCAAATCGATCAAGCACTCTTACTTAATACGGCCATCTCCTCAAGCTCTGCTCAAACTACTTTTCAAAAAGTTCGAAGTGATCTAACGGGCATTAAAAATGATCTCTCAGGATTGAGGAGTAACTTAAAAGTCTCAACCAAGCTAGCCACTCCAAGTGGGCAAACCAAACCACCATTAGTCGAGCCCAATCATCCTGTCGCTACTCACTCATCAACCGAAGTTCAGTAGTCTAATATGTATTTGCTGCTTGATATTGGAGGAACCAACTTAAGAGTTGGCACCTCCTTAGACTTAAGTCACCTAGATAAAGTTGAAACCCGTCTCACTCCCCAATCTTTTAAAGAGGGCCAGAAATTAATTAGTGCGATCATTAAATCCTTAAATTGTCAGGATCTTGAAGGCTGTTGCATTGGAATAAGTGGATCATTAGATAAAGAAAAAACGATGTTGGTGGCAGCTCCTCATCTAAATGAGTGGGTAAACCAACCTCTAGCAAACACTCTCTCTAAAAAACTTAAATGCCGGGTTTTTTTAGAAAATGATGCCGCCTTAGCGGGACTTGGAGAAGCTAGTTTTGGGGCAGGTCAAGGTTTCCCGATTGTAGCTTATTTAACGGTTAGTACAGGGGTGGGTGGAGCACGAATTGTCGACCAAACGATTGATCGATCAAGTTTAGGTTTTGAACCTGGCCATCAGATTATTAGTTCAAAAGGTCATTTTAAAGAGTTGGAAGATTATGTATCGGGCAGCGGTTTGATGGAGCGTTATCACCAAGATCCCGCCACAATCACTGATACAGCCATCTGGCGTGAAGTTGAAAAGTATATTGCCATTGGTTTAGACAACACTATCCTCTATTGGTCTCCTGACATCGTTATTTTAAATGGCCCAATTATCCATCGTTTATCGTTGGCTTCACTTAAAAATCAACTTAGCCAGATCTTAAAAGTCTTTCCAAGACTACCGGTCATCAAATTGGCTGAGTTAGGTGACGAGGCTGGTCTATGGGGAGGAATGAGGTTTCTAAAAAATAATGCTTAAGCTTTTCTTACTCGGACTAACTCTGATTGTAGCAATTAGTGCCGTTATCTTTTTTTTCCCTTCTTTAACTCATCAGTCAGAAACGAAAGTCATTGATCCGCTGACTTTAATTCATAACTCAAGTACCCAGACTGCCCAAGGTCTCCATGAAGTACCTGCCACGGTTGATGATCATACTCGAATTGGAGTTTTAGAAGAGTCGCTCGCTAGTTTACAAAATCAAGTTAATCAGTACCTCGGAACAGCTTCAAGTAGTGGAACCGCCATTACCCCGATCACCACCCCAGTCACAAATACCAACTTAACATCTTCAGTTCAAAACCTGACCACCAATGTTAATAATTTAATCACCCGAGTTGCTCAAATTGATTCCTCTGGCACAAGCTCAAAACCGTCTACGACTTATATTCCGCTCGGCCCAGCTAATTCTTCGAATAGTTTAGATTGGCAAACGGTTAGTCTGCCTGAAGTTGATATTGATCCAGCCGAATATCCAGGCTACAAAGCTATGTATTTAGAAACTTATATGAGTGTTTATCAAGGTAATGGCCAAGCTTTTGCTCATTTATTAAATTACTCAGATGGGATTACAGTCTTAAATTCGGATGTTTCAACCTCAAGTGAAAACTATATTCATGTCATTTCAAATGCCTTTACTCTTGGATCAGGCAAAAAAACTTATAGACTGCAGCTTAAAACTTTAACTGGGTATACGGCTCAGGTTGAATATGCGCGGATTAAAGTTACTTTTTAATTCGATTCTTAGCTACGAGTACATAATTTCGATAACCCCTGGGATCTTTAATATCAAACAATCGGGTGTGGTAAAAGTGTTTTTCCAGATAAGCCAGGACCTTTTCCCCTCTGGCTCGAATCTCAGGATTGTGGGCCGGCCGGTTAAATGTAATCATGCCATCTTTTTTTAAAAATGAATAAATGGTATTTATAAAATCAGCCTCATTAGTTGACTCAACAATAAACGGTTTCTCACCCGAATAGATATCGACCACAATCGCATCAAAGGTATTTTGCCAATCTTTTTTGTTCTTCTTAACAACCTCAAAGACATCACCTAGTTCTAAGCTGTAATTTGGCAGTTTATCCAGCTCAAAGTACTTCTGGCAGGCATCTACGACCATCGGGTCAATCTCGACGATAGTTTGGGCAATTTTAGGATTAAGCTTGGCTACTAAGTGGCTGGTAGTAACCGCCCCCAAACCAAGCATTAATAGCTTGGGATGGGCTTTATCTTGGGAAGCTCTAGCTACTTCTTCCGCAATCTTATACCAATAACTTTGGTTAATACCCTTGTCATAAATACTTAGTCCTTGAGCAAAGCTATTAAAAGCCATCACCCGTTCACCATTATATTTTTGATGAATAGTAATCTTGCCTGAATATTTAGAATCATAAGTTTTCAAGAGTTTTAACCTTAGACGCAGGTAAGCTGGAATTAGTATGGCCAGAACGAGAATCGGGATTATGATTTCAAAAAGAGACGTTGACATTGAAAATATATTCTCAATAATAGGCTATAGCACTTCAGATAGGAAGGTGGGTATTTTACAATCGTGCCATGGAAACGCTTTTTAAATTCGGTAAAGTTTTCCCAACGGGGATGATCTTTGGGGTAGCGCTCATCAAAGATAGCTTCAAAATCAAAAGTCGGGATCTTTTGAGCTTTCAAGAGTTTTAAACCTTCCCAGACTAATAAATAATTGGCCATTGTCTGATAACCTAGGTTCGTAATACCAGTTTGTAAATAAGTCGCCCGCTCAGAATGGGCCACCAACCAAATCGCCGCAATCGGCTCAAGGCTCCCCTTCTGATATGCAAATAGGATAATCGACTGTTTTTTTAAGGCGGTCATCTTTTTAAAATAATCAGAATATCCCGGGATATAAAACTTTTTAATTTTGCCAAGATTGGTCAGCAAATCATAAAACTTCCGAAATTCTTGATCATCCCGCTCCGTAGCTAAAAACACAGATTTAATTGTTAAATTATGAGCTTGAGATTTTCGGATATTACGACGAGCATTTTCAGACAGTGATAACCAAAGCTTCTTTTCAGACTGAGTTAAGTCAATGAAGATTGTGGCCGAATGAGTCATCCGAAATGACGACAACTTATAACCATGTTTTTTATACTCCTCTGCTATAAAGTCACGGGAATGAGGCTCAATTAGGACTAGCCAGGCATGATAACGTCGAGCAATTTGGTCAATTTTTGAGAAAGGAATTTTGCCGACTGGATGTTGAATCTTAATAAATGACCCTTGGAGCCATTTAATCTGACGAATTAACAGGATAATGCCATCGACAGTCTCAACTGTCCAACCAATTGAAGAGAGATACTCCCCCCACTCTTTAGTCTGGCGTAAATCAACCTGAAGTGTTTTTGTCATTTTCTTCAGATTATTCTATCACCACTCAGAAATTTTTAACGCCTGCGTCGACGAGGTTTATAAGTATGGACACGATCTTTACCCCAAGTTAGCTTAAACAGGAATAAAACCACTAAAACCAAAGCTCCAAGGATAACAATCAGCCGAGCATTTAACCCTTCAGCAATTAAAACGGCAAAGGCCGCCACTAAACCGACAGTTTCTTCAGTCTTCTTGGGCATTGGATCTATAATAGACCCAATTAGTTAAAAGTTCAAAGTGTAAAGTTAAAAGTTTTTGTTTTTTAAAGCCGAGAACCGTTTGTTAAACAAAGGCCGTAAAGAACGCAGAATCACTTTAATAACTTATTCTCATATACAAACTTGGCTATTTGTTGAGAGATAAAATAAATCCCTTTTTGAGAAGGGTGAATATTATCAGCCTGATTGATATAAGACAGATCCCCCGTCCCATTTTTCATCGACTGATCATAAATATCGATTAAAGGAATCTCATGCGAATTAGCATAATCAATATGGTTTTGAATGTAAGCTTGGCGCTGGGTTACCCAATCCTGACGAGCTTCGGGTGAGAGATCAACTAAACCTTGACCATAATGATCCTTATTCGGAGCAAGCGTCGCCACAAAAACGATACTTGATTTCGGATGATTACTCGTCAAGCTCGCAACTGTTTGATCTAAAGCTTGAGACTGCTTTTGAAGACCTTCATCAAGTGGAAAGGCTGATAGCGGGTTATGGCCAAAAGACTCAATTAAAACGAGATCGAACGGAATCTGATTGATTGGCTGAAAAGTTCGGCCATCATGAGGGCTGTCCTTCGTTAATCGATCTTGAAGTGATAAAACATTGGTTGAACTAAAACCGTAATTAAGAAGTAGAAATGTTTTTCCGGGGTAGTAATCTTTTAAAAGTAATTCCAGCTCTTTTAGGTTTCCTAAATACTCCGTCATCGAATCGCCAACTAATACGATCGTGTAATCAAATTTAGGTGCGACGGTTGAAATCCCCAAAACTGATCGACTGTGCCAAAACGATAACCCAATTAAAATAAAGCCAAGTAGCAGAAATATCCAGCCAAACTGCCTAAGCTTGATCACGTAACCTTTACTTGAAATGTTTTGAGTCCTTAAGAACAATTACAGCTAAGGTTAAAAATAAGGTGGTCAACCAAACGATTCCGACTTGAAACTCAAGGAGAGCCTCACGTTTTTCAACTTCACGTAAGTTTCTGCCCACTAAAACATAGCCGCCTGGGGAACCTATTACCGGACTAACCACCGCGGCAATCCGAACATCATCCTGGGGCTGCCAGGTAAATCTTTGCTGGCCGTTTAATTTAACTTGGTTTAAAACGCCATCTGGAAGTTTAGGGTTTTGACCATTTAAAAGTCCCGTTGAACCTAAAATTTGGCCTGTTGAGCTATAAACAACCATGAAAGGCGCCAGGCTTGAGCTAATATTAATTATCTTTTGAGCAAAAACTGTTTCAACGGATTGACCTAAAGATAAATTGGTTGCACCATCTTCAGCCATCTCAATTTGAGGATCATTAGCACTTAATCTAAGCTCTTGTTGAACCGCTAGATAAATTAAACCTGACATGGCAGTAATGACAATCGCCAGTGGCAGCCAGGATAAGAACTTTTTGAGGAACATTGGGGTAATTATAACATCGCCAAATTGAGAATTTACAATTGACAATTAAAAACTGCTATTATGAAACTAATGTTCAAAGATGCATTTTTGGGTCACCGACCTTCGCATTTTCAGATGAATTCCACAGTTAAAGCTTTTATTCTCTCAGAAACGATCTTTTGGTCAGCTTGGAATTTTGCAATGCCGATCTTTGCGATCTTTGCCAGCGCCGATATTAAAGGTGGCAGCGTCGAAGTAGCGGCGTCAGTCATTAGTGTCTATCTAATGGTCCGAGTCGTCATTGAACTTATTACCGGTAAGTTTTTAGTCAGGACGACTATGTCAAAAAAGTTACTTGTAACCGTTGCTGGGATGATTTTTATCGTTTTATCTTTTCTCGGGTTTGCCTTTACCAAAAGTGTGCCCGTCTTATATCTTTGTTACGTTATTGCCGGCATCGGCATGGGGATCGCCTCACCAGCCAAAAACTCGCTCTTTTCAACGCATTTAGATAAAAATAAAGAGACTAGTGAGTGGGGGTTATACGATGCCTCAGTTTTTATTGGGATGGCTTTAGCAACCGCCTTGGGTGGGTTTATTGTTAAAAACCACGGCTTTCAAATTCTATTTTTATTATCAGCTTTATTAACTTTTGTAAGTATTATCCCCTACCTTTTATATGTTAGATCCCCTAAGAATCTTTATGAAACTTTTAAGAAAGTTTAATTAATACTTCGGAAGTTCTTGTAGTAGCATTAAATCCGCCTCCAAGTGAAGTCGGCTAGGCGAACCTACATGACTAGGTCTTTTAAACTCACGCGTATCAAGATAAGAATACAGCGAATCACCTGGGTGTTTTATAGCAAGGTTATAGTAAAATCCACGAGGAGTATTCTGCTGAATCCCTTTAAGATTAAGGACATGAGCAAGCCGATGGCCAACACGTAAAGTCGCCTTATAAATATCTGATCCAGGGTGTAGTTCGGGTATAACCACTTCACCAGATTGAAGCTGACCTTGCCTATTTAATGAAGTTGCCCATGCTAAATATAATTCACCCGGTACGGAAAAAGCTCTTAAGTCTCCCAACATGAATCTGGCAATCGGCCATAACCTTTCACCTTGATCGTTTTCAATAATCTTATCAATTTCAGTATTAATTTCGCCTTGAAGTTGTTCAACCGTTAATACCACCTTGATTGGGGATCCTAGCATAGTATTACGGGGCAGTCAAATGACTGGTTTAAGCTCAAAAAGCTTATTTTTGACTAGCTACAAATGAACGAGCCTGATGAGCCAGACCCCGCGATTGAGGAAGTGGTTCAGAAACAGATTTAAAATCGAGATTAAAGCCAAGCTGCCTTATGACCCGAATATCAAACTTCATAGCGTCTTCACTTATATCAACAGGCGGTAAATTAAAATTCACCAAAAATTCTTCTTCTCCATAACCTGGCGTCATCTCGGTATGTGAATACCCACCTAATAAAACAGATTTGACCGACCAGCCGAGTATCTGAGTAATTTTGGGAATATAGCTAATTGGAGTTAAATTGGAAATCTTATAATCATTCCAAGAGCCAATATTGCTGAGAATCGTCATCGGTTTCTCTGGCCCCAGTAGTTCAAGCCCTTCCAAAACCCGACCAGAGCGACAAAGATTAGCATGTAAAAAAGTCAGATCTCGCTCTAACTTAAAGCCATTGGCAAAAGCGTTAGCGGATGCGATCTCAACATCTTCTAAATTATAATCAATTCCTAAAACATTACTCGCCCCCAGCCTACTCCCGACCATCGCCAGTAAACCAGTCCCGGTCCCACAATCAAGCAAGTAACGATCTTCTAAATCCATGGACAACATTGAGGCAATCATGTTTTGAGTGTAGTAACCAAGCCGACCGGCAAACTCAGAATGGTGCAGCTCTGGTAAAAAGATAAAATTGCCAGGTGCTACGTCGATCAAATCTTTGGGAAGGCGATATTTAAACCCACTATTCAAAAAAAACAGCTCCCCTACTCGAACATATTGAACACCGTCTTTATTATGAAAAACTTCGCTGGCTACTTCCATCTTCGACAGATCACAGCCATCGAGAGTAATTAAACTAGTCCGTGGAGAAACCGTCAGGTCAGGTAAATCTAAGGCAACTTCTTGAAGGACTCGACGACTCAACCAACTACTATCCTCTTTAGCTAATCTTTGAACCCGATTTCGGACGCCTGGCCTAAAATCTAAGCTAGATTGATCCGGCGTATTGGCATAGTCCCGACTTACCCTCATAATCTTATCGAAATAGTTAGAATCTTTATCTAACGACTCAGGATGAGTGTTCATCGAATTGGCGAGTAGCTTAAGTGGGCCAGAATCCAGAGCTAAACTACCTGGGTGAAAACCTCTGATAACAGTTTGCATCCTATTAAAGAATGGATCGTAATCTGTCAATTCAGGCAGATCAACCATTGAGGTTATCAATCCTGATAAAAAGAGGGCTTTAGCACCGGCGTCTAACCCTGTTCTATCAAGATCTGGGTTCAACCTATTAAAGTTCCGACGATAAATCGACTCGAGGCGGGGGGTCTTTTCAAAAACTGCCTGACATGCCCCCAGCTGCTCCTGGGTTAAATGATATTGACCTATAGCTAAATCTCGGAATTCGATCATAAACGATCACGAATTATACCAAACTATGGGCCAAATGAGAACGAGTCAGGATTAGAGGATTGTTGCTTATTTCAATTTATATCGAACTTGAAGAATCTGATCATTAATAACTTTAGAATCAACTAACTCAAGCTTTTGATCAGGAAATTGACCTTCACAAACTTTAATCCCTTCTGAAAGAAGAAGTGGATGAATATCTAAAACAACTTCATTAATTAGATGCTCTTTTAAAAATGATCCGTTGAGATGCCCTCCGCCAATTAATAACAACTTTTCAAAGCCACGATCTTTAACTAATTCTAAAACCTCAGCCGGGCTCAGCTCTTCGAAAAGTACTCGATCAGCCGATTTTTTAAGAAGTTCTGGGTCTCTAGTCATTACAATGTTTAAGGCGCCTTTATAAGGGAACGCGTCGTATTTAACAGATTCATCATAGGTTCGTCTACCCATCACCACCACTCCAAATTCAGCCACAGTTTGATATAAAGCTTCGAAATCTTTAACCCAATCAGTATCATCATTTAGCCCAGTAATATAGCCGTTTACGGTAGTTGCCATCAGTAAAGTAACTGTCATTATTCAATTATACCAGGTTAGTTTTATTTACTTACATAAATGTAACAATTACCTCTTGTATTTATTACTCAAGCCAAGTAAAGTGGTTTTATGCACACCACATACAAAAGCGCGATCTTACAAACTCGAGGCTATCAAACATTAAGAGAACACGTTATTCAAATTCTAGATAAATATCAGCTCACAACCGTTGAATGGTCGACCCTTGGCCACCTTTATAATCAACCTCATTTAAGATTTATTGATCTGTCAAAGCTTTTGGGAATTGAAGCTCCACATGTCACCACTTTAATTGATCAACTTGAGAGTAAAAAATTAGTTAAGCGTCAAAATGACCCAGCTGATCGTCGAGCTAAGCAGATCGTTTTAACGAGTCAAGCTCAAAGTTTAGTGCCTAACGTTGAAACAGAGCTCGGATTAGAAATGAGCAAGTTACTAGAAGGCATTACCCCATCCGAAATCCAGACCTACTTTAAAGTTTTAGAAACAATTATAAAAAACTCAAATGATTTGAAGGGGGGTGAAAAATAAATGACAAATTCAACAAATACAATGATGGTTGCAATAATTGCCTTAGTAATTGGACTTGCTGTCGGATTTGGAGGAGCCAGCTTAGCTAAAAAGGCTATGCCGGACTCTGGAGCAATGATGGCGGCCAATCAGCCAATGGCGTCTGGAAACATGATGGGTGGAGCAACTGATTCTAAAGCATCTGATCTTCGGAATACTTTATCCAGTGCTTTGACCGCACATGTCGATCTAGCATCAATGGCGATGCGGAAAGGTTATGATGGCAGCGCCGACTTTGACGCTTCAGCCAAAGCTTTAGATGATAATAGCGTTGCTATCTCACAAGCGATTGGTAGCGTCTATGGAGACGAAGCAGGTGCTACCTTCTTAAAGAACTGGAGAGCTCATATCGGTTTCTTTGTCGACTATACCACCGCTTTAAAAAAGGGTGATAAGGCTGGACAAGATAAAGCTATCTCAGATCTAAGAGGCTATAGTGCAACCTCAGCCGCTTTCTTAAGTCAAGCTAATCCAAACTTACCAGAGAGTGTCTTGGAGCAAACCTTTAATATGCATATTGATCAGTTAGTCGCCATGATTAACGCTTATGCAGCAAAGGACTACACGACTTCTTACGCTAAGCAAATGGAGGCGTTTGATCACATGAATAAAACAGCTGGAGTTCTAGCTGGAGCGATAGTAAAGCAATATCCTGATAAGTTCTAAATCGGGAACCCAGAGAAAGGGCAGAGAGTTAAAAACTTTCTGCCCTCCTCTTTATCTATATTTTACTCTTTTATTAATCTTCTCGACAAATGTTAATTGAAATGATAGTGTTAATTTATGGATCCTCAAATTCCAGCCACACCCCCACCGACGACAGCTATGCCAGTTCCCCCTGCGACGGCTCCTATGACTACTCCCCAAGCTGGCACCTTAAATACCAGCGTCACATGGCGAAGAGTCTTTGCAATTCTAGTGGATAGCATCTTGATCGGGATTCTTTTTTCTGTCTTAACTCATTTTTTTGGGACAACCACTCACGTTGGTAGTACCAGCACAAACTTGGCTACCCAAAGCACTTTAAGTGGCATACCCTCGATGGTCTTCTCTGTCGTAACTATTTTGTATTTTATTATCATGGAATGGCAAGTCGGCGGAACACTGGGCAAAATGATTTTAGGCATCAAAGTCACCGATTTAAATGGTAACAAGATCAGCTTTGGTTCAGCTTTTTTAAGAAACTTGCTCCGGATTGTCGATGCCTTTCCCTATGTCATTCCCTATTTAACCGGCTTGATTGTGGTCTTAACCAGTAGCCAAAAACAACGGGTTGGCGATAAAGTTGCCAAAACTTTAGTTATTCGGAAGGTTAAATAATGGAAGGCGGCGGTGGCGGACCAGAGATAGAGTTACAACAAACCACAGCTCCTGAAGCCACTTCTGAAACACTTGACGAAGCCCCAGTAATTCCAGTTGTTAAAAAAGCAATAACTACACCTGGTAGCTATATTAAAGGAGGTCTACTCGAGATTTTAAAAAAGGTTGGTGGAACAGTCGCCCGAGAATCTTTTATTAATGCGCCTAGAGCTGCGGTTGGACTGGAACCAACTGCTGGCAGAAAAACAATTCCAGTTGCAGAAAAACCTCTAACTCCACCAATGGATGATGCACTTTTAAAATCACTGAAGATAGAAGATAGAGTTGAACAACCGGTAGAGCCAGCCGATACAGCACCAACGCCAGAACAATTAGGCACACTATCTACTCCACCGACAACATCTGAAGGGACGGAACCTACTCCACTGACTCCCGGATTAAACCCACCGACAACTAAAGCGGCTTAATAAATTATTCTGTAGCGAACTTATGTAGAACAGATGCAGCTAATGTTTGATAAGGGATACCTTCTTTGGCAGCTCTAACTTTAAGTTTATAAACATCTTTTTCAGACATTCTTAGATTAATATTTTTAGTTTTATTTAATGTATTGCGGGCTGCGTCTTGGAGAAGCTTCTTCTCTTCAGAAAAGTCTTCAACTCTGGCTAATTTACCTTCTTCGTATGCTTTTAAAATCTCTTCCTCTTCTGAATCAAGTTGGTATAGTTTCATAATCATTTACCGTTCAAATATTTTTTGGTAGCTTTCCTACTTGGAATAATAGTCTTTAAAAAGATCTTTTGGCCTTCTTTAATATATGGCACTAAATAAACATAACCTGATATTTCAAGCACCATAATTCTCTGATTCGGATAACGTTGCTTATTAGGGTGAGGATAGGAATCAAGCAATTTTCTTGAGTCTATCGCTACCTGCACATCCTCAAACGAAATCCCTCTTTCTAACTTTAAATGCTTATTTTTATCCTCCTCCCAATCGAGGTACGCCACTAATCAATCTTATGACAAATAGTATCTTTTGTCAATAATTGCGATAAACAAAAACAATTATAATCAAGCCGTAAGGATTATTTAGCGTCTTCCCAAGGAGTCATTAACTGAAAGTAATTACCATCTGGATCAGCAAAAGTGGCAATCCAAGATCCACCCATCTCGTAAGGCTCTTTGACAACCTGTGCCCCATCAATATCTTTAATTCGATTAAACTCGTCTTTAACCTCTTTAGTCTCAAGATTAAACATTAATCGACCGGCATCTTTAGCCTTGCCTGACATCTCAGAATGCTCACCTACTCCTAAGAAACCTTTACCAACTACCCAACCCGACCACTCCCCTTCATTCATATCAGGAACTTTTTCAAAGACTTTTTCGTAGAAATCAGCCATGACTTTGTGTTGCATGGTCCCGATCATGATTGAACTAAGATTTAACATGAATTTATTATAACCGAACAGAATCTGTTTAACAAGCAATCCAGCTCGTTAATTATTAAATTTAGTTAGTCTTTCTTTTAGTGATCGCTCTTGAATAATGCTCATGTAAGTTTTTAAATTCATTATGGAGTTTTTCAAGCTCAGCATCTGAGACATCTTCAAGGTCAACTAAACCAGTCCTAGCACCTTTAACTCCTTTTAAAAGCTCATCTAATTTAATATGAATGGCTTTTGAGTCCCGGTTTTGAGTGTTTTGAATTAAGAAAACCATTAAAAAGGTTACAATCGTCGTCCCAGTATTAATAATTAGCTGCCAGGTATCCGAATAATGGGCAGCCGGACCACTAATAATCCAGATAATAATGACTGAGATAGCCACGCTAAAGGCCATTGGCGAACCAGTCGCACTCGAAACTCGACTGGAAATCTTATGAAAAATTTCATTCATCTGATTTGATTATATCAAAATCTGATGTGTTACTATTAGAAAACTTATGAATGGTTTTGTCGACAATATTGAGAGGCTGACTCTTGCCAATTCAAACTTCCGGCAAGTCTTAGCTACTAACCAGCACTCCCAATTAGTGGTCATGTCACTTAATCCAAATGAAGATATTGGTATGGAAGTTCACGAAGTGACTGATCAATTTTTAAGGGTTGAGAAAGGCCAAGGTAAGGTCATTTTAAACGGTGTCGAACATCAGGTTTCAGATGGTTTCGCGATTGTAGTTCCGGCGGGGACGAAACATAATGTCCTGAATACCTCATCTGATCAACCACTTAAGCTATATACCGTTTACTCACCAGCTCATCATAAAGATGGCACTATTCATAAAACTAAGCAAATTGCTTTAACGGATACTGAAGATCATATATAATAGAGCTCATGCCGAAGATCTCCCCTTTCCTCTGGTTTGACACCCAAGCTGAAGAAGCTGCCAACTTTTATGTTTCAGTTTTTAAGAATTCCAAAATTAATAGTATTAACCGTTACGATGAAGCGGGAGCTAAAGCTTCAGGCCAACCCACCGGATCAGCCATGGTGGTCGACTTTGAGATCGATGGTCAACATTTTTCAGCTTTAAACGGTGGTCCGATCTTTAAGTTTACCGAGGCAGTTTCTTTTGTGATTAATTGTCAGACCCAAGACGAAGTTGATGAGTACTGGGACAAATTGACAGCAGATGGTGGAGAAGAAAGCCAATGTGGCTGGTTAAAAGATAAGTTTGGATTGTCTTGGCAAGTTATTCCGGATGCTTTGGGTAATCTACTAAGTGATCCCGATCCTGAAAAATCTGGTCGAGTTATGCAAGCTATGTTAAAAATGAAGAAGATTGACTCAAACATTCTTCAACAAGCCCACGACCAAGAATAGTTAATTAATATCATATTTACTGGTCACCCTCATAATATTAGTATAATTAAAGCAGATGATTAGAAAAGTTCCGGAAATTACTAGCTACTTCTGGATTATCAAACTTTTAACAACTGGCATGGGTGAGGTTACCTCAGATTATTTAGCCCACCAACTTGATCCAATTATTGCCGTTGCTTTAGGTGGCACAGGCCTGGCAGTAGCTTTAATCCTCCAATTTTGGGTTCGTCGATATATCCCATCGATTTACTGGCTAGCTGTCGCCATGGTGGCAGTTTTTGGGACGATGGTAGCAGATGTACTTCACGTAGGCTTTGGAGTTCCTTATCTAATATCGACTACCCTATTCACCATCAGCTTAGCGGTTATTTTCGCTGTCTGGTATAAAACCGAGAAAACTTTATCTATTCACAGTATCTCAACTCGTCGACGTGAACTATTTTATTGGGCAACAGTCATGACCACTTTCGCTCTAGGAACAGCCGCCGGAGATATGACTGCCACAACGCTCGGTTTGGGTTATTTTTCCTCAGGTATTTTGTTTACCATCTTAATCGCTCTGCCTGCCTTGGCTTACTGGAAATTTAGAAGAAACGAGGTTTTGGCCTTCTGGCTAGCTTATATTCTAACTCGACCACTGGGAGCATCGTTCGCTGATTGGATTGGACGAGCTAAGAACCTAGGAGGATTAGGTGTTGGGACTGGACAAGTCAGCTTGATGTTAACGGTTTTGATTATCGGATTTGTGGGTTACCTAACTATTACTCACAAGGATATCAAAAGTCACAAATAAAGTTACTTCTTTTTAGATTCATCGTTATGTTTAATTCTGTCCTTAATTAATTTTTTTATCAATTCGAGTGGCAGTCCTTCCGTATTTGGGAAACGAACCGTCGATTTGGCAGTTCCATAATTTTTAAGCTCTGACTTATGATCTTCAATAATTGGTGGGGGGATATACAGTCCGATATGTTCCTTGGCATAAGCAAAATAGGCCAGTCGCCCCTTATAACCATAATATGGCATACCATAGCTGATTTTTTCTTCAGCTTGAGGTGCAGTAGTCCTAATAACTTGGCGAAGCTGGTTTAACCTGGATTGGAGCTCTTTTGGGGCACTGGCAATATATTCCTCAACGGTGTTAGGCCTTGGCATCTGAGGCACTAAAATTAAACATCCAATGGACACCAAATTTATCAGTTAGTTGACCATAAATATCTCCCCAGAACTGTTTTTGAAGTGGCATATCAACCTTACCACCCTCAGCTAGCCCATTGAAGTATTTAGTTAGCAACTCTAGATCGGTTCCGATAATACTCATATGAATATTGTCCCCCATCTGGACAGGATGTTCGGCGTCACCATCACTGGCCATAAACGACAAAGCCTCATTTTTTAAATCAGCATGAATAACTTTGTCTTTATCCTCTGGTTTAGTCGGCATACCACTCTCCCCAAAAGTTTGGATCTTTAATTCTCCCCCTAAAACAGATTGGTAAAATTTCATCGCCTCGCCAGTCTGACCCATGAAGTTAAGATAAGGAATAAGAGTTGGTTTCATACCAAAATTATAACACGGGGTTTATATCTTGCCACATCGGAGGTGGGAAGATATAGTTAAATCATGGATAATCTCAAATTTGTCAGATCTGATGGCGAGCCAAATCCGGAAGATAAAAAAGCTTTAGTGGCTGGATTATTAGCCAATCACGCCAGCCAAGGTCATCCCAGAAAACCTAAAGAACTCTACTCTATCTTCCTAAAAGATCCTGCTGATAAGGTTTTGGGAGGAGTGATTGTGTCGTTTCTTTGGAATGGGATGGAAATTGAGTCGCTCTGGATTGATGAATCAATCCGAGGACAAGGCTGGGGAGGCAAACTAATGAAGGCGGTTGAGGAAGAAGGAATTAAAAGAGGTTGCACAATTTCTTACACCAATACCTTCTCCTGGCAAGCTCCTGGATTTTATGAAAAGCTGGGCTATACACTTTATGGGAAATTGGATAATTTTCCAGAAGGAAATTCGTTGAGTTACTTTTGTAAAAAGCTTGTTTGCTAGGAATTTAGCCCGTTAGAATTGCTACTTGCCTGCTCCAAGCCCGACAAGTCCCGGAGATTTTTCGGCAAATTTTATAATCTTTTTTAAAGTATTCAAGTTCAAATCCTCAAGTTTTTTAAAGCGAATACAACTTTTACCGATACTAACTTTCCCTAAATCATTTTTGTATTGTTCGACGAGATATTGATTTTCATAAATTGCACAAATATACAAACTTATATAATCTTTTTGACTTGCTACTCCGATCGTTGGCCAATCAATTATTTCCTTTTTAGAGGTTCTGGTTTTAAAACTACCGTAGCCGGGCATATTGTAGAGAAAATTTGGCTTGAGACTGGGAGCGTTAGCTTTCATGAATTTATCAAAAGCTTCCATTATTTGTCTTCTTTCTTCAGGAAGAGCGTCGATATATTCTTTGACGGTCTTGGCTTTTACAGCCTTAAACATGTTCATACTAAATAAGACCAGACAAAAGCAGAATTAAAACCACAGCGGTAAAGACGGCAAAGACACCAATCGTTTTGACAAATAAGTTGACCGCTTGGTTTTTCTTCCCATCAATAAAAAGCTGAAAAGGTTGGTAAAAAAACAAAAAGGCCATTACCGTAATTGAGAGTGTTAGCAGTGATAAAAATACCACCGGAGCAAAAGCCGTATCCGGTTTGTTTCTGTGAGTTAGAGAAAGGAGATTAATGACAGAGACAACAAGGCCAATGTAGCCTGCAGCAGTTAGGGCGTTAATAATCGGGTTCTTAGACATCTATTGATTATATCAAATTTGCTCCTCTGAGCTGGAGTGGTTGGAACTACTACTACGTAATTGACCATTGTTCATTCGTAAATCAAGTAATGGGTTATTACGGTCTGATAGAAGAAATGATCAAAGCTCAATCTTTAAGACAACAAGGCTACTCGTATTCTGAAATAGCCCATAGATTCTCCGTTCGCAGGAGCATCGCCGAATCTTGGGATGGATTTACGCACTGTTAGATGATAAAATTTCCCTCGTAGCTTGAAAACTTAATATTCCTCGATAGCTCAATGGTAGAGCGGCTCCCTGTCAGGAGGCAGCTCTTTTTGGAAACAAAAAGATGTAAATCGGGTCAATTGCGGGAAGCCTAAGTGTCTAACGACATATGGGAATCCGCAGCCACTTCCCAGTACTTATATTGGGACAGGTTCAGAGACTAAGAGTCCGGCTCCTAAGTAGCAATATATGGAGATGAGATAGTCCACGCTTTAAGGAAACTTAGGGATAAGTGTAAGGAGAAGGTTCCTAGTTCGAATCTAGGTCGAGGAGCAAGGTTTTTAAAATAATCTTAATTGGTCGGCTAGAACATGTTCTAGCCGAGTAGTTATAGAGTCGATTTTGGTTACTTCATCGAATCCATCAGACTCAATTCCTAAAGCAAGTTGGTGAAATAATTTGTAGTCTCTCCTTGGAGCATCGTCATTATAAAAAACAAATTCCTGACCGAGGTGAGATCTCATTTTTGACATTCTGGCGATTCCCGGTTTTTGCCAAAACCATTGATCAACGTATTCCAGTGGAGTTACAAAATACCATGCTTTAACTTTATCGGCACCAAGGTTACGAAGCATGTGTATAATAGACGCCCGTTCTTCTGAGGATCCATTCCAGGTATCAAGGATCGTCTTTGAATGAGAGCCAGACTTAAGTCTTTCTTCAACCACTTTCCACATCTGTTTTTCAGCAAGATAATGATCTCCCGTGTATGGATCAAGCGAAGTGGCGCCAAAAAGCTCAATAAGTAATTCATCACGGCTAACTAAGCTAATTGAAGGGTCCACAAGAATTGCCTTCCGACAGAATTCAGATTTACCACTAGCTCGCGGTCCAACAGTCAACATGGCTTCAATCATATTTCGCGCATTATACAAGAGATGAAAAACTCTGACTACTACAGATCATTTGTTACTTAAATACTTGCCCCAAACGATTATCTTTGCTACGATCCTTTAGTAACCTATGTCTGTACACGAACGGTTACATCCCGGTCTCCAACAAGCTGAATTTACCCTGGATCATATTATTGCCGTCCCACAAGAGCTGGTCGATGTTAATATTTCCGAGATCGATCTGACGACCCAGTTGACAAGGCGAACCCAGCTCCATTTGCCGTTAATAAGTTCTCCGATGGATACCGTCACCGGCTCGAGAATGGCCATCTTAATGGCCCGAATGGGTGGGATTGGGGTTATCCATTTAAACTACCCGACAATTGAGGATCAAATCAAAGAAGTTGAAAGAGTCAGGCGCCACCAAGCTGGGTTTGTTCTCAATCCAGTTGTGATTAGTCCGCGAATGACAGTGGCCGACTTATTTGCCTTAAAAGCTGAACATGAGTTCTCCAGCTTCCCCGTCACCCAAGATGGAACACTAGCCACACCGATGATTGGACTAGTCACCTCCAGAGACTTTCAACTTTACGACAAGTCCGGTGAGGCTGAAATCCCAGTTTCACAACTCATGACCCCCAGAGACTCATTGATAGTCGCGTCAGCTGAAGAAACGATTGATAAAGATGACTTACGAGCCGCCAATAGAGTGATCAAAGAACATAATAAGGATACCCTACCCATTGTTAACGCTAATGGCCTGGTAGTAGCGCTAGTCACTCGGAGTGACATTATCAGAAATCAGCAAGATACGCTGGCGACTAAAGACCATAATAAACAGCTCAAAGTTTATGCGGCAGTTGATTCCCTGCCGACCAAAGCCATACCTCGAATTGAGGCGGCCATCGCCGCTGGAGTGAGTGGGATCGTCATTGATTCCCGAGGAATGTACCGATCTCATCAATCTCAAGCCGCCTACGCCAAATCACTCAACCCGGAGGTCGACGTCATCGTTGGCAATGTCGTCTCAGCCAGCGCCGTCCGTCAGGCCATGGACGCAGCCGGACCGTTTATTGATGGCTTTAGAGTTGGGATGGGTACTGGTGGGATCTGTACCACCAGCGACACCATTGGCTTAGGCCGAGCGGTTGGCAGTGCCACCCGAGATATCGTCCATGAACTAGATTTCTGGAAAAATAAGTACGGACATATTGGGGTCATTGCTGATGGCGGAATTATTTTACCTTGGCACATTATCGCTAGCCTCGGTTTAGGCGCCGACGCAGTTATGATGGGCTCGGGTTTAGCCGGACTGGAAGAGTCCCCTTCCACGGAGAAGTGGGATGAGAATCTACAGCGCTATTCTAAAAGTGTTCGGGGAATGGGTTCTCCAGAGGTCATTATGCAGCGGTTTGCCGGCAGTGTTAGCCGCTACGATTTATACGGATTACCCCCCGATGAGCGGTTTGCCGAAGGGGTTTCCAAAAGTATCCCCTACAAAGGCCCGGGCGAGAAGTATCTCAGACACCTTTTTGCCGGCGTCAGGAGTGGTTTTCAAGGCATTAATGCTGCAGATATCCCCAACCTGCGGCACAAAATCTACTTTGTACCAAGGTTAGTGGCTCCAACCAAAGGCATGTCCTAAAATCAGCTGGTTTCATTGATTAACCAACTTTCGGAGCCTTTTTGAAAACTGATTGATCTTGCCTGGTTTTTTATCAATCGCCCACCTTAAGAGATCAACCGCTTTAAGAAGCCTAATCGCTTCTAGATCTGGTTTAATCTTTAGATACTCATCTTTGGTCAGGCCGTAGCCTTTCAAGAACCATTCAAACAATGGACTAGCCTCTTTTAAATGGTTTTGGAGAATGCCAATAAAGTCAACGTATGGCACAATTGATGATTCTGACTCCCCCCAATCAATCAAAGTCACTTGCCCATTCTTTAAAACAATGACATTAGCCAAAGACAGATCACCATGATTCATTCCAAATTTAAATGGCTTTTTAAGTAGCTCTTGGAAAAGTTTTTTGAGCTTTTCGGATTGTTCAATAGTTATCACTCCCCGACTGATTAATTGATCATCAGGCTTTAGACTATCAATGTTGTAATTTAGATATCTAAGCCAGGTATCATCGAATAAACCAGCCGAGGCCATTCTTTCTCCAAAGCCGATAGTTTTAATTGAATGGACAAGCCGAGCGTGCTGGCCGATTCGAAACCAAATATCAGTTTTATCATCAATGATCTCTTTGCCATTTAAACCCTCGACAAAGCTTTGAATCATAAAAGAGTGGTGGTTTTTAACCCCCAAATCAAGAACTTTTGGACTAGGAATCCCGATCTTTTGGGCCTCATCTAGAGCCCAAGCTTCCTTTTGAAACTTGGGAAATTTGTCTGCCGAATTTAATCTGACAATAACCGTTCCCGAACTTTGTCTGACTTTAAAAACTTTATTAACACTGCCCTTTCCAAGAATCGGGGTAATCTCTATAACGTCTGAACCTAGAATTTCTCTAATTGTTTGCGGGTGAGATTTCATGAGTTAAGTATACCAGCGGCTATGGTAAAATAATTTCATGACCAAGATAAATGAAAATAAACGACTTTTAATTGGACGTATTATTAGTGGGTTTGTCATTTTATTTTTAGCTTTCGATAGCATTACTCATATCATTCAGATCCCAATCGTCATCGAGACCTTTGCTAAACTCGGTTATTCAGCTGATTTAGCCTTGCCAATTGGGGTTATTGAGCTAGTCTGCCTTATTCTCTATATCATCCCTAAAACCTCTATTTTGGGGGCAATTCTATTGACTGGATACCTCGGTGGAGCCGTGGCTTCTCAACTCCGAATCGGGGCTCCGATATTAGGCTATGTCATGTTTCCCGTTTATACAGGAATTATGGTTTGGGGGGGGCTCTATTTGAGAGATAAAAGACTTAGTATTATAAACCCGTTAAAGAAAACTACTTAGGTTTGTTATACTCTTCCCTGTGACCAATAAAAAAGTTGTCCTTATTACCGGTTGCTCTTCTGGCTTTGGCTATTACACCGCTTTAACTTTTGCTCGACATGGCTACCATGTTTTTGCCTCAATGCGAGACCTCAAGAGTGATGGTGCCAAAACGCTCACTGACTTGGCTGCTCAAGAAAAATTGAACATGTCAGTTGTTTTACTGGATGTAACTGATGAGGCTAGTGTTAAAAGAGCTATCGCACAGGTTATTAAAGAAGCTCATCGGATAGACATTTTAGTCAATAATGCTGGAATCATGTATTTAGGTCCGGTCGAATCGTTCACAACTGAGGAGATTAAAATTCAACATGAGACAAATTTTTATGGTCCTTTAAGATTAATTAAAGAGGTTATCCCGATCATGCGATCTCAAAAATCTGGTCGAGTTATTAATGTCACCTCTATTAATGGTTTAATCTCGTTCCCGCTCTATGGCGTTTATTCTTCTTCAAAATTTGGCTTAGAAACGATCATGGAGGCGTTAAGGTTTGAGGTTAAACCGTTTGGAATTAAGGTCAGTAATATCGAACCAGGCGTCTTTAGCACTAACATCTGGAAAAGCAAAAAACATCCTCCCATAATTAACCAACCCGATTTCCCATATCAAAAGTTAATTAAATCTTTAAATCAGCTCGATAAAAAACAGTCCTTTAATCCTAATTCTCTACTCTCTAAATTAACTCATCCCCAAAGAGTTGCTGATAAAATTTATAAAGTGGCCGGACAATCTGATCCTGGATTGCATAATATTGTTGGCTTTGATGCTCACTTTCTACATTGGTTAAAAAGCTTTCTGCCCGAATCAACGTGGGTTTGGATTTTACATCGGGTATATAATTGGTAAAAATGAAAACAATCTTAGTTGATGCTATTTATGGTCTTATTTTAGAGGACGGGACAGTTTTCCAGGAGATGTATGACCTGCTTGAAACTTTCTCTAATAAAAAGGTTCTTTTAACTGGGGCTAGTGGTGAAAGATTTAAAGAGTTTGGACTCGACAAATCACCTTACCCAGTTTTTACTCTAGCTCAAGATCCGCCCAAAAGTGATCCTAAATATTATCAGATGTTTCTGGAACAATATGGTCTAACCAAAGACGATGTAGTCTATTTTGAACATAATAAAGAGGCTGTTAAAAGTGCTGAATCTCTTGGAATCAAGACCCATTTTTATGATCAGGATAAAAAAGATTTAGTAGCACTTAAAAACTTTTTAACTGAGAATCTTTAATCTTTCGGTCTAATCAGATATTGAGGTTGACCAGATAGCTCATTTCTAAAACCAGTTTTAACCATTCTAACTTTTAATAATTTAATAACAAGAATCAGAAGAACAGGTGCAAAGCTATCCGCCCATCCAGGTCGAAGATAATGTTAAAATAGTGCCAATGAGCACTGATGATAAAGATTTATATTTCGTAGCCGTTAAAATTTTCCTAGAAAATGATCGTAAATTGTTGATTTTTAAGGACGGATTTGGAAAGTGGGATCTGCCCGGTGGCAGACTCAAAAAAGGTGAATTTAATACCCCTCTTGAAGAAGTTGTCAGACGGAAGATGGCCGAGGAGCTTGGACACGTTAAGTATAAACTCGGCAAACCAATCGTTTTTATGCGACATGAACGAGTTGAATCGACTCCTGATAAGCCGACTGTTCGAATCTTTGCCGTCGGTTATCAAGCTACCCTTGAATCGGGCAAGATGGAGATGACCAGCCATCACACTAAGATGCTCTGGGTTGATCTAAAGACCTTTAAACCTGAAGATTATTTTAGCGGCGGCTGGCTAAAAGGAGTTCAAGAATATTTAGAATTAAAGAAAAATGAATAAACTTATTGTCTTTAACATGATTTCCATTGATGGACTTTATGCTGGACCCGATGGCGAGTTGGATTGGCACAATACTGACGAGGAATTTGGTCAATTTGCCACTCAGCAACTCGACCAGATTGGGACAATTCTATTCGGAAGAGTCACCTACCAGATGATGGCCGAATTTTGGACAACGGATGATGCGTTGAAATCTGATCCAGAAACCGCTCAACGGATGAATAGCTGGTCTAAAATCGTCTTCTCGACAACGCTTGATAAAGTTGACTGGAATAATAC